>JACRKB010000282.1 GCA_016235545.1 Verrucomicrobiota bacterium | reverse complement strand
TCCGCAGCACGCTCTTGCGGACGTGGGCGTCCGCGCTCCTCTAGCTTCGCGAGCCACAACATCGCGGGTCGCGGAATGCCGAAGGCGATTAACAACGCGAACGAGAGCAGCAGTGCGGCGCACGCCATCACGGTCTTCCTCCAGCGGAGCGCCCAGTCCAGCACCGGGTCGTAGATGGCCAGCAGCGCGCGCATGACCCAGTTGCGGTCCTCGGAGTGGAACGGCCCGCGCACGAGCAGCGAGCACAACGCCGGCACGATGGTCACGGCGAGAATGGTCGAGCCAATCATCGCGAAGGTCTTCGTGAACGCGAGCGGGTGGAACAGCTTGCCCTCCTGTCCCGACAGCGCGAACACCGGCAGGAACGCCAGAATGATGATGATCATCGCGAAGAAGATGGGGCGGCCCACTTGCTGCGCGGAGGTGAGGACGACGGCGAGGGTTTCCTCGGCCGTCAGTCGGGAAGAGTGATTAGTAATTAGTGAGTTAGTGCTTAGTGGGGTGGTGGCGGTCTGCGAAGCATCGGCGACACCCGCGCTTGCGGACTGATTACTAATTACTCCCCCACTAATTACTTTCTGCCGCTTCTCCTCCTCCGCTCTCTCACAATGTCGAATCACGTTCTCCGTCATCACAATGCCCGCGTCCACGAGCACGCCGATGGCGATGGCGATGCCGGAGAGCGACATGATGTTCGAGCTGATGCCGAACTTCTCCATGAGGATGAACGACACGAGAATCGAGAGCGGCAGCGGCACGGTGACGATGAGGATGCTGCGGAAATGCCAGAGGAAGATGATGTGCGCGAGCGTGACGAGGATGATTTCCTCGGCGAGAGCGTGCTTGAGCGTGTCTATCGTGCGGTCGATGAGTTCCGCGCGGTCGTAGAAGGACTTGATGGTGACACCGGGCGGGAGGCTCGGCTGGATTTGGCGAATCTTCTCTTTCACGCGGTTGATGGTCGCGAGCGCGTTCTCGCCGTTGCGCATCACGACGATGCCGCCTACGACTTCGCGTCCGTCCACGTCGAGCGTGCCGCGCCGGAAGTCGCCGCCGATTTGCACGGTGGCGATGTCCCTGAGGTAAATGGGAATGCCGCCGCGCTCCATCAACACGATGTTCTCCAAGTCCGCGAGCGACTTCACGAGGCCCAGGCCGCGCACGACGAACTCCATGCCGTTCTCCTCAATCACCTTGCCTCCGACGTTGAGGTTGCTCGCGCCGACGGCGTCCATCACGTCCTTCAGCGTGACCTTGCGCGCGCGCATTTTGAGCGAGCTGACTTCAATCTGATACTGCCGCACGAAGCCGCCGATGCTCGCGACCTCCGCGACGCCTTGCACGGCGTTGAGCTGGTAGCGGATGAACCAGTCTTGCAGCGCGCGGAGCTGGCCGAGGTCGTAGGACGGTTGAGAGTTGAGAGTTGAGAGTTGAGAGGCGGAGTTCGTGTGCGCTGGGCTGTGGGCGAGCGTCGGATCAACGTGGAGGTAATACTGATAGACCCAGCCCAGTCCCGTTGCGTCAGGGCCGAGCTGCGGCACGACGCCGGCGGGAAGTTGCGCAGCGAGCAAGTTCAACCGCTCCAGCACGCGCGTGCGGGCGAAGTAGTTGTCCACCCGTTCCTCGAAGATGATGGTCAGCATCGCGAAGCCGAACATCGAGTTCGCGCGCACGGTCTTCACGCCCGCCAGCCCTTGCAGCCCGACGGAGAGCGGATACGTGACCTGGTCCTCGACCTCCTGCGGCGAGCGCCCCGCCCAATCCGCGAACACGATGACCTGGTTCTCGGACAGGTCGGGAATCGCGTCCACCGGCGTGCGGAACACCGCGCGCGTGCCGAACGCGATGAGGAAGAACACGCCGCACACCACAAGGAAGCGATTCCGCAGGGACCATTCGATGAGTCGGTTAATCATGCGGAATCACTCCTTGGGATGTGCGGCGTTGGCAGGCATCACTTTTTCGGCGCGAGCTTCGCGAGGAACTTCGCCGGCTCCTTGTCGAAGTCAGACTTGCAGCCGTCGCAGCAGAGTTTGATTTCCTGGCCTTGGTGAACGAACACGAACGGCTTGCCCATCGAGCCGAGCTTCTCGCCGCCGACAATGCAAACTTCGAGCGGGTAGGGCTTCGCGGCGGTCTTGGCGTCGGTGCCGGCCTTTGGGGCTTCGGTCTTGGGCGCGTCAGCTTTCGGTGCGGCCGGTTCTTTCTTGTCGCAGCCGATGAGGACGGCGGCGGCGAAGGCGGTGACTAGGATTGCGGATGTGACTTTCATTGTTTCTGTGTGTTTTGGGTTTGTGGCGCGGCGCTCTTCGTGAGCGCCGAGAGTTTCTGAAGGAACTTCGCCGGTTCTTCATTGAACTTCGGCGTGCAGGCACCGCAGCAGAATTTGAACTGCTGGCCTTGGTGAATCAGTGACGGTGGGTCGCCCATCGAACCGAGCTTCAAGCCGGTGACGATACAGACATCGAGCGGATAAGGCTTCACCCCGGATGGCAGCGGCTCATTTGCTTTGGGAGCGGCAACTGCAACGGGTGCCGCAGGGCTGGACTCGCCGGCCTGTGAGTTGAGCTGCGCCTGGCCGTCAATGAGCAGGTTGCCCGTGGTCACGATGTTCTCGCCCTCTTTCACGCCATCGAGGATTTCCCAGTGCTCCTCGCCCGCGCGGCCCAGTTTCACGCGGCGCTGTTCGTAAGCGCCGCCGCCCTTGTCCACATAGACCACCGCGCGGTCGCCGGTGTGCAGCACAGCGGAGCGCGGCAAGGCGAGGACTTCGGGCGTGTCGAGTTTCACGAGCGCCTCCGCGTAAGTCCGGTGGAGCAGCTCGCGGCGGGACTTGCCCTGCACGGTGATGAGAGGGTTCTGCAACTCGACGCGCACGCGCGCACTGCGAGTCATGTCGTTGAGGTTCGGGTCAATAAAGGCAATGGCCGCGACGAATTTCTTGCCCGGCGCGCTCGGCACGGTGATTTCCACCTCCTGCCCGACGCGCACCCACGCGAAGTCGCGTTCGTAGAGGTCGAACTGGAACCACATGGTGAAGAAGTCCGCGAGCTCGAAGAGCTTGTCGCCTTCCTTCACGAACTGGCCCTCGTAAACGTCGCGCGTGACGACGGTGCCGCTCATGGGCGCGAGGATTTCGCTGAGGTGGTTCGTCTCCGCCTTGAACGGCAGCTTCGCAATCTGCGCGGATGTGAGACCGTAGCGCGTGAGGCGCTGCTCGGCGGCGGCCAACAGGCGCTTGTGCTCGGCCGTAAGCGCGTAGGTGTGCGCAGCCTGGCTTTGGCGGAAGAGCAACGCGTATTCGCGTTCGGCATTCAGCAGCATCGGGCTGTAGAAAGTCGCGAGCGGCTCGCCTTCCTTCACTTCCGCGCCGACGTAGTTGACGTGCAGCTTTTCAATGCGGCCCTCCACATACGCTGTGAGCCGGCGGTGCTTCGCGTCGTTGTCGTCAATCGTGCCGGCCACGCGCAGCGTGCGGACGAGCGGACGCTTGCTCACGCTGGCAGTCTGCACATGCACCGCTTGAATCGCATTCGTTCCGAGGCTCACGGTGCCGGCGGCAAGTTCGTAACCCTTCTGCCCTTCGTAAACCGGCACGAGGTCCATGCCGCAGACGGTGCACTTGCCGGGCTTGTCGGCTTTCACCCACGGGTGCATCGCGCTCTGGTAGTAGAGCACTTTCTTCGCGGAGGAGTCCGTCTTGGCGGCGGGCGCGTGGTCGTGCGCGCCGCGGAAATGGCTCGCGGCGAACCAGCCGCCTGCGCCCGCGAGAGCGGCGGTGGTGAGAATGGCGAGGGGAAGCTTGGCGTTCATGCCGGGAATTGGTTTATTGATGGACGATACGTGTGCGTTCTATTTGGCCGGCGGCGCGGCAGGCGCGTGCTGGTGGGGCGACGGGCTGGCGAGCTGGATGAGCAAGCGCGCGAGCTGGAAATAGTCCGGCAGGTCGCATAGCGCGGCGAGTTCCGCGAGCGACTGATGCTGCTCAACGATGGCGCGGTCCTGCATGAGCTGGCCGTCGAGCAGAGCGCGGCGGCCGTCGAGGACATCGCGCAGCACGCCGCGGTTGCCTTCCCACATGAGGAGAAACGACGCCACCGCCTGCTGCGCGCGTTGGAGGATTTCGTCGCGGTAGAGCACGGACTCGCGATAGGCGGCGTCCGTGGCGAGCGTGAGCCGCAGGACTTCCTCGCGCACGCTGAGTTCGTAGTCCGTCATCTCGGCCTCGACGGTGTGGACCTTCGCCTCGTCGCGGCTGAGGTCGGCCCGATACTTCGGAGCATTCCACCAAGGAAGATTGAGACTCAACGTGAACGTCCCTTCGCGGAAGCCGGCGTCGCCACTGTATTGCCGGCCCTGAATGCCAAAGCTCAGGTCGGGTCGGCGCATGGTCTGGGTGAGCCGGGTGACGGCCTCGGCCTGCGCTTTCTCCTGGCGCAGCACCTTGAGGCGCGGCTCGTTCGTCGCGGCGTAAGCGGCGAGCGCCGGCGAGTAAGCAACCGGCGGCATTAGACGCGGTAGCTCGACCGCTGGCCACGGCGCTTGCAGGTCGCGGCCGAGCAGACGGTTTAAGGCCGCCCGCTCGGCCCGCAGCTTGTTCTGCTCGGTGCGCAGCGCATCGGTGCGTTTGCTCTTCTCATTTTGAATCTGGAGCAGGTCAGTGTGGGAGCCTGTCCCGGCGCGGAACTTCTCCTCGCCCAACGCGATGAGTGTGTCGAGCCAAGCGAGGTCGTTGGTGATGAAGCTCGTCGTGCGATGCACGAGCGAGATGCGGAGCAAAGCTTTGGTCAGGTCCCGGCGCAGTTGCGCCTCGCGGAAGGCACCTTCCGACGCCTGCGTCTGCGTCTCGGCCACGAGGATGTCGCGGCTCAGGCTGGGGCGGTTCCAGAGCGGCAGCTTCTGGTCCACGCCGTAAATCAAGTCACCGTCTTCCTCGATCCGGCCCCGGCGCGGGCCGGACAGAACGCCACCCAAGGTGAACTTTGGATCTTCCCAGCTCCGCACCGCCTCGACTCCAAATTGGCTTGCAAGCACCTTGGCTCCGGACACCCGCAGCCCAGAATTGCCCGCACGCGCTTCATCGAACAGCGCCGCCAACACTGTTGGCGAGACGGAAACGGCATTGGTTCCTTCGGCCACCGCATCGGCTCCAAGCGACAAGCCACGGTAGCATAAGTAGTTTATTATAAACAAGATGTAACATGAATTCTTCATAACGACACGTCACCCAACCAAGCCAAACAGGGAACACTATACACGCCTCGACACGATGCGTGGACACACTACGACTGGGCGTCGTGAATCAGATGAGGTAGCTGCAATTCCGCACGTAGAGCGGAACGGCAGCAGGGGCGGGAGGAACTGCGAGGAAAGCGTGCGAGGTGTTTGCCTCAGGCTGGGCTAGGAAAAAGTGGGCGACAGCTTGGAAGGCAACGACCAGTTGCGTGCGGGAGGAATCTGGATTCGGCGCGGGAGCGACCGGGGCCGGGGCCGACTCCGCCGCTTTCATGCAGCAGTTGGAGTTGCCGCAATCGCAGGCGGTCGCGAGATTGCAGAGCTGTTTGACGGGCGACGCGGAGGCGGGCAGGTGCGAGAGCACCAGTGCGAGGCTGAACAGGATGGTAACGATGGCCTTCACGCGCGGTCAGTGTAGAGCGTTCGACGCCTGAGTCAAAGAGAAGTTCAAGGAAGCCACAAAAAAGCACAAGAAGTGCAAGAGGTGAAAAGTTCCACATGGAACACCGCTTGTCCTCAAACCCGACCCTCTCTTTGTGCCCTCTTGTGGCTCTTTGTTGCTACAAGTCCCCGCAACAGCCCGTGTGGCCGGCCACATCGTCCTGGTGCTCGGCTGCGCCGCAAGCGACCGGCTCCTCAGCGGGGCCGCGCTTCATGGCGATCATCACCACGCTGATGTCGGCGGGGCTGACGCCGGAGATGCGGCTGGCCTGTCCGAGCGTGGCGGGGCGCACCTTCGTGAGCTTCTGGCATGCCTCGGGTCGGAGGTTGCGCAGCACGGCGTAGTCCAGCCAGTCAGGAATGCGCTTGTCCTCCATCGTGCGAAAGCGCTCGATCTCCGTCTCCTGGCGCTGGATGTAGCCGTCGTATTTCAAAGCGATTTCCACCTGCTCGACGACCTCCGCTGAAAGCGCCTCGTCCCGGTGCGGCAAGTCCCCATAGCTCACCTCCGGCCTTCGCAGCAACTTCGCCTGCGAATCCGACCCGACGTGCGTCCTCTCCAGTCGGTCCAGCTCTGTCGCGATGGCGTCCCGCTTGGCCGCGACCTTTTGCCACAAGCGTTCCGGCAACAGCCCCACGTCCCGGCCGATCTCCGACAGCCGCAGGTCCGCGTTGTCCTGGCGCAGCAGCAGGCGATACTCCGCCCGGCTCGTGAACATCCGATACGGCTCCACCGTGCCCTTCGTCACAAGGTCATCTATCAGCACCCCGATATACGCCTGGTCACGCCGCAAGACCACTGGCTCACGCCCCTGCACCCGGCGCACGGCGTTGATGCCCGCCATGATGCCTTGTGCGCCCGCCTCCTCGTAGCCGGAAGTCCCGTTGATTTGCCCGGCGAGGAACAGGTTACGGCACACCTTCGTCTCCAAGCTGGGGTGCAACTGGGTGGGGAAAGCGAAGTCATACTCCACGGCGTAGGCGGGCCGCATGATTTCCGCGCGCTCGCAGCCGATGATGCTCCGCACCATCTCGTATTGCACCTCGAACGGCAGGCAAGTCGAGAACCCGTTCACGTAGATCTCATCCGTCGCGATGCCTTCCGGCTCCAGAAATATCTGCTGCCGCTGCTTCTCTGGGAACTTCACGATCTTGTCCTCGATGCTCGGGCAATACCTCGGCCCAATTCCCTCTATAACCCCGGAATACATTGGCGACTTATGCAAGTTTGCGCGGATGATCTCGGCGGTGCGCAGCGTGGTCCAAGTGACATGGCAGGCAAGCTGGGCACCGGCCTGGGCGAGGACGGAACCGGGAGGGTAGGGGCAAGTATTCAGTGAGCAGCGTTCAGTGCTCGGTTGGCCTGACTGAACACTGGATACTGAATACTGATTGCTCCGCCCGCTGCTCTGTTCCTTATGGAACATTCCCTCCGCCCACAGCTCCTCCTTCCAATAAGTGAACCACGGGACCGGCTCGTCTCCGGGCTGAACCTCCGTTTTCGTAAAGTCAATCGAACCCCTCACCAAGCGGGGCGGAGTGCCCGTTTTGAGCCTTCCAAGCTCAATTCCTATCTCCTGCAACGATGCAGATAGCCCCAGTGCGGCCGCCTCGCCCGCCCGCCCGCCGGACTGTTGGTTCGCCCCGACGTGCATGAGACCTCTTAGAAAGGTTCCTGTGGTTATAACTACTGTAAGACCAGTGTATTGCACTTCAAGCGTCGTCTCCACGCCTGTTACCTTGCCATCTCGGTGAAGCAGCTTGATCGTCTGGCCTTGCTTGCAGTCCAGATTGCCTTGCTGTTCACACAACCACTTGAGCCTAAACTGGTAAGCTTTCTTGTCGCATTGCGCTCGCGGAGCCCGGACGCTCGCCCCTTTCGACGCATTGAGCATTCGGAACTGAAGCCCGGTCATGTCCGTCGTGCGGCCCATCTCTCCGCCCAGCGCGTCAATTTCCCGCGCCAGATGTCCCTTGGCCAAGCCCCCGATCGCGGGGTTGCAGGACATCTGCCCGATGGTGTCGAGGTTGATGGTGAGCAGCAGGGTCTGCGCGCCCATGCGCGCGGCGGCCAGCGCGGCCTCCACGCCGGCGTGCCCGGCACCGACCACGATCACATCGTATTGCTTGGGATAGATAAACGCCACAGCGCGGGAAGATTAGTAGCAACTAGGGACGAAGCGGCACAAAAATGTCTGGTCTCCTTCGCACTCATCTGGTTTGACGGATTCGTTTTTCGTTGCGAAAACCCCGGAAAACCCGACTCAACCCGAACGCCGAAGCCGGATGCGAACCGTGGGCCGGGAGCGCGGCTTTCAGCCCGCAGAAACATGCCCAAACCAACCGGCAGCCGAATGCACTTTTCCTCCCCGGCCTGCTGTTGCTTGAACGCCGCGCCCCGTCAGCCTTTTTCGCGTCTCCTGCGGTTCCAATTTCGGAAATCGGGCTAACTAGTCCCGCGTGATCGCCCTCATCCGCGCTTCGAGCTCCGCGCGCAGCCGCTCCCGCTCCGCGCCGCTCGCATCACGCGGAATCCGCACCGGCATGCCGAGCTGAACCTCGCATCGCGCGAAGGGTAGCGGCACTTGGAAGCGGTCCCAAGTCTTCAAGCGCCACTTGCAGCTCAGGTGAAAAGATGCCGGGACAATTGCCATCCCGGTGAGCTGCGCGAGCGAGACAATGCCTTCCTGCACCACGTAGCAGGGCCCGCGCGGCCCGTCTGGCGTGATGGCGAGGTCGCGGCCCCGCTGCGCTGCCGACACCAGCTCGCGCAAAGCCTGGGGCCCGCGCCGGCTGGATGATCCTCGCACCGGCTCCACGTCGAAAAGCTCCAACACCCGCGCCAGCATCCCGCCGTCGCGGCTCGCGCTCACGAGAGCGGCCATCTTGCGTTGCGGCTGCCGCGCCTGCACGTAGCGGCGGAAGAGGATGAGCGAGAGTGCCAGCCGGTTGTGCCACAGACAGAAGATGACCGGCTCCTTGCCGCCGTTCTCGAACAGATTGGTTTCGTCACGCCAACGCCAGCGCAGCGTGGCCGCGACCGAGCTCGACATCAACCAGATCAGGCGCGCCGCCAGCAGTCCATGCCACTTCGCGCGGTGGGGCACGACGGGGGCGGAGGTTGGCAGGCTGGCAGTGGACATGACGCGTCAGACGGGGAGAGGAGGAAGGGGGCGAAGTTGAGAGTTGAAAGTTGAAAGTTGAGAGTCGAAAGCGCCCGTGCGCGTGCCTGCTGAGCGTAGAACGGTTTTTCCTCGCTTCATTCAGCCTTTTTTCAACCCCGCCCTGACCAGTTCCTCCACCGTCGCCTTTTCTCCCAGCATCGCCTGGGCGGCTCGGACAGTCTCGTGCGCGTCAGGTTGCTTGAAGCCCAGCGCCATCAAGGCGAGCACGGCGTCATTGAGTCGCTGGCCACCGGCGGACAACGCGCGTTCCGCACTGCTCGCCTCCCACGCGCCTGCAGCGCCGATCTTGTCCTTGAGCTCGACGACTATGCGCTCGGCGGTCTTGCGGCCCACGCCGGAGATTGAGGAGAGAGCCTTCACGTCGCCGCTGGCCACCGCGCCCCGGAATGCGAGCGGGTTCATTCCGCTGAGGATATTGAGCGCGATCTTCGGCCCGATGCCGCTGACGGTGTGGATGAGCATCCGAAACAGATCACGCTCCGCCGCCGTGGCGAAACCGTAGAGCACATGGGCGTCCTCGCGGATGGCGAGGTGGGTGAGCAGCCGCACCTCGCCGCCGGGCGCTGGCAGCTTGTCGAACGAGGAAAGCGGGATGAGCACATCGTAGCCGACGCCGTGGACGTCCACCGTGACTTGCGTGGGCAGCGCGTCCACCAGCTTGCCGTGCAGAAAGGAAATCATGCCGCGCCGTTGTAGCGGAGGAACGCGCGCCCAAGCAATGCGGAAGGACGGCTAGTCGCGGTCACCTGAAGTCACATCGCTCGAATCAGAAGGCGAACCGCCGTCATCAGAACGCCAGCCATCAATTTCCAGATCAGTGAGCCGGCTCCGGCTGCTGTTCGAGTCGTCGTCAGAATCAAAGCCGTAAGCCCAGCCCCACAACAACACCAAAGCCGCAATGGCGAGTGTGCCGAACAAATAGAACTGCCAGTCCATAGGCGAATTGCTAGCCACAACCAGAGCCGCCCGTGTCACAGCTTGGCGGAGGACTGCTCCCGCTGTCGAACGACTGGCTGGGCGAGGCATCAAAGGTGGACGGGCTTGGGCCGGGACCAATGGAGTGGTGATGGCTCGCATTGTCCGGCATCGGGGTCGGGTGATGCGTGTGGTAAAGCGGGTTGGCCGGGTTCGTCAGGCTGTCGTCGGTGATGATGGGGGGAACGGTGCTGCCTGCGCTGTCACCAGTGGGACGGGCCGAGGACTTGGAGGCCGCGCGGAACAGCATGACCATCACGCCGATGACCAAGGCAAACATGCCCAGCGCGATGAACACCACGAGCAGGAAGATCCAGGTCATTGCCATGGTCGCACCATTTCAGACGCGTTTCGGCGCAGCCAGTGAGAACCTGCCTGAGCTCTGCACATGGGTGAGCGCCAGCGCCAGCGCGTCGGCGGCGTCGGCCTCGGGCAGTTCCGCGAGCTGCAACATCCGCTGCACCATCTTGGCCACCGCGAGCTTCTGCGCCGCGCCGTAGCCGACGATGGCCTGCTTCACCTTGCGCGGCGCGACTTCGTAAATCTCCAGCCCCGCCTCCGCCATCGCGACCAGCGCCGCCCCGCGCGCCTCGCCCATGATGAGGGCGGTCTGCAAGTTCTGCGCGAAGAACAGCCCTTCCACGATGCACACCGTCGGCTGGTGCTGGCGAATCACGTCGCGCAAGGACTCGTAAATTTTCGCGAGGCAGCGCGAGCGTTCCCAGCCAGCCGCGCAGACAATCGTGCCGTGGGCCAGCGTGACTGGCTGCGGCTTTGCGACGCGGATCACGCCGTAGCCCGTGCCGCGCAGCGACGGGTCCACGCCGAGGATGACTTCGTGCGCGCGGGCCGGGGCAGCCGGTGCGGGAGCCGAGGTGCGCCGCCTTGCTTTGCTCACGCGGCTCTGCAACTGCTCGAACTGTTTCGGCGAAATGCCCACGCGCGCACCGTGGCAGAGGCGGAGCCGGGAGCGAAGCACAGAGTGGAAGCTTGGGGTGAATTCGATTCCCCGCCGTCCAGTCCTTACCCCTCGTTCGCCACCGGCAACCTTTATTATCCCATGAAACCACTCAGTCCTGCTCGTTCCGCCTTGTCACTGCTCGCCGCGTTGGCGCTGGCCACCAGCGCCCAGGCCGCGCCCAAGTCCGTCCTGGTCGTGACCACCACCACGGGCTTCCGGCACAGCTCGATTGAGGTGGCCGAGCGGATCATTGCGCAGCTTGGCGAGAAGAGCGGCGCGTTCACAGTGGATTACGCGCGCGTCACGCCGCCAAACGTCCCGCGCAAGCCCAACGCGCCCAAGGCCACCGGCGACGAGAAGAAGGACGCGGCTGCCAAGAAGCGCCACGACGACGAGCTGGCGAAATATCAGGCCGAGGAGCCGAAGATTAATGAGTTGAACAAGAAGTATTCCGACGATCAGAAGCGTGTGCTGGCCGAGAAGCTCTCCGCCGGGGCGCTGAAGAAATACGATGCCGTCATCTTCGCCAACACCACCGGCGACCTGCCGCTGCCGGACAAGGAGGCCTTCATCAAGTGGGTGGAGTCGGGCAAGGGCTTCTGCGCCATGCACTCCGGGTCGGACACATTTCACGGCTTCCGGCCCTACGTGGAGATGCTCGGCGGCGAGTTCAAGACGCACGGCCCCCAGGTGAGCGTGACTGCCATCAACAAGGATCCGAAGCACCCGGCCACAAAACACCTGCCTGCGCAGTGGGAAATCTTCGACGAGATCTACGAGTTCAAGAGCCACGAGCAGGGCAACGTCAGGGAGCTGCTCTCGATGGACAAGCACCCGCACAACAAGGCCCCCGGCTACAACGGCATGTCTTGGTATCGCAACGTCGGCAACGGCCGCGTCTTCTACACCTCGCTCGGACACCGCGAGGACATGTGGGACCCTGAGTGGAAGGACGGCGGCGGCAACCGCAAGAACCCGCCCGCCATCGCGCTAGCCTACCAGCAGCACATCCTTGGCGGCATCAAGTGGGCGCTGGGCCTGGAGAAGTAATTCCTACTGCCCACGGATAACGCGGAACACGCGGAAGAAATGCCTTCGCCAGTTCCCCTATCCGCGTCATCCGTGTCATCCGCGGGCCAACCAAACCATTTATGAAAAACCTAGTCACGCTCCTCACCGCCCTCGCCCTCACCACGCTCACCTTCGCCGCCGACAAGGAGGACGGCTTCAAACCAATTTTCAACGGCAAGGACACCGCCGGCTGGAAGCTCCGCCGCGCCACCGGCCACAACAGTTGGACCATCGAGGACGGCATCCTCAAGAACACGGTCAACAAGGGCGAGCACGGCACCGATCTTGTCACCGAGCAGAAGTATTGGAACTTCACCGTGCGTTATGAGTTTCAGGTGCCCGATGGATCGAACAGCGGCTTCTACCTGCGCGGGCGGCACGAGATTCAGATCCTCGGCGACTTCAAGTCCGGCAAGCCCACCAAGCAAGGCAACGGCGCGATCTATAACCAGACCGCCGCGAGCGAGTTCGCCAGCAAGCCCGGCGGCGAGTGGCAGACCTGCGAGGCCACCATCATCGGCAACAAGATCACGGTCACACTCAACGGAAAGAAGATTCACGACGCCGTCGAGTGCAACGTCGCGACGGGCAGTGAGATTGACAAGAACGTGACCGAGCCGGGGCCGATCTTTCTCCAAGGCGACCACGGCACCGTCTGGTTCCGAAACATGAGGATCAAGGAGCTGGCGAAGTAATTTCAACCCCGCCAATTGAGCGGTTGTTATTGGCCCGAACTCCGAAGTTGGCGCTCCGAAGGAGCATCACATACCAGCCCGGAGCAACGCCCCGGGGTGCAGGGCCGCGTTTGGCAAAGCCCTGAAAGGGCGACACAAAATGTTCCGCCCCTTCAGGGGGCGGTGTTACTACGCCGCCACACGGGGCGCTGCCCCGGGCTGTCATGTCTCAGCCGGGGCGGCTGCGCTCCCCATTCCTTCAACTGCATGGTTCCGGCTTTCTCCTCCGGCCCGCTTCACTTCGCCTTTTTCTTCGCCTTGGCTTTGCCAGCCTTTTCACCCGGTTGGTCCAGGCCAGCTGGCCGCGCGCTTTTGAACTGGTCCAGTGCGCCTTGCAGCAGCTTCGCGGCGGCGGCGGCTTCGCCGGTGAGCGATGCGATCTTGAGCGGTTGCTTCTCTCCGATGTCCTGGCCGAGGTCGTAGAAATCGCCGGATCGGTAGAGCTTGAAGCGGTGGTTGAAGGCGAGCTCGCGGACGGTCATGTCGGGGCCCTGACGCGGGGAATACCATGAGTAGGCCCACTCGCGCGGCTGGCCCTTCTCGCCGCGCGCCTGCGGGAGGAAGCTGCGGCCATCGAGCTTGAGCGCGGGCGGAGCTTTTGCGCCGGCAGCATCGAGCAGAGTCGGGAGAAAATCCGTGCTGTCCACAAGGTCGGCGTGGACTTTGCCCGCGGCGACTTTGCCCGGCCAGTTCACGATGAGCGGGACGTGCATGCCGGCGTCGGTGGTCGTGCCCTTGCCGCCGATGACGACCTTGTCGCCCATCATGGAGCGCAAGCCCCGGCCCGTGCCGTTGTCGCCGACGAAGAGGATCAGCGTGTTGTCGCGCAGGCCGAGCGAGTCGAGGCGCGCGACGAGTTTGCCGATGAGCTTGTCCATGTATTCCACCATGTCGCCGAAGTGCTTGTCGTCCTGCTTCGCCTGCTCGCCCTGCGTCTTCGGGTCCCATGTCTTGCTGTCGGGGGTGGGCTGGTAGGGCGAATGCGTGAGCGTCATCGGGTAGTAGAGGAAGAAGGGTTTGTCCTTGTGGCGCGTGACGAAGTCCATGGCGTAGTCGTTCACGATGTCGGGGCCGTATTCGCCGTTCGAGTAGTCCTTCTCGACGCCGTTGATTTCGAGGCCGGCATTGGCGTAGCGCGGCGGGCGGCGCGTGTGCTGCCAGAGGCAATGCTCGTCGAAGCCGAACTTTTTCGGCAGCTCCGGGTCGCGGCCGAGCTGCCACTTGCCGGCGATGCACGTCACGTAGCCGGCGGGCTTGAGGAGGTTGCCGAACGTCGTGAGCTTCGGATCCATGTTCCCGAAGTTGATGTAGTTCCTCACATTGTATTGGCCGGTCATGAGCTGCACGCGCGTCGGTGTGCAGAGCGGCTGCACGAAGCAGTGCGTGTGGCGTCCGCCAGTGGCGGCGAGATTGTCCAGCACGGGCGTCCGGTAGCTCGTGCCGCCGTTCGCGCCGATGGTCTCGTAGCCGAGGTCGTCGGCCATGATGAGGATGAGGTTGGGCTTCGTAGCGGCGGGGAGATTCAAGACGAAGGCAACGAGGAGGAACAGCAATGCAAGTGGGCGAACGGTTTTCATGCGGGTCATACAAGCTGTGTGGACGCGAGCGGGCGAGGCGAGGTTGCAGTGCCGGAAGGGCGCAGCTCAGTTCCTCGCGCGCGGAATGTGGGGAGCGAAAAAGTTGGGCCGCTCCTCCTGCTCGTGATCCTTATCCTAATCCTGCTCCAGTGCGGGGAATGGCAGGATGAGCAGGATTGCGAGCAGGAGCAGAACAGCCGCCGCGTTGCTTGAAACTGAGATGCGCGCGTGCCGGAAGCCAGCGCGACGCGCGGCTTGACTGGCCTCGGCTTCGACCCCAACCCTCTGGCATGAGTTTCCGCCTGCCGCGCCGCGCGCTGTTCGTTGTCGTGTCCGTCCCGTTTGCGCTGTTGGCGCTCGCACGCGTGGCCCTTGCTGACGCGCCCGCGCCAGTCCCCGGTGGCTTCACGCTCGCGGTGCTGCCGGACACGCAGATTTACACTTGGAAACATCCTGAGACCTACCCGGCGCAGACGAGGTGGATTGCCGACAACGCCAGGCTCTACAACACCGCCTACGTGCTGCATGTCGGAGACATCACGCAGCACAACACCAACCACCAGTGGCAGATCGCCTCTGACGCCCACGCGCTGCTCGACAGGAAGGGCATCCCCTGCGCCATCACCACGGGGAACCACGACCTTGGGACTGAAGGCAAGGGCAGCACGCGGGAGACGCCGTTCGCCAAATACTTCCCGGTGGAGTGGTTCAGGAAACAGCCGACCTTCGGCGGCTTCTACGACAAGGAGCCGCACCGCACGGACAACAACTATCACCTCTTCGAGGCCGGCGGCCGCAAGTGGCTCATCCTCTGCCTGGAGTTCGGCCCGCGCGACGACGTGCTGCGCTGGGGCAACGAGGTGGTCGCGAAACATCCCGACCGCTCGGCGATCCTCGTGACGCACGCCTACTTGCGGCCCGACAATTTCCGCTTCAACCGCAACGCCTTCATCAAGGTGAAGGACTTCGAGGTGAACCTCGGCATGGACCGCTACGGTCTGGCGAAGGGTGAGGGCGGCTTCAACGACGGCGAGGATGTGTGGAAGAAACTCGTGTCACAGCACGCGAGCTTCGTGCTCGTCGTGAGCGGCCACGTCTGCATCACGGGCCGGCTCGAGAGCACGGGCAAGCACGGCAACACCGTCCACCAGATGGTCGTGGATTATCAGAACCAGAAGGACGGCGGCGAGGGCTACCTGCGGCTGCTCCAGTTCCATCCAGACGGAAAAAAAGTCTCGGTCGCAGATTACTCGCCGCTGCTGGACAAGGTCAGTTCCGCGAAGAACACGAGCTACGAGTTCACCATCGCTCCGCCGCCCGCTGCGACGGACAAGCCGTGAGTGGCGGCTTCCAATTCCGGCGCCTGGCGCTCAGTTGCCTCGCTGCCTTGAGCCTCGCGCTCGGCTCGATTGCCAACGCCTTGGATTGGGTTCAAGTCAGCAAGGACGGGATGGGTTTCACATTCGCGGCCTCGGGAAAGCCATTCGTCCCGTGGGGCTTCAACTACGACCACGACGAGCCGGGCCGCCTGCTCGAAGACTACTGGCTCACCGAGTGGCCGAAGGTGGAGGAGGACTTCCGCGAGATGAAGGAGCTTGGCGCGAACGTCGTGCGGATTCACCTCCAGTTCGGCAAGTTCATGGAGACGGCGGACAAGCCGAATGAATCCTCGCTCAGGCAACTTGCCAAACTCCTCACTCTCGCCGAGCGCACAGGTCTCTACTTGGACCTCACTGGTCTCGGCTGCTACCACAAGGCCGACGTGCCCGCGTGGTATGACGCGCTCGACGAGCCGTCGCGCTGGGCGGCGCAGGCGCACTTCTGGGCCGCCATCGCGAAGCAGTGCGCCGCCAGCCCCGCCGTCTTCTGCTACGACCTGATGAACGAGCCGGTGGTCGCCGGCGGGAAGCGCAAGCCCGGCGAGTGGCTCGGCGGCGCGTTTGCAGGCAAGCACTTCGTCCAGTTCATCACGCTCGATGCCGCCGGGCGAGTGCCGCACACGGTCGCGAGCGAGTGGATTCGCACGCTCACCAAGGCCATCCGCCAGCACGACGCGAAGCATCTCGTCACCGTCGGCCTCGTGGACTGGAGCCTTGACCGCCCCGGCCTGCGAAGCGGCTTCGTGCCGGACAAAATCGCCGCCGGCCTCGACTTCCTCTGCGTCCACATCTACCCGAAGAAGGGCGAGGTGCCCGAGGCCATCGAGACGCTGCGCGCTTTCGCCGTCGGCAAGCCTGTGGTCATCGAGGAGACTTTTCCGTTGAAAGCCGGCCTGCCGGAGTTCACCCGGTTCATCACCGAGTCACGCGCGGTAGCGAGCGGCTGGATTGGCTTCTACTGGGGCAAGACCCCCGCCGAGCTGCGCAAGGCGAACACCATCGGCGACGCCATCATGCTGGGCTGGCTGGAATTCTTTCAGCGCGAGGCGGACGATATGAAGCTGGACAGCGCGTCCCGCCGACAATCCGGCTCAATAAAAAGCCCCGCCGCGCGTCAATAGCTGACCTGTCAGGCCAACTTTCACCACATGAATCCATCTCGCTCCCTCTTCCTCGTCGCCGTGCTGGCCTTTTCCTCGCTGCTCGCCCGTGCCGCCGAAAAGGTCGAACTCAAGCCCGGCGAGAATGTCGCCCTCATCGGCAACGCGCTGGCTGACCGCATGCAGCACCACGGCTGGCTCGAGACGCTCGTCCACGCAAGGCTGCCCAAGCACAATCTCATCTTCCGCAACCTCGCGGCCTCGGGCGATGAAGTGGCCGGCTTCACCGACAAGCCCGACGCCAAGTTCCGGATGCGCTCGGAGAACTTCGGCACTTCGGACGACTGGCTCAAGCGCGTGCAGGCCGATGTGGTCTGGGCGTTCTTCGGATACAACGAGTCGTTTGCGGGCGACGCCGGGCTGGACAAGTTCAAGACCGACCTCGGCGCGTTCATCAAGCACACGCGCGGGCAGAACTACAGCGGCAAGGCCAGCGCGCGCGTCGTGCTTTTCGCGCCCATCTCCGCCGAGGCCAGCAGCGACGCGAACCGTTCCCCAGCAGCCCCGCTCAACACCAACTTGAAGAAATACGCCGCCGCCATGGCAGAGGTGGCGAAGGCGAATGACGTGCCGTTCGTGGACCTCTTCGGCATTTCCGCCGATGTGTTCGACCGCGCGGCGAAGCAGAAGCAGTCGCTCACCTTCAACGCAGTTCACCTCACCGAGGCGGGCGACAAGGCCCTCGCGCCGGAGGCGTTCCGCGCGCTTTTCGGCGAGACTGCGCCGGGCGGAAACCTGGAGAAGCTCCGCGCCGCTGTGCTGGACAAGAACTTCGAGTGGCATCGCCGCTATCGCACCGTGGACGGCTACAACGTCTATGGCGGCCGCTCCGGGCTGGCGTTCGAGGCGGGCAAGGGCGGCTTCAAGCAGAACGTGAAGGAGCCGGAGGCCCCGCTGCTCTCGAACTACCAGACCATGCAGGACGAGATGAAGCAGCGCGACGCGAAGACCGCCAACCGCGACAAGCGAATCTGGGCCGTCGCCAAGGGCGGGGACCTCAAGGTCGCCGACGACAACCTGCCGCCCGTGCGACTGCTCGCGTCGTCGAACAAGCCCGACGTGAAGCCCTTCCTCAGCGGCGAGGAAGCCATCAAGCACATGACCTTGCCCAAGGGCGCGAAGGTCACTCTGGTTGCCGATGAAGTGCGCTTCCCCGAGCTGGCCAGCCCGGTGCAGATGGGCTTCGACCCGAAGGGCCGCCTGTGGGTCGCCGCGTGGCCGAGCTATCCCGAGCTGCGCCCGACGGACAAGGTGTTCGACAAGCTGCTGGTGTTCGACCTCGGCGCGGACGGCAAGGCGAAGAAAGTCACGACCTTCCTCGACGGCCTGAACTGCCCGACGGGTTTCCAGTTCCACAAGGACGGCGTGCTCGTGGTGCAGGCGCCGGACGTGTGGTTCGCGCGTGACACGAACGGTGACGGCAAGGCGGACTGGAAGGAACGCGTCGTCATGGGCCTCGATTCCGCCGACTCGCACCACACCGCGAACGCGATGGCTTACGGCCCCGGCGGCGACACGTTCCTGAGCGACGGCGTCTTCCATCGCACGCAGATGGAGACCGCGTATGGCCCGCCCGTGCGCAACAGCGACGGCTGCATCTACCGTTGGGAGCCGCTGACCGGGAAGCTGGAGCGCTACGTCCCCTACGGCTTCGCGAACCCGCACGGCAAGGTCTTCGACCGTTGGGGCAACGACATCATCACCGACGCCACCGGCAACGCGAACTACTTCGCGCCGGCGTTCAGCGGCTTCATCAGCGAGCCGGCCAAGCACGGCAAGCTGAACGAGTTTTGGAAGCGCCCGTTCCGCCCGTGCGCCGGCACCGCGATGATTTCCAGTCGGCACTTCCCGGAGGACTGGCAGGGCAATTTCCTCAACTGCAACGTCATTGGTTACCAGGGCATCTTCCGCGTGAAGGTCACCGAGGACGGGGCCGGCTTGAAGGGCGAGACGCTCGACATCACGAAGGCAAAGAACGACGCCGGCAAGGAAGTGGACAAGCTGGGCGGCCTCGTCGTGGCTGACACCGCCCCGATCCCGAACTTCCGCCCGTCTTGCGTGGCGGTCGCGCCCGACGGCTCGATTTACTTTTGCGACTGGGCCAAGGAGCTGATCGGCCATATGCAGCATCATCTCCGCGATCCCAACCGCGACAAGACCCACGGCCGCATCTACCGCATCACCTTTGAGGGCCGTCCGTTGCTCAAGCCGGTGAAGATTGACGGCGAGCCGATCGAGAAGCTGCTCGCCGCCCTGACGACGCCAGAGGACGACGTCCGCACCCGCGCCAAGATCGAGTTGGGCAAGCACGACTCCGCCAAGGTCATCGCCGCGACCAAGAAGTGGGCCGCCGGCCTGAGCAAGGCTGACAAGGAATATCAGCACCACATGATGGAAGCGCTCTGGGTCCACCAGTGGCACAACGTCGTGGACGAGGCGTTTCTCAAGCAGATGCTGCGCTCGCCCGACTACCGCGCCCGCGCCGCCGCCACGCGCGTCCTCTGCTATTGGCGCGACCGCGTGAAAGACCCGCTCGCCCTTCTGAAGGTGCAGGCCGCCGACGATCACCCGCGAGTCCGTCTCGAAGCCATCCGGGCGTGCAGCTTCTTCACCACCAGTGCCGCCGCCGAGGTCGCCCTCGGCGCGTTGGAGAAGGAAGCCGACCCGAACAAGCCGGATTACTACATCAAGTATTGTCTCGACGAGACGCTCAAGCAGCTCGGCAAATACAAGTAGGCGACACCTCCATTCGCGACGAAGGCCGGCAGGAAACTGCCGGCCTTTTTTCTTTGGGGCGCGGACGCCCACGTCCGCGTGAGCGAATGCCAGGAAGGAGGGACTGCGGCCGTGGGCGTCCGCGCCCCGGCTCACGCGCGGCGCTTGCCCCGCTTCGGTGCCTCTGCAGCACGCGCTTGCTGGCGGCCACAGAACTGCTGGAACGCGCCGCCGAAGAGGTCCTGCACGTCGCGCTGGATCTCCGCGTTCGTCGGCTCCCAGCCGGTGGCGGCGAGGTCCTGGTATTTCTCCGCCAGCACGCGGCCGATGATCCGACGCGAGTGCTCCCACTTGTAGATGATCTGGTCCAGCACGCGCGCGTCCGAGTGCTGCGGCGTCACGGACAGGCCGATGAGTTCGAGGCGCATCCGGGTCATCTCCTCGATGAGATAGGGCGTGTTCGTGAACCACCAGCAGCCGAAGAGGTGCAGGTTGCGGAATTTCCGAGCGGCCACGCAGAGCGAATACTGGTTCTCCCGGGCGAGCGCGGTGATGAGGAACTGGTTGTCTGGATGCGCGGCGATGAGGCTCTCGTAGGTGTTCGTGTCGCAGTGGCCCACGCCGTCGCCGGCCATTCTGAGCAGCGGGTTCACGGCGCGTTTCACGCCCGGCATCATCGCGAAGGGCAGGCCTGCCTCTCGGCAGTGCGGCAGCACGGCGGTCTCCATTAGGCGCGCGCAGACATTGTCGCCCGGATAGGTGAAGTCCGGCGGGAGCGACACCATGAGGTATTGCGCGTTGATGCGGCGGGTCCAGTCCGCGAGGAAGCGGCGGACCTCGGACACGGTCTTCTCGGAAAGCTCCGGCGTCACCGAGTAGCCCCAGTCGCGCAAGCGCGGGGCGGCGGTGCCTTCCCACGAGAGCAGCAGCGGGTCGATGCGCAGCGCGGCGGCGAAGCGCTCGTCGCGCCGAAACCCTCGCTCCCAGACCACGCGCTCCTCGTCGTCGAAGGGCGAGTTCGTCATGCAGATGCGGCTCACACCCGCCACGTCCATGCAGTGCGTCGTGTAGTCGGCGACATTCCACTTCGCGAACCACTTGCGCAGCGCCGGCAGGTCGCGCCGTTTCACGTCGAGTCCGAGGCGGTTCAACGTGGTCAGCACGCCACGGCAGGCCTCGGAGATGGGCGAGTGCTCGATGAAGAGCGCGTTCCAAATCGCGTCCGCCTGCTCGCGCTTGGACATGGCCCAGAACTTTTCGTAAGTCAGATCGAACTGCCGGAACCCCTCCGCGACCAGGTAGTGATAGACAAGCAGGTCATCAATGCCCCACAGCAGAAGCCCGCCGAACGCGGGGTCGTAGAGATGCGTGTGGATGTCATAGACCGGCGTGGTGAGGACGGTCTTTTCAACTTGGGCTGCGAGCGCGGCCCGGCGTTTGGCGGTGACGGGGTGGGTCATCGGTGGAGGAGACTAGCAGGAACGGGCGGGCCGGAACCATGAAAAGTTCAGATGGGGTGCGGCTCATGAGTGCATCCCAGTTTCTTCTAAGCCCGAACTCCGAAGTTCAGCCGCGAAAGGTCGCAAAGAGCACAAAGGAGCCGAGTCTGGGATGACTGGAGCTGGGACTATTTCTAACCGCTCCGTTCTCCTGCCAGAAACTTGGCTTTGCGCTCTTTGCGCCCTTTCGCGGCCATTCCATTTCGGAGTTCGGGCTAAGGCAGTGGCTTTTCCGTTCCTCCGCTCCATGAACCTGCCGCCCTTCGGGCACCCTCTCCGAGGAGGGGAGAGGGATGGGGTGAGGGGTGTGCTCCGCTGGGGTTCAAGGGCTGTAATCGTGGGAGTTGTATGGCTCCGTGGGTTCTCTCCCCGCAGCGGAGCAGGATTACGAGCAGGAGAAGCTTGGCCGCTGAAGTGTCGCGCTCCTCTGCTGGCTTGAGCTAGCCTCCAGCGCGTGAACCGCGCCCATGCAATCGCTGCCCTGCTGGAGCAGCAAACGCTGTGGGACGTGCTCGTCATCGGCGGCGGCGCGACCGGGTTGGGCGTGGCGGTGGACGCGGCGGCGCGCGGGCTCAAGACCGCGCTGGTGGAGCAGGGCGATTTCGCCAAGGGGACTTCCAGCCGCAGCACCAAGCTCATTCATGGAGGCGTGCGCTACTTGAGGCAGGGCAACTTCGCGCTTGTGCGCGAGTCGCTGCGCGAGCGCGGGCTGCTGCTGCGCAATGCTCCGCATCTCGTGCATCCGCTGAACTTCGTCGTGCCCTGCTATCACTGGTGGGAAGCGCCCTACTACGGCGTCGGGCTGAAATCCTACGACTTGTTCGCCGGCCATCTCGGGTTGTCACCGTCACGGCGGCTCTCACGAGAGCGCACGGTGGAGGCGCTGCCAAACTTGAAGCCCGACGGCTTGCGCGGCGGCATCTGCTATCAGGACGGCCAGTTCGACGACGCGCGTCTCGCCATCTCGCTCGCGCAGACCGCTGCGACTCTTGGCGCGAGCGTCGCCAACTACGTGCGCGTTGCCTCGCTCCTGAAGAAGGAGGGCCGCGTCTGCGGCGCGCGC
Organism: Verrucomicrobiota bacterium; assembly: GCA_016235545.1. GTDB lineage: Bacteria > Verrucomicrobiota > Verrucomicrobiia > Limisphaerales > SXTU01 > SXTU01. Next base: position 3,139 of record JACRKB010000282.1, on the reverse strand, counting down.
GTGTGTGATGCCGAGTCCGGCAAGGAGTTCCCCGTCCACGCCCGCGTGGTCATCAACGCGACAGGCGTCTTCACCGACACCGTGCGGCAGATGGACGACGCGGGCGCGCCGCCGGTCATCGCCGCGAGCCAGGGCGCGCACATCGTGCTGCCGCGTGACTTCCTCGGTGGCGACACGGCGCTGATGGTGCCGCGCACGGACGACGGGCGCGTGCTCTTCATCATCCCCTGGCAGGACCGCGTGCTCGTCGGCACGACGGACACGGCGGTCACGGAGACGCCGCTGGAGCCGCGTCCGCTCGCAACGGAAATCCAGTTTCTCCTCGAACACGCCGCACAGTATCTCGCGAGGGCTCCTGCCATGAGGGACATTCTCAGCGTCACCGCCGGGCTGCGCCCGCTCGTGAAACTGCCCGGTGCGAAGTCCACGGCCGCGCTGCCGCGCGACCATGTCGTGCTCGTCTCGCCGGGCGCGCTCGTCACCGTCGCGGGCGGCAAGTGGACGACTTACCGCAAGATGGCGGCGGACGCCGTGGACCGGGCCATGCAGGTCGCCGGCTTGCCGGAGAAGCCGTGCGCCACCGAGCGCCTGCGGCTGGCCGACACGCGTCGGCGCAGCGGGCAGTCGGCGGCGGAGACCCTGGCTGGCTCCGGCGGTTTGAGCCCACGAACGCGGCGGCTGCATCCTGATTTGCCGCTGACTGCGGACGATGTGCTGCACGCCGCGCGGCACGAGATGGCGCGGACGGTGGAGGATGTGCTCGCACGCCGCTCGCGGGCGCTGCTGATGGACGCGCGGGCTGCGGTGGAGGCCGCGCCCAGCGTGGCCGCGCTGCTGACAAAAGGCTTCGGTCGCGGCTCGGTGTGGGAGGCGGAGCAAATAGCCTTGTTCCGCGAGCTGGCGCAGGGGTATCTGCCAGGCGGGGTTGGGAGTCGTGCCATTTCGGAATGAGATTTGGTGGAATGGCAAGTAACCGCGACGCGCGCTGGCTCCCTCTCCCTTCCTCGGAGGAGGGTTGCGGTGAGGGGTTGAGAGAAGGCAAAAGGTAAAAGGAAGAAGGCAAGAGTGAGCCGATAGCGGCTCGGCATTTTTTCCTTTTGCCTTTCTCCTTTTACCTTACCCCACCCCTCCGAGGAAGGGAGAAGGCTCGCGCCGTGGCGTCATGTTTGCATTCCACCGACTGGCATTTGGAATTGGAATCTGGCGCCAGAAGTCTGGAGGGCTGGCGCGGGTGCGGCCACCGCTGCTTACCAGCTCTTCGGCAACTCCGGCAGCGTCGCTTTGAGGATGCTGCGCAGCGTCTGCTTTTCGGTGGCGGGCAGGTAGGCGTATTCCGCGTCGGGCGTGGCCGAGTCGAGCGCCTGTGCGAGGCGGGTGAAGACGCGCTGCTTGAGTTCCGGCGGCAGCCCTTGGAAGGCGAGGCTGTAAATCATGTAGCTGCACCGGTGCTGGAAGAGCCGCGTGCGCAGCTCGAAATCCTTGAGCGAAGCCCCGCCGGGACCGAGCCGGCGCACGCTCGCGAAGTCCCGCTTGAACTCGGGATCACCCGCGACGCCGCCCTTCGGCAGCGGCACCTCGTCTGCAAAGAGCAGGTAGCGCGTGAGCGAGCGCGCCTGCTGATCCAGCGTGGCCGTGTGCGCGGCGGTGAGCTTGCCGCCTCCCTCGAACAGGCAGGTGCGAGTGCGGTAGGTGGCCTCGGCGGCGCGGTTCACAAAGCCGATCTGGTGCTCGTGCAGGAGTTGCGGAAGCAGGTCGCTGCTCGGGACGAGGTAACGATCGTAGTTGAAGGATGCGCCGGGTTGCAGCGGCTGGCGGAGGATGCCCTGCGGCGTGGACTGGCCGTAAAAATTTGCGAGGTGGTTGGTGAAGGTGCCTGCGCCTGTCAGATACCAGCCGCCGAAGCGCTGGTGCAGCGGCACGGCGTGTCCGGACTGCTCCTGCCGGAAGGATTCGAGGCTTCCGCCGCGCGGCCCGGGAATCACGGACTTCACCACAAGGCCGGGCACGTAGCCGGTGTCTTCGCGGGCGTGGCAGTTCATGCAGCGAGTGGCTCGCTCAGGGCGCGGCGGCTGGCCGTTCCGCGGGATGTCGAAGATGTAAAACACGGCGCCAAGGTCGGGGTCCACGGAAACGATTTCGATTTTTCCATTCACCACATAGCCGAGATAGACATCCTCGTTGAAGAACAGCGCGCGCGGGGAGCGGGGCGAGATGAGGCTCAGTTGCAGGCTCGTCGTGGAGAAGAGCAGCATCTGCGAAGTTGCAGGGATGTCCAATGACTTGAGCACGCTGGTGACAAAGGCCTTCTCGCCGGAGTAGTCGAGTTCAACGCGGCCCGCGTTCAGGTTGGTCATCCAGCGGCTGAAGCGGTCGGTGGGCGTGCGCTTCCAGTAGTCGTGCGGTGGCTGGTCGAAGTCGCGGTAGTCCGCCGCCGGAGCCGCGATGCGGCTCGTGAGCAGCAACAACCAGAGGCAGACATTGAACTTCATGCGCGTTTCAAGATACGGACGCACCGTCTGACGAAACAAGCGCCGAGGCGTTCAACCGCAAGCGGGTATCGCCGCGTGGACAACTGGTGTGCGCTGGACGCACCACGAGCGGCTGGCTGGCTGCCCGTTCCACCAGACACCGTTGCATCGTCCTTATGGACTCAGTCAAAAGCAGCCCGGCGCGAGAGTGGTTCTCGCGCCGGGTTTGTTTTTGCTTCGCTCCGGTTGGCTCACAGCCTGGTTCGCCGTCCGGAGGCGCGTCGCGTTCAGTTCCTGGCAGGGAGCGGAGCGCGGAGGGTTTGTATCATCAAGAGCCTTTCAGTTCTGGGTTTTGGGTTCTGAGTTCTGAGTTGGCCGACTGCTGTTCGCCGACTGCTGTCCGCTCTTACAACTTCTTGACCGTGACGCTCTGGCCGGCGGCGAGGGTCAGGTAGGTGATGCGCTGGCCGGCGTAGTTCTCCGCCGTGATGGCCGGGGCCAGGGTGCCGGTGTAGCTCACCACTCCGCCGTTGACCAGGCCCGTGACCGGGATGCGCGCCGCGTTTGTCACGGTCAGCGTCACGGTGTTGTCCGCGTTGCGCGTGCCCACCACGCCCGAGGCGTTGTAGCCCATCCGGCGTTGCAGCGTGGTTCCCAGCACGTTCATCGTC
>JACRKB010000028.1 GCA_016235545.1 Verrucomicrobiota bacterium | reverse complement strand
GCCGCAGCGCGGCGGCAGGAAGGGTGTCCGCTCACGATGGCTGGCCACGCATTCTGCCGCCCCTCCGGGGCTTGCGACGCTCTGCCGATGGACCCACGGCTTGCGCCGTGGGCTACTCTCTGTCGCAACTCCGTTGCTGCGACCGCCCTTTCCCGTGCGTTGGTGGAGTTTTCACACAGTCTGCGCAGGCCGCGCTCCAGGCCGTCGGTTGGCGTCAAGCTTCGAAGTTCAGGTTGAAGTCTGGTGCTTGGTTCTTGGGATTTCTTTGGAGCTTGGGATTTGGGTTTTGGAGCTTCCCAGCGGCCGCCGCACCGACGAAGCCCAATCTCATCGTCTATCTCGCCGACGACCACGGCGTGGACTTCGTCGGGTGCTACGGCAATGCCGTCATCCGCACGCCAAACATGGACCGGCTCGCCACGCAGGGGACTCGCTTCACGCGGGTGTTCGCAGCATCGCCCACCTGCGCGCCCTCGCGGGCGGCGATGTATTCCGGCCTCTACCCCGCGCGCAACGGCCTCATGGGCAACCACACCGCCTGCCGCCCGGACGTGCGCACGCTGCCGCATTTCCTCCAGCCGCTCGGCTACCGCGTCGTGCTCGCGAACAAGTCGCACATCAAGCCCGAGTCCGTGTTCCCCGTGGAGGTGCTGGACGCCACGCTGCCGCGCAACCCGGCGAACCAGCGCCGTTACCGCGCTGAGGGCCTCGACCCCGCGAAGGTGGACGCTTTCCTCGCCGCGCACCGGCGCGAGCATCCCGACCAGCCGCTCTGCCTCATCCTTGCTGACAACGGCCCGCACGTCGTCTGGGAGAGGAACAAGATTTACGACCCCGCCAAGCTTCCGCTCCCGCCCATCATGGTGGACACGCCCAAGACCCGCGCCGCGCTGGCGAACTACTATCAGGACATCACGACCGTGGACGGGCGCGTCGGCGAGGTGATGGCCTCGCTCGACCGCCACGGCTTCGCGGCGAACTCGCTCTTCCTCTACACCGCCGACCAAGGCCCCGAGTGGCCGCATTGCAAGTGGACCTGTTACGACACCGGCCTGCGCGTGCCCTTCCTCGCGCGCTGGCCCGGCGTGCTCAAGCCTGGCGCGACGAGTGACGCGATGATGTCCTTCGTGGATGTGCTGCCCACGTTCATCGAGCTGGCGGGCGGGCAAGTTCCGGCGGACTTGGATGGCAGGAGTTTCAAGCGCGTCCTGCTCGGCGAAGCACAGGCGCACCGCGACCATGTCTTCGCAAGCCACACGCGCGACGGGCAGATGAACATCTTCCCGCAACGCGCGGTGCGCGATGGTCGCCACAAGTTCATCCTGAACCTGAACCCGGAGAACAAGTGGACCACGCACTTCACCAAAGTCATGGAAATCCCCGACAGCCACGGCGAGGTGTATGCCACTTGGACCGCCGCAGCCCAGACCAACGCTGCGGCAGCGAGGCTCGTGCAAACCATCGAGCAACACGCACGCGAGGAATTCTACGACACGCAGGCCGACCCGTTTGAGCTTCACAACCTCATCGCCGACCCAGCGCACCGGGACCGAATCGCACGGTTGCGGGAAAAACTCGCCGCGTGGATGAAGCAGCAGGGCGACGCCGGGACGCCGGAGCCGGAGCCACCGAAGTAAGGAGGCGAACTGACGACAATCCAGTTTCCGTCTCCGCACGTCGGCGGCTACATTGAAACCATGCGACGCGGACATTGGCTGCTCTTGTTGACGCTGCTGCTTCTCGGCGGCGGCTGGGTCTGGCTGCGGCCCGGCCCGCGCACGAGCTTCGTCAACTTTCCTCCCAACGCGCGCGGCGACTGGGTGGCCTTCGGCGACAGCCTCACGCAAGGCTATGGCGCGAACGAGGGCGGCGATTATCCCAACCAGCTCGCCAAGCGCCTGCGCGTGAAAATCCGCAACCTCGGCGTGTCCGGCCACACGACAGCCGACGGCCTCGCGCGGCTCGACCAAGCGGTGCAATTGCAGCCCCGCGTCGTGCTGCTCTGTCTCGGCGGCAATGACGCGCTGCGCGGAGTGTCGCCGGAAACAACCTTCGCGAACCTCGGCACGATGGTTGACCGTCTCCACCAAGCCGGCGCGTTCGTCGTGCTGCTGGGCGTGCGCGGCGCCGGCCTCTCGGACAAGAACGCGAGACGCTTCGAGCAGCTCGCCAAGTCCAAGCGCGTGCTGCTCGTGCCGAACATCCTCGATGGCATTCTCTTCACTCCCAGCCTGATGGCCGACCAGATTCACCCCAACGACAGCGGCTACGCCAAAATCGCCGAGCGGCTGGAGGCTGCGCTTCTGCCGCTGGCGCAAAAGCTGTGAAGGGAGGCTGGGCGGGGATTTGGAGCTTGGTGCGGGGCGGCGAGGCGGGTAAGAACAACGCAGCTTGCTCATGAATTTATCCGACGCTCATAAACAACAGGTCTCCGCATGGCTCGAACAGGGCCTCAAAGTCGCCGACGTGCAGAAGAAGTTGTCCGCTGAACTGGGCGTGAGCATGACCTACATGGAAGTGCGCTTCCTGCTCGATGACCTGCGCCTCAAGCCCAAAGACCCCGAGCCTCCCGCGCAGCCCGCACCCGCCCAGCCCGCCGCCTTGTCGTCCGCTGCTGCTGCCCAGCCCGTCGCCGGCGCGGGTGCGGTGTCCCCCGCGCCCGAAGCAGGATTGCCGGGACTGGCTGCGGTGAAGCTCTCGGTGGACGCGCTCGCGCGACCCGGCACAGTGGTGAGCGGCAAGGTGACGTTCAGTGACGGCCAGAAGGCGGACTGGTATCTGGACCAGATGGGCCGCATGGGCGTCGTGCCCGCGCAGCCCGGCTACAAGCCTTCGCAGCCCGACGTGCTGGAGTTTCAGGAGCAGTTGCAGATGGAGCTCCAGAAGATGGGTTTCTGAGCAGGGGCGCGGAGGTGCTGCCTTCCGGAAGGGACGGGAGACGGAGAATTCGAGACAGCGGCTGCAAGTCGCCGGCACGAGGGTCGGATGGGGATTTTTTGGCCGTTGTGGATAATTCGCGGTTGACCGACGGCGGGGAACCGCTAGAACGGGCGCTCGCTTTCGGGCGGCGGGCATCAGCGCGGCTGGTTCCACTTATCGCTGGCATAATCAAAACCGAAATCGGTGCGGGCGGCGGTCGCGGGGCTTGCAGTCGAGTGTTGGCTCAACTAAAAACTCGCCGCCGCGACCATTTCCGCGTCCGGCATAACCAGAGCAGTTGCGCACGAAGCAAAATTTTGTCGGCAGTGATGTGAAACAATTCACAAGTTGGCCGCACTCCTGACGATAACAACCTCACCATGTCAGACATTTTTCCGAAATGGACGAACAAGCTGCCCGCGATGGTGATCGTGGGCGGGATGATCGTCGGTGGCGTGGTCACGGCGGGCGTGACTTATTACATGACGCCGAAGTATGCGCGCGTGGGCTACACGCCGGTGCAGCCGGTGGCCTTCAGCCATGCGATCCACGCGGACCAGCTCGGATTGGATTGCCGCTACTGTCACAACGGCGTGGAGAAGTCCTGGTATTCCAACGTCCCGGCGGCCAGCACCTGCATGAACTGCCACAACCAGGTGCTCAAGGACGACCCCAAGCTCGCGCTCGTCCGCGAGTCTGCGGCGACCGGCAAGCCGATTCCCTGGGTGCAAATCCACAAGACCCCGGACTTCGTCTATTTCAACCACTCCGTCCACGTGAACCGCGGTGTCTCATGCGTGCATTGCCACGGCCCGGTGAACAAGATGGACGAGGTGCGCCACAGCAAGTCGCTGGGCATGGCCTTCTGTCTCGAATGCCACCGTGACCCGGCGGCCAAGATTCGTCCCAACGATCAGGTCTTCAACCTCGACTGGCAGGCCCCCGAGGGCTTTGCCCAGAAGGAAGGCGCGAAGCTGGTCAAGGATTGGAACGTGCATCCCGGCGAGAGCTGCTCCGTCTGCCACCGATGAAATTCATCCCTCCAGTCTGTCCCGAGCCGGAAACCGGCCCGCAATACTTCCGCAGCCCCGAGGCGATGGCGAACTCCGCCCAGCTTCAGGAGTGGGCCGAGCGTGAATTCCCCGCCGGGGCCAGCGAGCTGACCGCCGCCGAGTCGCGACGCGACTTCATGAAGCTCATGTCCGCGTCGTTCATGCTGGCGGGCTTTGGCCTCACCGGCTGCCGCCGTCCGACGGAGAACATTTATCCCTTTGGCAAACAGCCGGAGGGCTACATCCACGGCATCCCGCAGCACTTCGCGACCGCGATGCCCACGCGCACGGGAGCGGTTCCGCTGCTGGCGAAGTCAAGCGATGGCCGGCCCACGAAGGTCGAGGCAAATCCGCTGCATCCTGACCAGGCGGGCACCGACCAGTTCGCGCAAGCCTCCGTCCTCGGCCTGTATGACCCGGACCGCGCGCAGCACTTCCGCAACAAGGGAAATATTGCCAAGCGAGTGGACGCCCTCGACGCGCTCGCGCAAATCTCCAAGAGCGCTGCGGCCAACGGTGGTCGCGGCCTCGCCATCATCGCGGAGAGCAACAGCTCGCCGACGCGCGCGCGGCTGCAGGGGGCCGTCGCCGCGAAGTTGCCGAACGCTGTCTGGGCCAATTACGACGCGGTGGATTCCACCATCCACACGCAGGCCGTGAGCCTCGTGACTGGCAAGCAGGTCACGCCCTATTTCAAGTTCGACCAGGCCAAGCGCATCCTCTCCCTCGACTGCGATTTCCTCGGCGGCGAGGACGAGATGTATCGCTACACGCGCGATTTCGCGAAGGGCCGCAAGATTGCCAAGCCCGACGCGGCCAAGAAGGACGACCTCATCAACCGCCTCTACGCCGTCGAGTCGCTGATGACGCTCACCGGCGGCAATGCCGACCACCGTCTCCGCGTGGCTCCGAGCCAGGTTGCGGCGGTTGCGGCTCAGATTGCAGCGGAAGTGCTCAGCCAGGCAGGCGCCCCCTTCCCGCTCGACACCGCCGCCATCGCGGCGGGCGCGAAGGTGGACTCCAAGTGGATTTCCGAATGCGCCAAAGACCTCGTCGCGCACAGGGGCGCGGTCCTCGTGGTTGCCGGCCAGCGCCAGCCCATTGTCGTTCATGTGCTCGCGCATGTGATGAACGGAGTGCTCGGCGCGGTGGGCAAGACGATTGAGCTGCACGCGGCCCCGAAGCCCCCTGCCGGGCTCGCCGCTGCCGTTGGCGCGGAGACGGTTGTCGTTCTCGGCGCAAACCCGGCCTACACCGCGGCTGAGACGTGGAGCGAGATTACCAAGACAGCCAAGACCCTCGTCCGCCTGGGCTGCCACGAGGACGAGTCGGCGTCCGGCGCGACGTGGCACTTGCCTGCCGCGCACTATCTCGAATCATGGGGCGATGCCCGCACCAGTGACGGCACGGTGGTCGCCATCCAGCCGCTCATCGCGCCGCTCTTCGCCGGCCTGACGGAGAGCGAAGTGCTGGCCCGCCTGCTGGGCAACGCGACCGCAAGCGCCTACGACCTGACCCGCGAGACGTTTGCCGTCCGCACCGGCGGCACGCTTGACGAGGAGAAGTGGAAGCAGTTTCTGCACGACGGTTTCATCGCCGGCACCAAGTCCGCGCCGGTCAAGCCCTCCTTCGATGTGCTGGGGGTCGTCGGTGCGCTTCGCGCGGCTGGCACGGCTTCCGCGCCCTCGAAGGACAAGCTCGAAGTTGTCTTCCACCGCGACGCCAGCGTGGACGATGGTCGATACACGAACAACGGCTGGCTCCAGGAGCTGCCCGACCCGATTACCAAGCTCGTCTGGGACAACGCCGTGCTCATCAGCCGCGAGACGGCGACACAGCTCGGCTTGAAGAATGGCGACGTGATTGCCATCTCGAAGGAAGGTCGCACCGTCGAGGGCGGCATCTGGATTCAGCCCGGCATGGCGGATTTCACGCTCGGCCTCGCGCTGGGCTATGGCCGCAAGTGGGGCCGCATCGCGAGCTTTGAGAACAGCAGCGTCGGCTTCAATGCCTACCCGCTGCGCGCGGGCGGCGCCGGCTTCGTGACCGGCGCGGCGGTGAAGGCCACGGGCCGCACGCACGCGTTCATCTGCACGCAGGACCACTGGACGCTGCATGGCCGCCCGGTCGTGCGCGAGGCGAACGTGGACCAGTTCCTCACGAAGCCTGACTTCGCGAAGAACATGGGCCTCGACGCCCACACGGATTTCCTCGTCAAGAATCCGGACGGTTCCATCAAGAACATTTACGAGCATCCTTACAAGACACACCCCGAGCTGGTCAGCAAGACGCACCAATGGGGAATGGTCGTGGACCTCAACGCCTGCACCGGCTGCTCCGCGTGCGTCATCGCCTGCCAGAGCGAGAACAACATCCCCATCGTCGGCAAGGACCAGGTGGCCAAGGGCCGCGAGATGCACTGGATGCGCATTGACCGCTACTACGCGGCGGACCCGAAGAAGAAGCAGCAGGGCGGGATGATTGACGCCTTCCTGAGCAACGCCACCGGCAGCCAGGGCAATCCGGACACCGTCAACCTCGTCGAGCGCGACGAGCTGCAGGCCACGAAGAAGTGGATTGACGACCCGCAGATGCTGACCCAGCCGATGATGTGCCAGCACTGCGAGAGCGCGCCGTGCGAGAGCGTCTGCCCGGTCAACGCCACGGCCCACGATGACGAGGGCATCAACGTGATGGCCTACAACCGCTGCGTCGGCACGCGGTATTGCGCCAACAACTGCGCGTGGAAGGTCCGGCGGTTCAACTTCTTCGACTTCAACAAGCGGCCCATCGGCGGCGGCAAGATGGCCGACAGCTTCTTCAAGCTGGATGTGGCCCTCTACAAAGGCCCGCTGGGCCAGCGATCCGGCGACGAGATTGACCTCGTGACCATGGCACGCAACCCGGACGTGACCGTGCGCATGCGCGGCGTCATGGAGAAATGCACGTTCTGCCAGCAGCGCATCGAGGGTGCGAAGATCAGCCAGAAGGTCAAGGCCGGCGCGGGCAACGACGTGACGGTGAAGGAAGGCGCGATCAAGACCGCCTGCCAGCAGGCCTGCCCCGCAGGCGCCATCGCCTTCGGAAACATCCTCGACCCGAACAGCGAGGTCTCCAAGCTCAAGGCCCACGAGCGCAATTACTCGGTCCTCGGCTTCCTCGACAACAAGCCGCGCACGACCTACCTCGCACGCGTCCGCAACGTGAACCTCGCCATGCCCGACGCGAAGATTTGGAGCCTGGAGGAATACAAGGACATCTCCCACTCCGACCCAATGAAAGGCCACGGACACGCCCCCGCCGGTGAACAGAAGGGAGCGAAGCACTAATGAGCGCCGCCGCTGAACACCCCGTCCCGTCCTCGGTGAAGATTGCGCCGCCGCCCGCGGAGCTGGAGCGCCAGCCCTTGGTGCTGCACAACCGCAGCATCGGCTGGCTCTCCGACCACATCGCCGGCATCTGCGAGGGCGAGGCGCCCAAGTGGTGGCTGCCCGCGCTCATCATCAGCTCCACCATGATGCTGATGATGTTTGGCTGCATCGGCTACCTCATCTCCACCGGCGTGGGCGTCTGGGGCTTGAACCAGCCCGTCGCGTGGGCTTGGGACATCACAAACTTCGTCTTCTGGATCGGCATCGGCCACGCCGGCACGCTCATCTCGGCGATTCTCTTCCTGCTTCGGCAGAAGTGGCGCACGTCCGTCAATCGTGCCGCCGAGGCGATGACCCTCTTCGCGGTGGCCTGCGCCGGCATCTTCCCCATCATCCACGTGGGCCGCATCTGGTATGCCGTCTGGTGGCTGCCGCCCATCCCGAACAACTACGACATCTGGGTCAACTTCCGTTCGCCGCTGCTGTGGGACGTGTTCGCCGTCTCGACCTACGGCACGGTCTCGTTGCTCTTCTGGTATACCGGCCTCATCCCCGACCTCGCCACGATGCGCGACCGCGCGACGAGCAAGGTGAAGAAATTCCTCTACGGATTTTTCGCGTTCGGCTGGACCGGCTCGAACCGCCACTGGAGCAACTACGAGAAAGCCTATTTGCTCCTCGCCGGCCTCTCGACGCCGCTGGTGCTCTCCGTGCACTCGATCGTGTCGTTCGACTTCGCGGTGTCGCAGGTGCCCGGCTGGCACACGACCATCTTCCCGCCCTACTTCGTCGCCGGCGCCGTGTTCTCCGGCTTTGGCATGGTGCTCACCCTCCTGATTCCGCTGCGCACGCTCTGCAAGCTGGAGGACATCGTGACCGTGCGGCACGTCGAGCTGATGTGCAAAGTCATCCTCGCGACAGGTTCCATCGTGGGCTACGCCTACGGCATGGAGTTCTTCATCGCATGGTATGGCGGCAACCCCTACGAGCTGGCGGCGTTCAAGAACCGCGCGTTCGGCCCCTACTGGTGGAGCTACTGGTGGATGATCTCGTGCAACGTGATCAGCCCGCATCTGTTCTGGTTCAAGTGGTGCCGCACCAACATGGTCTTCGTCTTCATCGTGACCATCTTCGTCAACATCGGGATGTGGTTCGAGCGCTTCGTCATCATCGTGACCTCGCTTCACCGCGATTACCTGCCGTCGAGCTGGGGTTACTTCCGCCCGACTTGGGTGGATGTCTGCACGTTCCTCGGGAGCTTCGGACTTTTCTTCACCCTCTTCCTCCTCTTCATGCGCTACCTGCCGATGATTGCCATCTCCGAGGTGAAGGGCGTCACGCCGCAGGCTGACCCGCACCACCCGCAGGGCGGCGCCAAGCACGGAGGCAACCACTAATGAACGCTCACGGCCTCATGGCGGTCTTCGACACCCCGGCTGACGCGATGCGCGCGGCGGAGCAGGTGCGCGACGCCGGCTACTCCAAGTGGGATGTCCACACGCCCTTCCCAGTCCACGGACTGGACGCGGCGATGGGCCTCCCGAACTCCAAGGTCGGCTGGTTCACCTTCCTCGGGGGCGTGACCGGCTACACCACGGGCATGACGATGATCTGGTGGATGAACGCCTTCGACTACAAGATCGTCATCGGTGGCAAGCCCATGTTCAGCCCGTTCTACAGCTTCCCGGTGAGCTATGAGCTGACGATTCTTTTCGCCTCGTTCGGCTCCCTTATTGGAATGTTCCTCTTGAACCGCCTGCCCCGCCTGCACCACCCGCTCTTGAAGAACCGAAAGTTTTGCCAGGGCGCGACCCATGACAAGTTCATCCTCGTCATCGAGACGGCGGACCCGAAGTTCAACGACCAGGAAACCCGCAGGCTGCTCGCGTCCGCCGGCAGCAAGCACATCGAGATGGTGGAGGACTGACCATGCGTTACTTCTTCGCTTTTCTACTTGGCGTCGCGCTCCTGGCGCTGACCGTCTTTGGCATCGCCGGACGGCGTGGAACCGACTTCCGCAAACCGCCGCTGGAAATCTTCAACGACATGGTGCGCCAGGCCAAGCTCCGCCCGCAGGTGCCCAACAGCTTTTTCGCGGACGGCCGCAGCTCGCAGCACCTTGTTGCCGGCACCGTCGCCCAGCGCATCGGCGACCAGGGCAACGACACCTGGCAGGGCACGGCACAGAACACCGGCATGGTGCCCGGCACGACCAACTTCGTAGCCACGATCCCGGTGCCCGTGACCACCGCCCTTCTGGACCGGGGCCGCGAGCGCTACAACATCTCCTGTCTCCCCTGCCACGGCGCGACCGGCGACGGCAACGGCATCACCAAGAAAATCGGCGCGATGGCCGTGGTGGCCCCATTGGTGGATGCGGCGGGCAAGAACGCCATCATCATCCCCGACGGCCAGGTGTTCCGAATCATCAGCGACGGCAAGGCCCCGAACATGCAGGGCTACGCCGCGAACATCGAAATCAACGACCGCTGGGCCATCGTCGCCTACGTCCGCGCCCTCCAGCGCGCGCGATTCGCGACACTGGATGAAGTCCCCGCCGCTGAACGCGCCACGCTGAAGTAACGCCATGACCTCGCACGCTATCAACCTTCTCTCCGCAGCCCGTGCCGGCGATTTGCAATCGCCGTCGGCGGTGCTCGCAGGCACGCAAGGCGGCGACTGGAAGTCGCCGGCACGGTTCTTCGCGGGTCTGCGCCATGGCGTTGCCGCCGTCTTGGTCGCGCTTTTCGCCGCCGCGCTGCTGGGCAACGGAGCCGTGGCCGCCGAGCACGCAAAGCCGGAAGCCAAGGCTGAGCATCAGGCCGAGGCTTCGCACGCAGGGCACGACCACAGCCACGGTCCCGCCGGGCACCCGACCGAGCTGAAGAAGTTCGGCTATGCCTATCTCACGGCTTACATGTTCTGCCTGAGCCTCTGCTTGGGCGCGCTGTTCATCGTCATCCTGAACCACCTCTTCGACGCGCAGTGGATGGTGCCCATCCGCCGCTTTCTCGAACACATCGCCTGCCAGTTGTTCCCGACGATGTTCATCCTCTGGCTGCCCATCGGCTTCCTCGCGCGGGACATTTACCCGTGGATGAGCGAGGAGATGCAGCGCAACCCCGACCACGCGTTGCTCGCGAAGTTTCCGCTCTTTACCATCACCGCCTTCTACATCATCTCCGGCGTGATTTTCCTGGTCTGGGGCTTCGTCGCCCACGGCCTGCGCCGCGCCTCGCTCGCCCAGGACAAGGACGGAGCCGCCGTCCACACGCGCGTCATGCGCCGCTACGCTGCCTTCGGCATCTTCGCCTTCGCCTTCAGCCTGACGGGCGCGGCCATCTTTTGGATGAAGGCGCTCTCGCACCAGTTCTTCTCCACCATGTATGGCGTGGTGTATTTCGCCGGCAGCGTGTGGGTGATGGCCATCACGACCTACTGGCTGTTGCTCTACTTCCGCAACCGTGGCGACCTGAAGGATGTGACGCGCGAAGTGACCTTCCACGACTGCGGCAAGCTCTTCTTCGCCTTCACCGTCTTCTACGCTTACATCCACTTCAGCCAATACTTCCTCATCTGGAACGCTGCCGTGCCGGAGGAGACCTTCTGGTATGTCGCGCGCGAGGCGGGCACATGGAAGTGGGTCGGTTATCTCACCATCTTCGGCCACTTCTGGTTCCCGTTCCTCTTCCTGCTGCCGATTCGGAACAAGCTGAACTTCACGGCCATGAGCATGCTCGCTGCCTGGGCATGGACCTGCCATTACCTCGACCTCCAGTTCAACATCGGCCCGGTGCTCTATCCTGACGGCCTGCACCTCGGCATTTACGACGTGCTCTCCCTCGGTGGGATGCTGGCTGTGCTCACCTTCATGTTCACCCGCGCTTTCAACGCCCACCCGCCCTACCCGCAGCGTGACCCGCGCGTGGCCGAGGCGATGGGCGTCTATGTCGAGCCCGCTTCCGGCAAGGCTGCCCACTAACCTGCACCCACGATGAGCTGCCCCGAATCTCAAGACTCCTGCTGCACTCCGGCCTGCCGCACGAAGGCCGCCTACTTCCTCGGCGCGCTCGTCGTCATCCTCCTGGGCGTCGGCCTCAACGCGATGCTCAAGAGCTACACCGAGACCGGAGCCCAAGCCGCCCGCGATGCGCGCGCGAAAGAGCGCTCCAAGGCGCAGTCCGAAATCCGCCAGACCACCGCGCAGGAGTTGGGCACCGCCGCGCTGCTCGACAAGGCGAAGGGCGTCTATCGCATCCCTGTCACGGCGGCGATGCAACTGACTTTGAAGGATTACGAGAACGCCGCCGCGAGCCGGGCCGCCTTCGTCGCACGCGTCGAGAAAATCACCGCCCCGCCGCCGAAGGCGCCGGAGAAGCCGAGCGCGTTTGAGTGAGAAGAACGGAGAGGGATTAAGATTATGAGTAAGAGCACCACCGCTTCCCCCTCTTAATCTTACTCATAATCTTAATCCCCCCCGCAGCCGCAATGACGACCGCCCAACTCAGCAGCCAGACCGCCTGCACCACCGCGCCCTCCGTCGCGGAGGTCGAGGCGTCGTGCCGGCTGCCGGTGCTGTTCCTTGCTTTCAGCGGTGTGAAATGGCTCGCTGTCGGCGCGGTGCTCGCGCTGCTCGCCAGCATCCAGCTCTACAACCCCACCTTCATGGAAGGCTGCCCGTGGGTCACCTACGGACGCCTCCGCCCCGCAGCCGTCAACGCCCTCACCTACGGCTTCGCGCTGCAGGCCGCCTTCGGCCTCTCGCTCTGGCTCATCGCGCGCCTCGGCCGCGTGACGCTCACAAACACGCTCGGCCTTTTCATCGCGGGGATGTTTTGGAACATCGCCGTGACTGTCGGCGTCATCGGCATCCTCGCGGGCGACGCCACGGGCTTCGACCTGCTTGAGTTCCCGCTCTACGCCGCGCTGCCCCTCTTTGCCTCCTACGCGCTGGTTGGCGCGTGGGCGCTCGTCACGCTGCATCGCCGCACCGAGCGCGACCTCTATGTCTCGCTCTGGTTCGTGCTCGCGGCGCTGCTGTGGTTTCCATGGATTCTATCCACCGCGCAGGGCCTGCTGCTTGGCTGGCAGGTGCCCGGCGTCGTGCAGGCCATCGTCGCCGGCTGGTTCGCGAACAACCTGCTGCAAATCGTCCTGACTGGCTTCGCGCTCGCGGTGCTCTTTTATTTCGTGCCAAAGACCGTGAAGCGTCCGCTCGCCAATCCGGGCCTCGCGCAGACGGGCTTCTGGCTGCTGCTGCTCATCGGCGGCTGGGGCGGCCTCTCGCAGCTCGCGGCGGTGCCAGCGTGGATTCCAGCCGTCAGCGGCGCAGCCAACGTGCTCGTCCTCGTCCCGGTCATCGCGCTGCTCGTCTGCCTGTGGCAGACTGCCGAGGGGAAAATTGCCGAGACGTGGAAAAGCAACGCCACCTTCCGCTTCCTGCTGGTCGCGGCCATTCTGCTGCTCGGCGTGACCCTCCGCACGGCGGTCTTCGGCGGGCACTTCACGCAGTTCACCTTCTTCGCGACCGCCCGCACGGACATCGTGGTGCTCGGCGTGTTCGGCCTCGCGGCCCTGGGCGCGCTGCACCACATCGTCCCACGTCTCACGACCGGTGAGGATGAGATGCCCTCGGACGGTCTTGCGGACCTCGCGTTCTGGGCGTCGTTGCTGGGCGTGCTCGCCATCGGCATCGGCTTCACACTCGCGGGCTTCAAGCAAGGCGTGGTCAACGGCAGCGCGGAGAGCAAGTTCCTTGAAAGTGCGGTCACGGGAATTGCCAGCAACCTCAAGCTCGTCACCGTCGGCTACGGCGCGCTGGCGCTCGCGGCGCTCGCGTTCCTCGCGAACTTTGCCCTCGCGCTGCGCCGCTGCTGCGCCGCCTGCTGTGGAGGTGCTCGATGAGACACGGCCCCATCATTGGCGCGGGCGCTCTCTTCTCCCTTGCCTGCTCGTGGGCGGCGCTGGTCATGGCCCCGCAGCTTCAGCTCGGCGCGCTGGCCCCTGCGCCCATTCCGAACACCTCGGACGTTCACCCCGCCGTCCGTCCCGGTCTCGCCGCGCAGGGTGCGGAGGTCTATCGCTCGCTTGGCTGCAGCCAGTGTCACACGCGGCAGGTGCGGCAGGAGGCGCTGCTCTTCGGCGCCCGGCTCAACGACATCGGCTCCAACGCCAGCACCATCAACCTCTCGCTGCCAGCGAGCGGCACGACCAACCTCGTCAACCTCGACCTGCTCATCGCGCTCGCGAAAGCTCGTCCCGACCTCGGCATCAAGAACGTCACCCCCCCGCCGGCGCTGGCGGGCGACACGAATCTCGCGCCCAGGCTCGCCCAGTTCACAAAAGACCTCGCGCTCCTGAAGCATGCTGACGACAAGTCTGCCATTGTCCGGCCGGCATCCGGTTCCACGGTCAACGATCTGGCCGTCAAGCTTCCGGCGGAAATCCTGGTCAAAGCCGGCCCAGACGCCGCCGAGCGCGTCGTCAAGCTTCTCACCGACACCGGTGCCAAAGCCGAGCTGGTCATCTACAATCTCGGCCCCGACATCGAGCGCGGGTGGGGCGCGCGCCGCAGCGTGGCCCGCGACTTCGTCAACGACTCGCCCGTGCTGCTGGGCAGTGTGCGCATCGGCCCCGACCTCGCCAGCATCGGCACGCGCGCGCCGGAGAAGTTCGCCGCGCCGTGGAAGTTTGCGACCACGAACACCACAGATGAGCTTGAGCATCGCTTGCTGGTCCACCTCTACAATCCGCGCCTGCTCGCGAAGGACTCGACCTGTCCGTCAGCCAGCTATCTCTTTGACACGAACAAGCCTTCGATCCGACCAGCCCGCGAGCCGCTGCCGTCCGTCTATCCAAGGCACAACGCGCACGCGCTCGTCGCCTACTTGATGACCCAGCGCGCAGATGTCAGCCTGCCGGAAGCGCCCACGCCCGCCGTGGCCAAGCCCGCTGCGCCCGCAGGCGCGAACGCTCCCGCGAAGCCATGAGCCAGAAAACGAAAAAGCCCGAGACCGAGAGCGCCGAGACCGAGCCGACGATTGCCGCCGGGGGCGGAAGCGCGTGGCCCTTCGTCCTGCTGGTTGTCCTGCTCTTTGGCTGCTTCCTCCATGTGGAGAGCACCGGCGGGGCGTTCCGAGCGGATGTCTTCCAAGCCGGGATGAGAACGCTGCCGCCGCAGACGGATGATCCGCCGGCGGTGAAGTCTTATAAGCGTGGCGCGCAGCTTTACGCCGCGGGCTGTGTGGGTTGCCATCAGGCCACCGGACTTGGCTCCGCCGCGCTGAACTTCCCCCCGCTGGCCGGCTCCGAATGGGTGGTGCGCGAGAAGCCCGACCGCCTGATTCGCATCATGCTCAATGCCGTCGAAGGCCCCATCAAGGTCAAGGACATCACCTACGACAACCCCGCGATGCTCGCGTTCCGGGATGTGTATTCCGACGATGACATTGCGGCCATCGCCACGTTCATCCGTGGCAACGCGGAGTGGGGCAACAGCGCCGCCTTCGTCACGCCGCAGCAGGTGAAGGCCATTCGCGACGGCACAGCGGCGATGGGTTCCCAGAAGTGGCGAGTCGAGTCGTTGGAGCCGGTTCCCTGAACGGTGGTGCGGGCGTGCCTCGCCTGCCGTCCAAAGTCAGTTTTCAGCAAGCTGGGCTGATCCTATTGGAGACGAGGTCGCTTTTACACGGAGAGGCAGAGGACACGGAGGAACGCAGCGTTTGAGGCAGACAGTCTGTGTTGACGATTTTGTGTCCCTTGCCAGTGGTTTCTGAGCGCATCTTTGCGTCCCCTCAGAGCCCTATCCTCTGCTGAAACAGGGGCACCTTGCGCGCCCGGCACAGAATGGCTCAAGCAAAACAGCCCGATCGCCCCCAGTGTTCCAGTTTGGACGCACAGACCTCTCCGGCTTTGATCACACCACGACAGATGAGCCTCCTCTCCCCGGCCTTCTCCCCCATCGGATGGAGGAGAGGGAGAATCGCTTCCAGCCAACAGGTTTCTCAAGACAGCGGAGAACCAGCAATTCCAGCGGGCCGACTCGCGCGCTCACCGCGCTGGCGGATGGGCAGCACAAGCGCCTCGCGTGTCAGGATGGCGGGAAAACACCGCGTCGTGCTGGAAGAGCGAGGCCCATTCCTGCGCGGCGAGTCGGTCGGCGTGCGTTCCGCCATGGAGTTCGCAGCGTCCGTCGCGGTGCCGGCGCAGAGTTGCCGCGCCGAAGTTTGCCAGCACTTCACCGGTGTTGGCCCATGTCGAGAGGAGTTGTTTCATGCCGACAGTATCGCGGCGCGGGTGGGACATCCGCTGTCCGGGCGGAATATTTCCATCGCCCGCCCGCCAGTGGATTCCCCTTTTGCCTTTCGCCTTTTTCCTTTCTCCTAGCCGCAATGATTACGCGCTACTCCCGACTCGAGATGCGGTCCATCTGGACCGATGAAAACAAGCTCAAGCTCTGGCTCCAAATCGAGCTGCTCGCCAGCGAGGCGCTCGTGAGGGAGGGCATCGTGCCGAAGCGTGACTTCACCAAGCTCAAGGCCGGCTGCGACGCGTGGTTCGCCGATCTGCCCGGCCTCGTCGCGCGGCAGCGGGAGCTGGAGAAGGTGCTCAACCACGACGTGATCGGCTTCACCACCGCCGTCGCCGAGAAGATCAATGACAGCGCGAGCCGGTGGTTCCATTTCGGCCTGACGAGCAGCGACGTGGGTGACACCTGCTACGGAGTGCAGATGGTTCAGAGCGCGGACATCTTGATTGCCGACGTGAAGACGGTGCGCGCTGCCATCGCCAGGCGCGCGAAGGAACACCAGTTCACGCCCTGCATCGGCCGCAGCCACGGCATCCACGCCGAGCCGACCACCTTCGGGCTCAAGCTCGCGCTGATGCATGACGAGTTTGGCCGCGCGCTGGAGCGGTTGGTGGCCGTCCGCAGGAGCGTCGCCGTCGGCAAAGTCTCCGGGGCTGTCGGCACCAGCGCGCACCTCTCGCCGCGTGTCGAGGCTTACGTTTGCAAGCAGCTTGGGCTGCGCCCCGCGCCCATCGCCACGCAAGTCGTCCAGCGCGACATCCACGCCGAATTCCAGCTCACGATGGCTCTTGTTGGCGCGAGCATCGAGCGTTGGGCTGTCGAGTTCCGCCACCTCCAGCGCACCGAAGTGCTCGAGGCCGAGGAGGCCTTCACCGCCGGCCAAAAAGGCAGCAGCGCCATGCCGCACAAGCGCAACCCCATCACATGGGAACGCCTCACCGGCCTCGCCCGCGTGCTGCGCGGCAACGCCGTCGCCGCGCTGGAAAACGTCGCCCTCTGGCACGAGCGCGACATCAGCCACAGCAGTGTCGAGCGCATCATCTTCCCCGATTCCTGCACGCTGCTCGATTATATGCTCGGCCTGCTCACGCGCCTGATGGATGGCCTTGTCGTCTATCCCGCGAACATGAGGAAGAACCTCGGCCTCTCACTCGGCATGTGGAACAGCCAGACGGTCCTGCTTGCGCTGATCAGAAAGGGCCTCACCCGCGAGGCTGCCTACAAACTCTGCCAGGACGCCGCGATGAAAACCTGGGAGGTGAAGCACGCCGGGCGTGACGACGCCAACTTCGTCGAGCAGCTCCAAGCCGACCCGGCCGTGGCAAGGCATTTCAAGAAGGGCGAGCTGGAGAAGCTCTGCTCCCTCGACTTCCACTTCAAGGAAGTGAAGGCCCGCTTCAAGAAGCTGGGGCTGTGAAGCTGGCGGCTTGACGTGGCACCGGGTGGAGCGGCGTGGGCATGGCGCCTTGCAAGCTGCGCGCAAGGTCTGCGGGTTGAAAACCACGGCTGCCATCGGACCATCGCCACGAAATCTGGCAAGAGCGGATCTGGCTCCGAAGGTTTGCAACCTGGAAAGAAATTGGGGTGCACCAATCGGGTGAGGGGGTGGGAATCTTCCACAGAGATTGGCTCGGTTGACAACTCGCACCAGTCCTGCCGACACTCGCGCCATGTTCCGCCGCCTGTTCCTCCGCCTCGCAGCCGCCTGCCTGCTCGCCTGCCTCGCTGCCTGCGCCCACCCGCCGACGGCCTCCAGTTCCACGCGCCTCGTCGGCGTCGCGCAGGTGGACATCACGCCTGACTACCCGGTCCGCCTGAACGGCTACGGTGGACGGCGTGCCGAGTCCGAGGGCATCGTGCAACGCATCCGCGCCAAGGCGCTGGCCATCGGCGACGTGACGGAGAAGCCCGCGGTGCTCATCACGGTGGACAACTGCGGCGTGCCCGAATGGATTCGCACCGAGCTGGTCAGGCGACTGGCCTGGCGTGGTGTCATCAGCGAGCGGCTGGCCATTTGCTCCAGCCACACGCACTCCGCGCCGATGCTCAACGGCGTGCTGCCCACGATCTTTGGCGTGCCCATCCCGCCGGAGCACCAGCGGAACATCGACCGCTACACGGGCGAGTTCACCGACAAGCTGGAGCAGGTCGCCCTCGCCGCGTTGTCGGACCGCCAGCCCGCGTCGCTCGCGTGGTCGAAGGGCGAGGTGAAGTTCGCCTCCAACCGCCGCAAGCCCACGCCCACCGGCTACCAGAACGCCCCCAACCCCGCGGGCCCCGTGGACCACGAGCTGCCGCTGCTGCGCGTGACTTCGCCGGACGGAAAACTGCGCGCCGTGCTGGCCAGCTACGCCTGCCACTGCACGACCACGGGCTTCAACAAGATGCACGCGGACTGGGCCGGCTGCGCGCAGCTCGCCATCGAGAGGGCGCACCCCGGCGTCATCGCCCTCACCGCCATCGGCTGCGGCGCGGACCAGAATCCGAATCCGCGTGGCACCTACGAACTCGCGGACAAACACGGCCAGTCGCTCGCCGACGAGGTGGCCCGGCTCTTGAAGGAGGGCAAGTTCACCGAGCTGAACAGCCCGCTTTCCGGCGTGACCAAGCGCATCGAGCTGCCCTTCGACAAGCTGCCCACGCGTGCCGAGTGGGAGGCCGCGGCGAAGAAACCCGGAGCCGACGGCCTGCGCGCGCAGTTCGCCCTCGCCAAGCTGGACAAGGGGGAAACGATAGCCGACCGCCTACCGTATCTCGTGCAGGTCTGGAACTTCGGCCCCGACCTCGCGATGGTCTTCCTGCCTGGCGAAGTCGTCGTGGACTATGGGCTGCGCATCAAGAGGGAGTTCGATGGGACGCGCGTCTGGGTCAACAGCTACGCGAACGACGTGCCTTGCTACATCCCCTCGCGCCGAGTGTGGGACGAGGGCGGCTACGAGGCTGCGGGCGCGATGGTCTATTACAACCGCCCGGCCCGCTTCGACGGCACGCAGGAGACGCGCATCATGGACGCGGTGCAGACGCTCATGCCCAAGGCGTTCGCACGCTGAAGGTGTCGCGCGAAGGCCGCGAAGTTGTCGAAGGACAGCAAGCCTGAACTGAATCCATGCAGATGGAGACGCGCTTCCTGAAACGCAGAGGGCGCGGAGGACGCGGAGGGACGCAGAGTTGGGAGAAACCGTTTGTGTTCACCCGTTGGTGTCCTTCGCCGGTGGCTTCTCCGCGCATCTTTGCGTCCTCTGCGTTGAAGCGAAGCCATCGGATTTCAACTGCATGGATTCGGCTGGATCACGAAGGATATCTCGTTGCCTTCGCTCCCTTCGCGGCCTTCGTGCGACACAATCTGGCTGGCTTGAAGAGACGACCGATGGCAGCCTCGTCGCACATTTCACCATGAGCACACGCCTCACACTTGCAGCAGCCATTCTCTTCGCCTGCTTCGCCACATCGTCGCACGGGGCCGAGCTGGCAATCCCTGACAACGTCACCTTCGAGCGCGACGTGGAATACGCCAACGCCGGCGGCGCGAAGCTCCAGCTCAACCTCGCGCGGCCCAAGGGCGGCAGCGGACACTTGCCGGCGGTGCTGTGCATCCACGGTGGCGGCTTCCGCGCGGGCAGCCGCGAGGGCTACAACAAGCTCTGCCTCACCCTGGCGCAGCGCGGCTTCGTGGCGGCGACCATCAGCTACCGCCTCGCACCGGCGCACCAGTTCCCAGCCGCCGTCCACGACACGAAGGCCGCCGTGCGCTGGCTCCGCGCGAATGCCGCAAGGCTCGGCATTGATGCCGCACGCATCGGCGTGACGGGCGGCTCGGCAGGCGGGCACTTGGCGCAGTTCCTCGGCGTGACGGCGGGCGTGAAGGACTTCGAGGGCACGGACAACCCGGGCTTCTCCAGCGCCGTCACATGCGTCGTGAACGTCTATGGCCCGAGCGACTTCACCAAGTCCTATGGCAAGAGCGTGGACGCGCACGTCGTGCTGCCGATGTGGCTGGGCGGCGACGTGGACACCGCGCGCGCGAAGCACATCCAGTCCAGCCCGTTGAACTGGGTGACGCCCAACGCCGCGCCCACGCTCATCCTCCACGGCACCGAGGACAAATACGTGGCCTACGAGCAGGCGGTCTGGATGCGCGACCGCCTCGCGGCGTGCGGTGTGCCGGTGGAGTTGCAGACGCTGGAGGGCGCGGGCCACGGCTTCAAGGGCGCGGACGCGGAAAAGGCCGAGGCCGCGCTCCTGGCCTACTTCGAGCAGCGGCTCAAGAAGTGACGCGCGCCCCGCGCGCGTCGGGCTCCCTCACGACGGCGGTCACGGACCACCTCGGGATGCGCGGACAGCATGAGAGCATTTTGAGGCGGGGCAGGCCGGGGGCGCTGGACTTGAACTTGCGGCCTGCGGAGGGTCTGCCAGCCTGCCGCGCGTTACGATGCTTTCGCGAATCAACCGGCGCGCCTTCCAAAAGCCCCAGAACTACTGGCTCGCCATCGCCAGCGAGTTGCTCCGGCCTGCGCTCGCGGGCATCGCGCGCCAGTGGTGTTCCGGCCCATCCACGCCGTCGGCGAGCTGGCGGCGCGGACTGCTCGTCGGGGCCAATCACATCGGCGATTGTCTGCACCTGACGGCCAGTCTGCCCGCGTTGCGGGCGGGGCTGCCGGAGTGCGAATGGTTTTGTGCCGCCCCGCCGCCTGCGTGTGAAGTGCTGGAGACCAACCCCCATTTGCGGGGCTGCCTGCGCCTCGACGTGGGGGCGGCCTCCATCGAGCGGACACGGGCGGAACTGGCCGCCGCCGGCCCGTTTGATGTGGGCATCGCCTACAGCAACATCGCCTTCTGGCGGGACTTGCTGCGCCTGGCGCGGCTGGGCATCCCCAACCGCGTGGGCTATGTCCACAAAGGCTTCTCCGGCTTCATCACCCATCCGGTGGCGCTCCGGCACCCGCAGCCGTTCCCGTTCTATTTTCGCGATCTGGTCAGCCAGCTCACTGGGCGGCCAGTGGACGCGCCGTTGCGGCCGCAGGTGTTTCCCACCGATGCGGACCGTCGGGCAGCGGCGGAATGCTGGGCTGGGCTGGGCCTGGCCAATGGTCTGCCGGTGGTAATGTGCTTTTGCACGAGCCGGCAGACGAGCGGGGTGTGGCCGCCGGAACAGTTCGCAGAGACGCTCAGGCTGTTGAATCAACTGGGTCGCCACCGCATCGTGCTCGGTGGCGCGGCGGCTGACAGAGAGGCCTTGGAGCGTGTGCGTGCACTGGCGGGCTTGGACTGCACGGTGTTGGCGGGTGATTTGCCGGTGCGGGCGCTGGGGTGCTTCATGGAGCCGTGCGCGGGCGTCATCGCGCCGGACACCGGCACGCGGCATCTGGCCAACGCGGCAGATGTCCCCGTGGTCTTCGTGCGCAATCTTTACGTCAACCGCGTCGAGAGCGGTGCGTATTGCCCGACGGAATGTGATGTCGCGCCGCCGGTGGAGTTCGTGCCTCCCGCAGAGCAGGCGCGGTGGTTCGCGCAAATCCAACCCGCCGCCGTGGTCGAGGCATTGCTGCGCCTGATCGAGGCGCGCAGGCTGTCGCGCTAAGCAGCCGTCGTCGGTGAGGTTTGACTGGCTGGCTGCCGGGCTGGCCTCGGCTCCAAGCTCACTGGTGGTGAACTGACTCCCCCGTTGAGTGAGACGCTGAGGCCGACGACGCCGGTGAAGACCATAAGGTCCAGGTCGAACTGCCCGTAAAGGGCGAGGTAGAAGAGGAGCCGTGCGGTGAAGAAGGCGATCAGGAAGGTGTTGATGTTTTTGAACTCCTGCGGGCCGTAAAGGTAGTTGCGGTGCAGCACCCGCCACCCAGCCCAGCAAAACGCGGCGAAGGCCAGCGTGCCAGCCAGCCCGAAGGGCACGAGCAAGGTCAGGATGCCGTTGTGATAGTTGCCGCTGACCAGCGTGTCCTCGTAAAGGGTGAACATCCCGCGCCGGATGGCCTCCTGCACCAGCAGGAAATCCGTGCTGCTAAAGGTGTAGCCCTTGCCCACCCAGAGATACTGCGGCACCTCCTGCAGCACCACCCGCCACATTTGCAACCGCCATTCGAGCGTGCCCTGCGCGTCCTGCCGTGCGGTCGGATGCACATCAATGGGCAGAAAGCTCAGGCTGCGCTGGACGGACAGCGGCAGTTTTTCGGCATACCCGACGAGCACCGCCCCCACCAGCAGCATCGCCACCACCGCGATGGGCAGCCACTTGGTGCGCAGCAATCCCTCGAACCAGAACTGCGTCGCAAACAAGATGCCCAGCAGGATGATGGAAGACCTGAACCCGCCGGCCAGCCCCAGCAGGAAGAGGGCGACGAACACAACCGCCCGCCATGTGTGACGCACCTCCAGCATCCCGCGAATGCCATAGCGCATGAGCATGAACCAGTTGCCGGCCTGAGCCATCCAGGCCACGCCCGTGAGCCGCAGCAACGTGTCCTGCGTGGATGCCTGCGCCACCGCCAGTTCGGTGGGCACCAGGAGGAACAGGAAGTAGAAAGCCGGCCCGAAGGCGAAGGCCATGTCACACATCGCCGCCGTTGTGCCGGAGAGAAAGAACCAGCCCGCCAGCCATTGGCCTTGGCGGCGCGGAATGGTCTGCGACGTCAGCGCGAAATATCCAAGGATCGCCCCCAACACCCCCAAATACCGCTTGGCCCCCCACAGCTCGCTGCCAAACGCCCTCCCGCCCATGCCACGGATGCTGATGGTCACGATCACGATGGTGGCCAGCAGCACCAGTGGCAGGGTCACCGACCTGACGTGCAGGAAATTTGATTTGTTCCTCAAAGTCCGGGACACCACGGCGATGCCCAGGCTCAAGGCCGCAAACACCACCCACACCGGCGGTTTTCCCGGCAGGAAGAAGCAGATGAAAACCGTGTTCCAGCAGCAAATCACAAGCGCATGGTGCCAGCGCAACAGGATGGGAAGGCTGATGACAAACAGCGCCAGCCCAACACCTGCCAGGCTCATGATCGACATCGGCGTGGTCAGCAGGTAGCCAAACACCAGCGCGAGGGGGATGATCACGGCATACGTCAGAGCCGACCGGGCGGTGAACGTGTTAGTGTCCATTTTGCGACTGAGCAGAATAGATGGCGGCGTAGCCCGCAATCATTTTTGCCACTGGAAAACTCCCGCTCACATGATCGCGCGCAGCCCGGCCAGCTGAAACAAGCTCCGTCGGCTGGTCCACGAGACGTTCGAGCAGGACGGCGCAGCCGGCCCAGTCACCGGGAGCGAACAGCCAGCCAGTGCGCCCGTCGGCCACCACTTCCGGCACGGCTCCAACGCGGGACGCCACCACTGGCACACCTGCCAACGCCGCCTCCGCCGGGGCCAGGCCGAAGGTCTCGAAGGTGCGAGAGGGAAACACGAGCACGTCAATCTCCCCCAGAACTTCCTCTGCCCGCACCCAGCCGCGCCAGTGCACCCGGGGCCACCAGGGGCATGAAGAATACGTGCGCTTGAGTTCCTGCACCAAGGCCTCGCTCGCGGCATCCTGCGCCGCTCCCGCCAGATGCAGTTCCCAGCGTCCAGCCGCGCGCCGCTCCAACTCTGCCACGGAGGCGAGCAGGTCCCGCAGACCCTTGCCTTCGGAGAGCGAGCCGAGGAAGCCCAGGCGCAGCCGGCCGGCAGGACCGCGCGTTGCCACGGTTTCTGCCGGGATGGGCAGGCCGTTGTGAATCACGGAAAGCTTCCGGGCCGGCCAGCCGGTGGCCACACACGCGTCGCGCAACGCCTGCGAGACCACGGTGACTTGATCGAGGCCGAGCCGGGCGCACCAGCGCAGGAGCTGCTGTCGGCGCGGCGTCATATACTCGGCGTGCGGATGATCATGCAGCGTTCCGACGGTTGGCCGGCGCAACCAGCAGCCCGCAAGACTGGTCAGCTCCCATGACCGCGCTCCCCACCCGTGCAACACGTCGAACCCCGCCGATGACACCGCTCGCAACTGCTGCCGCAAACCCTCGAACGAGAATGGTTGGTTCGCCGGCAGCGTCACTGTCGCCGTGCCCGGCGGCAGCGCACGCGCAAGAGGACTCCCGGCCACGCACGCCACGGTGGTGTGAACGCCTGTGCCCGCCAGACCGGCGACGAGCCGGCCCAACTGCACCTCGGTGCCGCCGTAATAGAGGCTTTCAGTGTGCAGGAGGAGAACCCGCATGGGGCGAGGCTCGGTCATGTTCCTCCTGTGGACAATACCTGCCAACCCGGAGCCGACAGCCGCGCCTGTGCGCGGGCGGGGTCCAGCGTGGCGAGGAAGTTGTGCTGCAAGTCTGCCGGCTCTGCAGCCATGTCGCTGGCACGGATGCCGGGACCGCGCCTGTGCGTTTGAAGGGTGAAAATGGAATACCCTCTCGCGCGCAGCAATGCCTGCACGGGTGAGGGCTGCGGGGCCAGGTCCTCATACACCCAGTCCCGGATTGCCCGCCGCTCCAACAGCCGCGCCGCGCCGCGCAGCACGGCCATTTCGTGGCCCTCCACATCCACCTTGGCCACCCCCACGCGTGTGTCCGCCGGCACCGTTTCGTCGAGAGTGCTCAATTGGATGGGCACGGCCCGTCCGCCCGAGTCTGCTGTGGTGACGCGGCCCAGCCCGTGGTTGGCCTGCCATTGCGTGCCCGGATCCAGCCATGCTTCCCCAGCCGCGTCGCTCAAGCCTGCGCGAAACAACTCCAGCGTCGCGCCGGGGCGTTGATTGGCGGGTGTGTCGCGCAAAAATTCCAGCGCAGCGAAGAGTTGTGGGTGCGGCTCGAATGCGAGCACACGGCCGGCGGGCCCGGCCTTGCAGCGCAGCAGGCTGGTCATCTGCCCGAGGTTCGCGCCCACATCCAGGGCCGTCTCGCCCGCGTCCAGCAAGCGCCAGAGCGTCTCGGCCACCGGCAGGTCGAACACGCCGCAATACCAAATCTCCGCTCCAATGGTTTCCTGCGGGCACACACGCACCACATCGCCCCAGGGCAGGGTGACGACCGCAGTGGCCGGCAGCGGCGTGAGGAGACGGCGCAGGCGGGTGAAAATCTGCCGTGGCCGGAAGGCGTATTCAGGACGCGTGAAGACCTTGAGGGGGTTCATGGCCGTGTCAGTCAGCCCGGCGGGCAAAGAGCAGCTTGCTCCAAGAGGTTTGCAGAATCGCGCTGCCCACCCGGGGCCAGTGCCAGTAGTTGAACACCGCGCCGGCCAGCAGTGGGGCCAGCACCAGCGCGCCCAGGCCCAGGCGGGTGAAGTGAATGAGGACGACCGCAAGCACGAGCGTCGCGCCATTCGCCAGCAGCAGCGGGCGCAGATAGGCCACGCGGTTGTCGGTGTAGATCAGCATCCCCCAGACAGAGAGGTGCAGCTCGAGCAACGTGTGGACCGCCATCACGCACAGCCAGGCGGCGGGCAGCACGACCTTGTCCGTGTGCAGCCATTCCAATAACGGCGGAGCCAGCGGGATGGCCGCGGCTGCGAGGAAAACAAACGATGCAACAGACAACCAAAGTCGTCTCCGCAGAATGCTCCGGATGCCGGCGAAATCACCCTGCGTCCGCAGCCGGGCGATCTCCGGCCACTTCACTTGAATCCACACCACGGCCATGCCTTGGGCGACGGACATGATTTGCAACGACAGGCCATACTGGGCATTCGCGGCCAGCCCGAGGGTGGTCAGGCAGAGGAACGCCATGGCCTGTCCACCCAGATAGCTCCCCACGCCGAGGAAGCCAATGCGGCTGGCATTGGGCCAGAGCCGCCCGATCAGGACGCGGCACAACGCTGGGTCGGTCGGCGTTGGCGGCGGTGCGCCCAGGCACGCAAGACACGCGCGCCGGGCCAGCGTGCGCTGGACCAGCACGGCGGCCAGTCCCGCAAGGGGCACGCTGAGCAGACCCACGCCCAGCCAGAGCAGGGCCGCGCTGCCCGCCAGCTTGAGAAGGTAGGCGATGAAGTTGAGCCGGGCGTAGGTGGCCACGCGGTTCAGCCCCATGAGGTAGGCGCTCCACCAGCCCGCGTATACTTCCCACACGGCCAGAAGCAAGGTCGCGCCCCACGCCAGCCAGGTGCGGCCGGGAGCGGTGGTTTCCTGCGCGCCCACATTCACCAGGAGAGTGCCCACCGGCCCGATCAGGCAAAGCGCCACCAGTGCCAGGCCGCCATACAGCCTCCGCGCCACCGCCATCATGTCCCAGATCAACTGGCGGTTTGGCTCGCTGCCTTCTGGCGGAGTTTCCTCCACGCCGAAGCTCAACATCTCCTTGCCGCCGGCGGACGCGTGCGCGACCGCTCGCCACACCGCGCCGCTGAAACCGAAGTCCAGCACGGCGGCAAGCGCGCCAACGTTCAGCAGGACGTAGTGCATGCCGAGGTCGGCGGTGGAGAGCCGGCTCACCAACAGGGGCAGCAGGATCAGGCTTGAGCCCAGCCGCAGCGCGTTCATTCCCCATGACCAGATCACTGCGGACTGGGCCGCCTGGCGCAGCAGGAGGAGGGGCTGCATCATGTTCGCTGAGGGAAGGTCCAGGGTGATTGGCTGTCGGTGCTCAAACCGGCCAGCCAGCCTTCAGGCTACGTATCAAGTCTTCCCGCGCCGCTGGCAGCGCCAGATAATTCGGCCCCAGGAAATGTTCCTGATCGATGTCATGCTCCCGGAAGTCCACGTAGTTGGCGTAAAGTTTTCCAAGCACATAACCCCGGGGCCGCAGCCAGTCATAGTAGTCACGCAGGAAGCGTCCGCCTTCGTGCTCAAACTGCACGGCCCCGACCCGTTGAGCGCTCAACATTTCTGAAAACCCGGTCAGCACCTCGTAGTCCGCCCCCTCGGCGTCCACCTTCAAATAGTCAATTCGCTCCACTCCGCGCTCCCGGCAAAACTCATCCCCCGTGCGAATCCGCGAGCGTTTCACCTCATGCGGCACCCGGCTGTGGAGCGGCGCCCTCATCCCGCTCAGGACGCTTTGCTCTCCCGAATAGGCGAAGAAGCTGACCTCGCCCGTGGTGGCCCCCAGCCCGTGGGCGTGGATTTCCACCCCCTCCTGGCCACCGAGCCGCGTGGTCAGTTGGGTGGCCGTGGCTGGATTCAATTCAAACGCGTGGACTCGCGCACGGGGGAAATGTCCGCGCGCCATGACCGTCCAGTCGCCCACGTTTGCCCCCACGTCGAAGAGCACCGGAGCCGCCCCGCTCACCACGCGCGCCAGCACCGCGCTCTCGCCGTTGCGCGCAATGTCATAGGTGGGATGCTCCGAGGCGCGGTGGATGTTCTTGCACAGCCGCGCGAGCCGCGCCACCGCGCGGTTGCGCCGGTGATGGTGGATGAAAAACCAGATGGACTCCTTGATTTTCATGGCTGGGAACGATGCGGCTTGGAGCACGCCGCCAGCACCGTCCCGCTCTCTGAAGGAACGGTTTGGGCGAGCAACATAGCGCGCCAGCTATAGCCGCCGGCCACCTTCACGGCAAGCCTCGGCCCGCTCTTTCACCGGCCAGACGCATCAATTCCCCCGCCACCGCGCGCGCCGTAAGCCGTGCGCGCCAGACTGCGCTGATGGCGGCAGGGGACCTTCGGCCCGTGCTCCACGCTGCCAGCTCCGCCCGCGTCGCTGCGACCAGCGCCGCATCGCTCCGGTCCGGCGCCACCGTGCCGGAATCACTCGATGCGAAATGCACAAACGAAGGCAGCGCCGCCGGTCCGACGACGGAGCAGCCGCAGCCCAGCCCTTGCGCGGCCACCAGATGAAAACTTTCCGAACGGGAGGTGCAGAGCACGATTTGAGATTCCTGCAGCAGCGGACGCAATGTGCCATGCGGGACGTAGCCAAGCACGCGCACCCGCTCGAAGACGGACCGAGGCAGCCGGGCCAGCCCGGCTCGCACAAGATCATCCCGGGAGCCCGCGACCACTGCGGAGCAATCCGGCTCGCGCGCCAGCACTTCGCCCAGCACACGCACGAGCTTGGGCGTGTCCTTGAAGTGCGAATCCCAACGCCCGGCAGCCAGCAGTTGCCGCCGCTTGGCAACAGCGGGGTCGAACTGAAAGTGAGCCGGCACCGGATGCGGCACGACCTGCACGCGGCTGGCCAAATCCGCGCGGGCCAGTTTCACCAGCAGGGTTCGCAACAGCGCAGCCGCTCCAGGAGATTCAATGGTGATCCACTCCGCGTTGCCGAGGTGCGCACACATGCCCGTGTCGTGCGCAGCCTTGAACCAGCGGAACGTGAGAGTCTTGGCCAGCGCCAGCAACCAAGGAAACCTCCTGCCTTGATCGTGATAATAGCTGTTCTGCCACGCCAGAAAACGGCGGAAGCCAACACGCGGACTTTTGCACCCGTCGGAGTCCAGCCGCACGATCAAGCGCAGGCCAGCGGCTCGGATGGCCCGGGCGACAGGCTCATGCCGGGGCGCTCCGCCCGCAGTCAGAATGACGCCCTCGGCCTGTGTCCTGCTCCACCAATCCGGATTCCTGAAATCCTCCAGACTGCCCAAGATGAGCGGTTGATCATTCCGGATTGCGGGCGGGCCTTGCGCGACCAGCCGGGCATCCTGGCCCAGCTCACGCAATCCCAAGCAGGTCAATCCGGCATCCCGCTCCCAGTGAGTGGCATCCTCGCCATACGGCAACGGTGTTGCGGCGAGCCAGTTTCC
The DNA here is from genome assembly GCA_016235545.1 of Verrucomicrobiota bacterium. Classification (GTDB taxonomy): domain Bacteria; phylum Verrucomicrobiota; class Verrucomicrobiia; order Limisphaerales; family SXTU01; genus SXTU01. The sequence continues at coordinate 26,468 of JACRKB010000028.1, read as the reverse complement.
GGTTGAAGCCATGCGATGTTGAGTTCGACGGCTTCATCCGTCTTGGTTCCGCTTGCGTGCTGGCAGGATGGCGCACGCTTCCTTGCAGCCGAAGAATTTGCTCAGAAGGTAGCGGTTGCGGCTCACCCACTGGTAAACCCTCTCGGCTATCCAGATGACGCCGGGAATCCACAGCACCAGCGCCAGCGGCACGAGCAGGGGCATCCGCAGGCCGACGAACCGCAGGCAACGCGCACCGCGATGGATCGCACCGTCTGTCGCGACACAGTGAATCGCCTCCAGCAGCGCCTCGCGAGTGAGCGCAGGTGCGACGCGCGATGCCTCCGGGTCCGCGATGGGCAGCAGGCGCACGACGTGGCACCAGTCCAGCCACGTGAGCAGCTTCATCTGAAAGGTGCAGAGCGAGCACTCGCCGTCGTAGAGAACAATGTGGTGTGCAGAAGACACGACGGCAGTTAAGGCGATTGGGAGGCGTGCGTCAAACCGCCCTGAACGAGAATTCTTCAAGCGGCACAACGCAGTCCCTTGCACAGGCCCGAAGCGCTCGCATTAGCTCACGGCCATTGCGGGGTGTGGAAGGAGATGGCGTGACACAAGCCGTTTCAACGGTTTGTGCCCGGGGGACGAGCCGTTCTGGCGAGCCGGCGGAAGCCGTTGAACCCAAAAACCGCAGTTGGGATTTGGTATTGCTCTGAGTGGAGCAGCAGGGACGACAAGCTGGCGAAAACATGAGCTTGGTTGAAGCCGTTGAGTGAGACGCTTCGGCTGTGACAACGGAGGCCATCAAGGCGGCAGTTGAATCCTGCACGTTCCGCCTCCCTCGCCGCCCGGTTGACCAGTGGCGTGCAAATCCAGATTGCGGCTTACGACCGAATTGCGCCTCGGCCCGAAGAGAAGGTTTTCACCGCCTTTGAAGAGGGTGGCGGCTACCGCATCGTGAACATGCCTCTGGTGACGGACTTCGCGGTCAACTGACCGCCGCGCCGTTCTTCACCAGCCACACGCTGTCTTCGCCGTCGGCTTCGTTGAGCTTCACGTTCACGCGTTCGTTGGCGCGGGTCACGATTTTCTTGCCGATGAAATCCGCCTTGATGGGCAGCTCACGGTGGCCGCGGTCAATCAGCACGGCGAGCTGCACGCGGCGGGGGCGGCCAAAGTCGTTGAGCGCGTCCAGCGCGGCGCGGGTGGTGCGTCCGCTGAAGAGAACGTCGTCCACCAGGACGACCGTTTTCCCTGTGATGTCGCCGGGGATCCGCGTCGGGTGGACGGTGGGGGCGAGGTGGTTGGCGAGGTCGTCGCGGTGCATGTTGACGTCCAGCGATCCGCAGGGGATGGGCTGCCCCCACAACTCGCCGAGGGTTTTTGCGAGCCGGTGTGCGATGTGCACGCCGCCCGTCTGCACGCCGACGAGGACCACGTCCGCCCCGGATTCGTTGCGCTCGACGACTTCATGGGCGATGCGGGTGAGCGCACGGGACAGGGAAGCGGCGTCGAGGAGGAGCGAGTCGGGCATGACGGGAGGAACGGGGACGGGCGCGGGGAAGCCGGCGGGAAAAATCAGTGCTGGCCCTGCTGGGTGTGGCGCGTCTTGCGCCACTTGCCACGGTGCTTGACGATCCAGTCGGTCAGGGCGCGCTCGAAGCCGACATCGTGCTGGGCCTTCTCGGACTCGATCCACTTGTGCTTCATGATCTCCTCACGCTCGGCTAGAAACTCGCGGTAGAGCGCGGAGTTTTTCACCCACTCGTCGTCGCCCGATTGGCCAGGGTTGTTTGACATATCAACAGCGGTTGCCGGTCTGCAATGGCGTGGGAATGTAACAGCGGGCCGTTGCGTGACAACCGGATTTTCGGGACAGGGAATCAGTTGGGCGCATCTCAGTTTCTTGCAACCCGGGTCGGCAGGGCTGAAAGCCCGTCATTCGTCAGCCTGGGGTGGAGTGAACGTAGTGAACGCAGCCCCAGGTGGTCCCGCCAGGCCGTGCCGGGGGCTGTAAGCCCGCCACGCCGCCGCCCGGTTTCCAAGGTGACGCGCTTACAGCGCTCGGCTTCCTCGTGGCCTCGTTGACCTGGGGCTTCACCCCAGGCTAGCGAATGCCGGGCTTTCAGCCCGAAGCACCGACTCGCCTCCGGTCTGCAGGAAAGTGAGATGCGCCCGAATCAGTTTATTGCAACGCCGGCTTTCCCACTCTTGCTCGTTATCCCAATCCTGCTCCTTCCCCACGCGTTTCGGTCAACGGAGCAGGATTCGAGTCAGGATTACGAGCAGGAGGAGCGGCCCTGCTGCATCGCTCACTGCATTGGGCGCCTGCAAGAAGCCGAGGCGCTCCCCTTACGAGCTGGCGCTGGTGTAACGCTTGAGCGCGCTGCGCCAGAGCAGTTCTGACGCGGCGAAGATGATCGCGGCGAGAGCGACGAGCAGGAGGATTTCCAGCGGGGAAGCGAGCTTGTCCACGAGCAGTCTCACCGGGACGTTCGAGACAAGCAGCATGGGCAGGGCGAAGGTGAAGACCGCCTTGAACGGGCCTCGGAAGGCCTCGTCGGGCAGGCGGGCGATGTTGAAGAGGTTGTAGTAGCCCCAGACGATGCCTTGCGCGCGCACGGTCCAGAAGCTCGTGGCCGAGAGCATCAGCATTAGAGAGTAGTGGATGAGGATGCCCACGAGGATGAGCAGGAGAAATCCCACGACCTGCGCGACTCCCGGTGTGTGGCCAAGCCGGTGCAGGGAGTAGCCTATGACGCAGAGCGCGCCGATGGCGTTGACGAATCCGCCGAGGTCCACTTGCCGAAACGAGACGAGGAAGCGGGTGTTGACGGGCAGCAGGATCATGAAGTCGAGCTTGCCTGTGCGGATGTGCTCGGAGAGCGCGGTGAGGTTGGTGAGGAAGATGGCGGTGAAAAGCTGCTGGATGAGATGGCTCGTGCCCACGAGCGCGACGACCTGCCACTTCGTCCACGAGCCGATGCTCTCAGTGTGCAGGTAGAGCACGCTGATGAAGCTCAGTTGCAGCGCGAACCAAAGCGCCTCGACGACGATCCACATGAGAAAGTTCGCCTTGAAGCCCAGCTCGCGGATGACGGAGTTGCGCCAGAGGGCGGCGTAGAGGCCGAGGTAATGGCGGATGGGGAATGGGGAATGGGGAATGGCGTCTGGCGACGGGGAGGCACCCGTTGACTTTGAACCTTGAACTTTGAACCCGGAACTCATCTTCACCCTCCCACTGCCGAGTATTTCTTGATGCCTCTGCTCCACACCAGGCGGGCGAGCGCGTAGGCGGCCACGACCCAGAGGGCTTGCACCAGCACGCCGAGCCAGAGGGCGTCTCCCGTCACGCGGCCCAGCCAGATGCTCACGGGGAAGAAGAGCATGTAGGGGAATGGCGTGTAATCCAGCGCGCCGGCGAGGGCGGGCGGCAGGAGGTCCAGCGGGAAGAGGTGGCCGCCAGCGAGGTATTCGAAGGCGAAGGCGATGAAGATGAAGGTCGCGACTTCCAGCACCCAGAAGGCGAGCAGCGCGAGTGTGAAGCTGAAGAGGAATTGCAGCAGCGCGGTCAGCGCAACCGAGACCGCGAACCCGCCAGCGGTAGCGGCGTCGGGAGGCAGGATGAAGTTGTCCCGCAGCAGCCAGATGAAGGCGCACGTCGGCACCAGCGCGACGACGGCATACACGAGCCGGCCCGAGCAGAACAGGCAGAGGCGGTAGGTGAGGTAGTCCATCGGCTTGAGCAGGAACTGGCTGATGTTGCCATCCTTGATGTCGGAGGCGATCTGCCAGTCGTCCTCCGTCACGGCGGTCAGCGCGTCCACGATGGTGATGACGAGGTAGTAGGAAATCATCTCCGACAGGCCATAGCTGGCGATCTGCCCGCCGGGCTTGCCGTCGTAGATCGCGCGCCAGACGGAGATGATGGCGATGAGCGGGATGAGCCCGAAGGTGGCACGGAAGAGGAAGTTCAGCCGATACACCATCGTGTTCTGAAGGCCGATGTTCAGGACGTGCCAGTATTTTTCCATGCGGTCTGATTCCGTTCTTACTCTGAATCTTTATCACTTTGCCTGCTCAACTTCTCCGCCGTGCTCCAACCGCTGGGATTAAGATTACGATTGAGCCGAATCCATGCAGTTGAAATCCGATCGCTCCGCTTTAACGCAGAGACGCAGAGGACGCAAAGCTGCGCTGCAGCGAGGTTCTTTGACACGACAGCCCGGCTTGCTAGCCTCCGCGCCCGTCGTTCGCTGCACAATGGCCAGGCTCACCATACTCACCGGCGCGCGCCGAGGGCAGCGTTTCGAGCTGTCCCCCGGCATCGTCACCATTGGCAGGCAGGTCGGGAACACGCTTGTCGTCGCGGACGAATCCGTCGCCAACCAGCATCTCCTTCTCTCCGTGGACCCGGACGGCTGCCGCGTGAAGGACCGCAGCGGCGGCGGCACGGCGGTCAACGGCGCGCACATCACCACGGCCGCGCTCAAGGATGGCGACGTGCTCCGCATCGGCGTCGTCGAGCTGCTCTACGAGGCGGGCACCCCCATCCCGCGCCCGCCCGCCGGCCAGACGCCCAAGCCCACTCCCGGCGGCGTCGCGGCGAAGGTCCGGCGCGAGGGGCCGCGCTTCGAGGACTTGCTCCGCGAGCAGAATGCGGAGAGGAAGAAAGTCATCTTCGACATCGAGCTAGGGCCAATACTCGTCTGGGGTGCGATGCTGGCGCTGGCCGTCGCGGGCATCTGGGCCGCGTTCCATCCCAAGCCGCCGCCGGCCAGGAAGAAGGCCAAGGCAAGAATCACACAGGGCGTCGCTCTGCTGGGCGCGCCCGCGCCCGCAGCCAAGCCCGGAGCCGCTCAAACAGGCGCGCCTGCGGAGCCGGAGCCTGAACTCCCGTCGGGCTTCAGCATCGCCAGCGAGCCACCGCCATTGCCCTACGCGCTGCCCGTCGGCGCGGCCAAATCCTCCGCCCGCGCTGGCGCGAAAATTTACTTCACCTCGCAGATCGGCGCGCAGGCGGCGGTGGACGCGGCGGGCGAGGGCGATGCGGTGGTGTTCGACGGGCCCCTTGCCAGCATCGTCGTGCGGCGGCCGGTGAAGGACGTGCAATTCATCGGCGGCAGCGTGGCGTGGGAGCTGCGCGCGGATGTGACGGACTGCCAGTTCTTCTGGCACACGCCTGCGCGGATGACGCAGGGCGCGGCGCGGATGGAGCGGTGCGCGTTCTACCAGTCTCACGGGCCGGCAACGCACCTGACGCACGCGGACGCGGTGTCGTTCTACCACGGCGGCAGCACGGTGCTGGCGGGGGATTTTAAGACGCCGCTGGACGAGGCGCAGTTGTGGCTGCGCGGCTTCGTGCGCGGCGTGACCGTCCACAAGCTCACCATCGCGCCGCCCGAGGGCGAGCGGCGCTGGGACATGGACTGGCCACCGGTCGTGCGCGTGCAGGCGGAGAACCTCGATGGTCACGGGCACCACAGCTACATCCTCAGCCCGCTGGTGCGCGGGCAGACGGCGTGGACACCCTTCCACGTCGTGCGCGCGACGGGGCTGACCTTTGCGCACGCGTCGGCGGAGGGCGGGACTTGGGCGGACCCGATTCTGGAAGTGGACTACGGCATCGACTGCGCGGTGATCGCGACGGCTCTGGCCGGGCGGGGCGAGGCGGCGAACGCGGGTTATCTCCGGCTGCCGGACATGCTCAAGTATCACGACCACGAGGAGTGGGGCCACAACCACGCGAACGCGCCCTTCCGTGGCGCGGCCATCCAGCTCGGCGGCCAGCGCAACCGCCTCTTCGGCCACGGCGACTTGAAACCTTGGAGCATCGGGCGGCGCGCGGCGCTGCCGGGCCTGCACTACGCGGACGGCCTCGTGGCGCGCGACCCGTTCCTGCAGGAATGGTCCGTCGATCAGGGCGGGCTGAACGCAAACTTCGCCGAGCCGAAAAACATTTTCCGCGTGCTGCCGCGCGCCGGCGGGCCGGCATACAACTCCACCGCGCGCGACCTGCGGGTGCGCTTCCCCGTGCTGGGCGTCAACCTCGCCCGCCCCGTGCTCGTGCCGCTGGGGGATCTGCGCGCGCCGCCGCCGCTGCTCTTCGGCAGGCGCTTCACGGACTTCACCGGCAAGCCCGCCGCCGCCATCGAGCGCGCGCTGGGCGCGGGGGAAAACGTCTTCCTCGGCGCGGGCGATTACGCGCTGTCCCAGCCCATCACGAACGGACTGCTCTTTGGCGCGGGCATGGACCGGACCCTTGTGAGCTGGCCCACGAACGTGGATTGCTCGCAGCGCGACTGCAAAGGACTGGTCAACCTGACCGTGCGCGGCGGCCGTTACGGACACAACGCTCAGGCTGGCACGGGCGGCGCGACGAACACCGCGACCGCGCTCCTGCTGCGCGTGCGCTTCGATGGGCAGGCGCACGCGGGCGTCACCGTCCACGCGGCGCAGGACCAGTCATATCAGGACTGCGAGTTTGTGAATGGCCGCGTCGGATTCACGCACGGGCACGACCGGACGCGCGGAGTCTTCACCGGCGAGCGCGGCATGGCGGGCGGCCCGGCCATCACGCGGCTGAACCTCGCCAACTGCACGTTCCGCAACCTCACCGAACGGGCGATAGACCTGCGGCCAGGCCAGGCGAAGACCGGAGTCGTGGGCATCCATAACTGCGCCTTCGAGGACATCGCAGACACGGCGGTGCGCATCTTCGGCGGCGAGGCGCACCTCGTGCAGAACTGCCTCTTCCGCCGCGTGGGCAAGGAGACTTCCACCAACGCGGTCGTCGAGGTGATAGGCCACGGCGCAGTGGCGTTGAGCCACCTCGACATTCTGAACCAGGACTTCCCCGGCAGCCCGGTGGGCATTCTCGTGGGCGGCCAGGCGAGCGTGTCGCATTGTAAAATCACCGGCGTCCAGCGCGCGCTCGTGGCGCGCTCGCCGCTGCTGGTGGATCACGTGGAAGCAGCCGGTGGCTTTTACGAACTGCCCTACAGCAGCTACGTGACGACCTCGACCTTCAAGAACGCCGACGTGAAAAAGGGCGCGATGCTCGTGCGCGACGGCGGCCAGCCCGAGAGCATTTCCCTGCAAGCCGGCGTGCAACCCCTCGATGCCACGCCGCCCACCGCCGTGCCGGGCGTGGAGTTGGAAATCCTCGCGGACGGACACCACCTCAAATGGAATCCGGCAGACGACCCGGAGTCAGGCATCATGGGGTATCTGGTCTTCGCGCTGGGCCGGGAAATTTACCGCACGCCGCTGGCCTACGACCCCGGAGACAGCCCCGGCACGCCGCTGATGACGCGCGTGATTCCGACTGCCTTCGTGGACACCAACCGCCTCGCCGCGACCTACGTGGTGAAAGCGATCAACGGCGCGAACCTCCTCTCCGGCGGCGGCCAGGCACCGCTGCCACGCTGGGGTCCACTGCGCGCCCGCTTCCTCGACCGTGGCAGCAACGAAGTCACCGTGGCCGAAATCACATTCCGCAACCGCCAGCCCGGCCTCGTGGACAGCAAAGGCCGAAAGCTGAGCGCCACCGACCTGCGCCGCCAGGGCGTGCCAGACGGAGTCCGGGTGGAATTCCGGCCCGGCGTGGAAGAGGGGGAGACAACTCCGCGCTAAAGTTGGCCTTCCCGCTTGGAATCCTAATCCGAGTCCATTCAACTGGAGAGGCGGTCGCTTAAACGCAGGGACGCAGAGGAACGCAGAGTTGAGGCAGGCAGTTTGTGTTCACTATCTGGTGTCCCTCGCCGGTGGCTTCTCCGCGCATCTTTGCGTCCTCTGCGTCTCTGCGTCAAAGCGAAGCCATCGGATTTCAACTGCATGGATTCGGCCAATCGTGCGCTTCTACGGGGCCGGGGAAGGAGCGGGCATAGGATCAGGCGAAAGGCCGCCGGCTTGATTGGAGCAAACTGGGGTGCCCCACTCCCGTTGCGGGGCCAACAATTGCTTGACGCCTCCCGGCCTTCCGCATTGCATACGCGCCCATGAAGAAATTGCTTTTTAGTCTCTTGGCGGTCCTGGTGGTCGGTGGCACGGGCTGCATCTCCACGGTGGACGGCGACAAGTCAGCGGGCGTGCCTTTCCGCAAGGACCGGATCGTCAGCCGCTACCAAATCCCCGTCGCACAAATCGTTGACGCCGCAAAGGAAGTGCTCGCCTCCGAGAAGGGCGGGCTGGGCGTGCTCCAGTCCGAGAACCGCATCAACAACTCTCTCGTCGCCAAGGTCAACACCCGCATGGTCTATGTGAAGGTCACCGAGGTGGAGCCGAACATCTCCGAAATCGTCGTCCAGGTGCGCACGGACGCGGGCTGGGCGGACATTGACTGGGCGGCGGAGATCGACAAGCAGATCGCACTGCGCCTGCGCCCATGAGCCTCGGGTAATTTCCTTTCCAAACCAAAGCCGAGGATCACTCCTCGGCTTTTTTTCTGGCGAATTTGCTGACGGGCTGGAGGTGAAACATCGCCGTCGCGGCACGGTGCGCGGCGGCGCTGTTGGGAAAAAGTTCCTGGATGCGCTTCAGCGTGGCGCGGCCACCCTCCACGTCGTTGAACAACTTCACCTGCCAGTCCGCCTTCTGATGGAGCCAGCGCACCACCTCCTGCTTTGGCTGCCCGGGCGTGGTGATGAGTATCTCCAGCTCCTGCAAGCCGCGCTCGAAAAACTCAAACTGCTCGACATACAGACGTGCCAGCTCCTCGCGGGCGGTCCAGTCGTTGGCGCGTTTTGCCAGCCGCTCCCGCAGGCGGCGTTCCTCGGCGTTGATGTCAGGCTTCTCCGCCGCGACAAATTTCCGGTGCATGCCGATCTTGCGCTCGTATTCCGGCATCGCGATGGGCTGGCGGTTGTCCTCCCGCGCGAGCATCTCGGGCGTGGCGAAATTGGCGAGGCGCTGCTGCGCGTGCAGCGCGGCCTCCGTGCCCGGGAGCAGCGTGCTGATGCGCTCGATGGCGAGGCTCGCAGCCTCGACGTCGCGGCCGAACTTGAGGTGCCAGTCGGCGGCGGTGTTGAGCGCGTAGGAAATTTGCCCCGGGGCGAGGGTTTTCAGCCGAAGCGTGTCCTCAATCACCACGAGCGCGCCCGGCAAATCCTCCGAGTGCTCGGCCAGCAGGGCAGCCAGCCGCATCCGCCCGTCGAAGTCGTCGGGGAACTTCTCCAATTGCTCGCGCACCGCGGCGATGGCGGCGGGAAAGTCGCCGGCCATGCGCCTGGCCTCGGCGTGGGCGTAGTAAGGCTTGGGTTCAATCGGAGTCCTGTCCTCGTAAACGCTACCAAACAGATTCCCGATCACGCCGGTCAGTTCATCCCGCCAGATGATCGCCATCGCCAGCGCGCATGACATTCCTGCGCCCAACCCGACGATTGCGATCAGTCCACCCTCGCGAAACCAAGCCACGCCGAAGCGAATGAAGAGATAGCCGACCACGAGGCTGGCGGAGAACTTGATGACAAAACCCCTTGAACCCGACTCGTCCTTCTGCAAGCGCCACCAGAAAAACCACCCAAACACCGCCAGCCCGACGGTCCATTCCAGAATTTTGAGCGCGAGTTCCATGCCGGTGGCGATGCAACGAGTTTGACCGTGAAGCGCGCGTTGTCAAAGCCGCGCTCCAGGCGAGCACTGCGGGATATTCCTTCACCTCCGTCTGCCGCTCGTTATGCTCGCGCCATGTTCAGCCCAGCTTTCCCGCATCGCCGTTTGGCCTGCCTGTTGAGCGCCGCTTTCCTCATCTCCACCGTGTTCGGGGCCGAGCCTCCACTTCAGCTCACCTTGCAAAAGCGCGTGGAGACCAGGCCCGGCGAGTTCCGCGTGACGATGACCGCCGAGGCGTGGCAGCCGAAGCAGACCGCCATCATCGTCTGCGACATGTGGGACCTGCACCATTGCAAGAACGCCGTCACGCGCGAGCGCGAGATGGCTCCGCGCATGAACGAACTTCTGGAGAAGGCGCGCGCACAAGGCGTCTTCATCATCCACGCGCCGAGCAGTTGCATGAGGTATTATGAGGGCCAGCCAGCTCGGGAGCGGGCCAAGGCCGCGCCAAAGGCCGCGAACCTGCCCGCCGAGATCGGCGCGTGGTGCCGGCAGATTCCGGCGGAGGAGCAGGGCAAGTATCCGATTGACCAGACCGACGGCGGCGAGGACGACGACCCGAAGGAACACGCCTCGTGGGCGGAGGAGCTGAAGGCAAGGGGGCTGAACCCGCGCGCGCCGTGGACGCGGCAAATTGATGTGCTGAAAATCTACGACCACGACGCCATCAGCGATTCCGGCGTGGAGATTTGGAATCTTCTGGAGCAGCGCGGCATCTCAAACGTGGTCCTCATGGGCGTCCATGTGAACATGTGCGTGGCGGGGCGGCCCTTCGGGCTGCGGCAGTTGGCGAAGAACGGCAAGCACGTCGTCCTCATGCGCGATCTGACGGACTCGATGTATAACCCCGCGCGATGGCCGTTTGTGGACCACTACCGCGGCACGGACCTGTTCATCGAGCACTTGGAGAAGTTCGTCTCTCCGACCATCACGTCGGATCATATTTTGGGCGGGAGACCGTTCAGCTTCAGCCGCGCGCCGCTGCGGAAGAGTTGAGGGAGCGCCGCTGCGGGGTCAGCAGCAGTTCGCTGTGTCCAGGAGTGGGGTGCGCTTCCAACAAACTCACCAACGTGTGGCGAAGAAAATGAACACGCCGAAGAATGCGACCACGCCTAGGAAGACGAGGAACCACGTCCCAAGTCCGGATCGCTCCTTATCTTCTGGATCTTCGTAGGGCAGGTTAGGCATTGCTGGTTTCTGTTGGTGACGAACTCGCTTCGCAATGGCCGAATGAGCCGTGCATGGTCGGGAATCTGCCCGCCCAACGGATGGCCAACAAGCCCAAAATTGCCCAAACCTGCCACTCCAGTGGCGCTTCGGCTGAAGGTGAGGGCAAAGGATGAAAGATGAAGGCCGAGCATGACGAAGGCCGAGCCGGTGAACATTCAGCCCGAACTCCGAAATGGAATGGCCGCAAGAAACGCAAGGAGACGCAAAGAGAAGAGATTGCGGCCAAGACTGCGCGGAGTGAAACAGTTCTGGGCTGTGTGATGTAAGCCCCTATCTTCTTTGCGTTTTCTTGCGCTCTTTGCGGCCAACTTCGGAAATCGGATTCAGCCCGGCCCTTCCCCGCCCGCCCCTGCCGGGGGGATGGGTTCAAGAGCTGAACCACCCGAGCTGTCGGCGGTTTGTGTAGTAGAGCAGGCCCAGCAGACGCACCTCGACCGCGAGGAAATAGAGTGCAACAAAGCTGCTGAGGAGGGTGGGCAGCACGGGGATGGGCAGGACAGCGTGCAGCAGGGTCTCACTCAGAAACCGCACCAGCACCAGCGCGAAGAACACCGCGCAGGCGAGGGCATATTGCAGGTTCAGCCGCGTGATGGCGGGCAGGACCACGAGCGGGTTCACGGCGAAACAACTGTTCGACATGGCCGCAGCCAGCAGGGCCATCGGGAAGTAGAGGAAGCCCAGCGCGAAGAGCGGGAACAGGATGGTCAGGCTCATCTCCGAGTCGTTGCCGACGTGAAAACCCATGTAGGCGAACGCCGGCCCGAAGCTGGCGATGCAGGCGACGATGACCAGACGGAACGGCACCACGATGTCGTCCCACCATTGCGAGAACTCCGGCCAGCCGGGCACGTCGTCCTCGCCCTGCGCGGTGGCGAAGAGGATCTTCTGAAGATAGGCGCAGAGGTAGCCGGCGGAGAAGAGTGCCACGATGCCCACGTAGCCCAACACCTTCAGCATGATGAACCGCATCTTCCAGCCCCACGTCACCAGGAAATCCAACCCGAAGAAGAGCAGCGTGCCGATGATGAGCATGGCCAGCCCGCCCTTGCTGAAGGGATACTTGAACACGCCCTTGATCTGCTGGTGGAACGCCAGATCCTCGCGGACCTGTCTCTCGCCTTGAATCTGGGCGAACTCTGCCAGCGGCAGCGCCTTGGTCGCGCAGACGGGACAGAAGACCGTCCGCTTGCTGACGGACTCGTGGGCCTTCACGCACGCGTCGCAGGAATGCGTGCGGCACTTGGGGCAGATGTATTGCGCGGCGGTGGCCGGGTGGCGGGCGCAGGCTTTGACGCCTTTCGCCAGCGGGGCGGTGGTCAGCGGTGGCGGTGGTGCCGCACCCGCCGGAGCCGGTGGCACGACCTGGGGTGAACGGCTGCCGAGCGAAAGCTTCGGTGCTTCTGGCGCGGGCGCGGGCGAAGGCGCGTCCACTTCGAAGCGCAGTTCCACGCTGCCCAGCTTGAAGGTCGCACCCGGTGTGACGATTCCCTGCTCAACCCGCTCGCCGTTGATGAAGGTGCCGTTCGTCGAGCCGAGGTCGCGGATCGTCAACCGGCCGTCAGCCTCGGTGAGTTCGCAGTGGCGGCTGGACACCGAGTCGTCGGACAGACGCAGCGGATTGTCCTCTCGCCGCCCGAGCGTCGTCGTCCCGGCGGGGAGTTCCAGCACGGCGGGTTCGATGCCGGCGGTCAATATGTGGAGGCGGCCCATCGTTACTCGAAAAGTTTGTCCAAGGGCGAGCCGCCCTTTTCCGCCGGCGGCAGCGGCAGCGGCGGTAGCGCGGTGAATCCGGATTTCTTGGCGGACGTGCCCCACCTCGCCGCGAGCCGGTCAACACGCTCGGGCGTGGGCGGATGGCTCATCAACGCGCGCGGGCCGTCTCCGCCGCCGAACTTCTGCTCAAACTTTTGGATCCGCCGCAGCCCGTTCTCCAGCCCGCGGGGGTCGAGGTTTGCCGCCGCCATCAGCTCATAGCCGCCCTCGTCCGCCTCGCGCTCGAAGTCGCGCGAAAAGGTCTGGCCCACCAGCACATGGGACCCGGACGCCAGCGTGCTGAGGAAGCCGTGGTTGTTGCCGAGCACAGTCTGCATCGCCCGCGCCGGGCCGATGGTGCTGACAATCTTGCGCAGCCCGTGCCGGCGCGTGACGTGAGAGATTTCGTGCGCGAGCACGCCGGCCACCTCGACCGAGTTGGTGCAGAGGCGCAGCAGCCCCATGTTGACGAAGATGTTTCCGCCCGGCAGCGCGAAGGCGTTGGGCTCGCCGCTAGCCAGCAGCGTGACGCGGAACTCGTATTCATGCTTCGGCAGCGACTTGGTCAGTCGCGCGACCATCGCGTTGAGCTGCGCGGTCACGTTGGTCTCGCCCGACACGCGCATCCGCCTGCGCACGTTTCCGGCCTCCTCGTCACCGAGCTCCTTCTCGAACTTCACCGGCACACGGTCCACGAGCCGGGGCATGATCCATTCCACAGCCGCGCCCAGCGCCGCAGACAGGCTCACGAAGACTGCGAAGAACGTGCCGGTCAACACCAGCCGTCGCACGCCCTCGATCTGCTCGCGACGCGCCTCGACCTGCGGGCGCAAATGCCTGTTCCGACGGAAGGCCAGCTCGCGCAAGATGTCCTCGTTGCTGGCCGTGAGGACGCAGTCGGGAGCGCTCGCGTTGGTGAAGGTGACGCGCGGGTCCTGCTTTGTCCCGAAGGCGATGTCCATCCCATCGTAGGGCAGCTCCACCGCACCGCCCTGGGACTCAAACTTCAGCGCGAACTCGGTGGAGAAAAGTTTGCCCGCAACCTCGGCATCCCCGAGTGACGGGTGCGAGGCATTGGCGAGATAGGCTTTTTCCTCCTGGCTCAAGCGCGTGGGTTGGTTGACGAGGAGCTGGTTAGCAGCTTGAGAACGCCGTGTCGAGCGGCCTTTGCCATCGGAGCAGAGGACGGGCGCAAATCAGGATTTGAGTTCCTCTCATTAGCACCCGGCTTCAGCCGGGTGTTGGGGCAAAAGCACGAAAGCCAGCCGTTTCAACGGCTTTTGCAAACCGCACCGCCAGCCATCTGGGTCAAACCGTTGAAACGGTTCGCCCTCACGCTCCCCGCTTTCACCCGGCTGAAGCCGGGTGCTAATGAGATTGTGAGGTGCGGTCAAACGCTGATTTGGCCCGCAGAGGACCGAGAGCAGATAGAGGAGAGGCACGCCGTTGCCTTGCTATTCTGTATCTGCTCTCTCCTCTCTGCGCTCTTGCGGCGTCCCGCGCTGGCCCACTGCATGCTGAAAGGGATTGCAGCAACAGTTGAAACAGATTCCACATGAGCGAACCACTCGACAGCAGGCAGCTCCGCGCCTTCGTCACCCTTGCAAACACGGGCAGTTTCACCGGCACGGGCAAGGAGCTGTTCCTCACGCAGTCCGCCATCAGCCACGCCATCAGGGCGCTGGAGGCGGATGTGGGCTGTCGGCTTTTTGACAGGGTGGGCAAATCCGTGGCGCTCACGCCTGCTGGGGAACAGCTCCTGCACCATGCCAAGCGCGTGCTGGAAGAGATGGCGCAGGCGCGTGAAGCGCTCGAGCACCTGGGCAAGTGGGGCCGCACGCATTTGCGCCTCGCGACGAGCGAGGCCGTGTGCGAGGCGCTGCTGCCCAACGTGCTCGCGCAGCAGAAGGAGCAGTTCCCCCAATGCCAGGTCACGGTGGCCTCGGCGGACATGAGCGAGGCCGTGGAGCTGCTGCACAACGGCCACGCGGATCTCGTCCTGAGCTTGGAACCGGGGCCGGAGGCGGGGGTGGAGTTCATCCCGCTGTTCAGCGACGAGCTTCAGTTCCTCGTCAGCGCGCAGCACCCGTGGGCCATCGCGCAGCAGGTCCTGCGCGCGGAGATTCCCACGCAGCCCTACATCCTTTACAGCCGGTCGAGCCACACTTCGCGGCTGGTGGAGGGCTATTTCCGGCACGAGGAGATGACGCTGCTGACGATGATGGAGGTGGGCAGCATGAGCGCCATCCGCGAGATGGTGGGTCGAGGCCTGGGCGTGAGCATCCTCGCGCCGTGGGTGGCGCGAGATGACATCGCCAGCGGCAAGCTCGTCGCGCTGCCGCTGGGCCGCCGCAAGCTCACGCGCAACTGGGGGGTGCTGCACCGGCGCGGTCGCCGGCTCAACTTGTCGGAGGAACAATTCGTCTCGCTCTGCCGCCGCGAAGGAGCGCAGCTCGTGGGTGGTGGAGCAGAGGCCCGCACGCCAGCGGCGTAAGCGGAGAACCAGACTTTTATAAGGAGGGCAGGAAGGCAGGCGAAGGCGGCCGCTGCTGTCTGCCTCCTGCATTCCTGCTCTCCTTATGAATCTCCTTGTCCGCCCGGGAATCAGGGCTTGCGCAGGCGGAAGAAGCGGTTGGCCGGGCCGGGCGTGTTCGTCATCACCAGGTCGTTGGTCTCCACCAGCAAGCTGCCCAGGGCATCGGTCCACGTCGGGTTGAGCAGGCTGGGCGTGGTCTGAAGGATGAAGCTCGACGCGCCGACGGGCCATGACAAGCGGAGCTGGCCAGCCTGCGGCACCACGAGCAGCGACGGGGGGGTGTCGCCGGTGAAGTTGCTGAAGCGCGTGAGGAAGATGTCCTCGCTGCCCGCGCTCACGGGGCTGGCGCTGCCCAGCGCGCCCGCGCCGTTGTAATAGCCGGTGAGCAGCACGTTGCCTGCGGCATCCGCCGCCACGCCCAGCGCCGCGTCCCCGCCGAGGTCGCTGCCGCCGGCCTGCTGCGCGAAGGCGAAGTTGCCGTTGGTGTCGAGGCGGGTAACGAAGGCATCGTAGGTGTTGCCCACGCTCGCGAGCATTTCCCCGCCGAACGTCGCCGTGCCGCTGAAATAGCCGGCGACGAAGACGCGGTCGCCGCGGTCCACCGTCACGGCGCGGGCGGCGGAGGGCAGCGTGCCGCCCGCCTTGCGCGCCCAGTTGACCGCGCCCGCCGGGCTGAAGCGCGCGATGAAAGCATTCTGCTCCCCGATGCCGGCGACGAGGTTTGTGCCGGGCAATTGCAGCGTGCCGGTGAACTCGCCGACGACGTAGGCGTTGCCCGCGCTGTCCACCGCCACGCCACGGGCACCGTCCTCGGAAACTCCGCCGATTTGCCGGACCCACTGGAGGCTGCCAGCCCCGTCGAAGCGCGCGAGAAATGCGTCCGTGCCGCCGCGGCTGGCCAGCGGCGGCGCGCCATCGAAGGTGGCCGCCGCGCTGGCAAACACGCCAGCGAGGAAGACGTTGCCCGCAAAGTCGGCGGCCAGCGCGGTGGCCTGGTCGAACTGACCGCCGGGGCCGCCGCCGGCCTTGCGCGCCCACTGCGGGGTGCCGGCGTTGTCATACTTGGCGAGGAAGATGCGCCCGTGGTTCGTGAGCGTCACTCCGTTGAAGCTGGCCAGCACCGAGAGGCCGGCGATGAACACATTTCCCGCGCCGTCCACGCCCACGGCACTGCCGAGGTCGTTTGCATCGGAGACGCCCAGCGCGCGCGCCCAGACATTTGTGCCGCCGGAGTTGAACTTCGCGAGAAAGGCATCGGTGAACGAGGATGTGTTGGAATTGGTGAGCGTGGCGGAGCCGAACTCGGCGACGCCCTCGAAGCTGCCGGCGAGGTAGCAGTTCCCGCTGGAGTCCAGCGCCAGCGCGCTGACATCGTCGAAGCCTGTGCCGCCGAAGCGGCGCACCCAAAGCAACTGGCCGGCGGGATCATATCTGGCGAGGAAACCGTCGCGCGCCCCGGTGCTCACGAGCTGGTTGGTGCCGAAGGTGGCGGTGCCCGTGAAGTAGCCGGCCACAAACGCGTTTCCGTTGTTGTCCACAGCCACCGCGTTGCCTCCATCCGGGCCGGGGCCACCGGCGGACGCGCCCCACGGCGAGAGCACCCGGGCTGGGATGACGGTGAGCGCGGCGCTGGCGCTGGTGGCGGAGCCGACGGCGTTCGTGACAAACACCGAATACACGCCGGCGTGCGTGCCGACCACGCCCGGGATGGTGTGGCTCGCGCCGGTGGCGGCGGCAATGGCGGAGCCGTTGAAACGCCACTGGTAGGTGAAGGGCGCGGTGCCCCCCACTCCCACGCTGAAGGCGACCGGCGAGGCGACGGTGGCAACACGGCTGGCCGGCTGGACCAGAATCGCAGGCGGTGAGTTGACGGTGAGCACCGCGTTCGAGCTGGGCGTGCTGCCGTTCGGGTTGCTGATGAGGACGGAGTAACTGCCCGCGTTGGCGGACTGTGCGCTGGCCAGCACCAGCGTCGGCGCGATGGCCCCGGGGAGGTCCGCGCCATTGAAGCGCCATTGATAGGACAGCGGCGGCGTGCCTTCCGCAGCGACTGTGAAGGTGGCGGCGCTCCCGGCGGCCACAGTGAGGTTCGTTGGCTGCGCCGTGATGAAGGGCGTCAGCAACACGGTGAGCGTGGCGACGCTGCTGGTGGCGCTGCCGAAGCTGTTCGTCACGACGACGAAGTAGCCGCCGGCCGCGCCAGTCTGGACATTGGTGAGCGTGAGGCTCGAAGAGATCGCCCCGCTGATGAGATTGGAGTTGAAGAACCACTGATAGGCCAGCGGCGGCGAGCCGGCGGCGACCACGGCGAAGGTCACGTTGTTGCTGCGGGAAACGGACTGGCTTGCTGGCCCGGTGGTGATCGTTGGCGGCGTGTTGGTGCTCGGCGGAGGGGGAGGCACGGTGGAGTTTGTGATCGTGAGCAGCGCCGCCGCGCTGGTGATGGTGCCGAAGGCGTTGGTGACGGTGACGAAATAGTTGCCCGAGTTCACGAGCTGGGCGCTGACGAAAGTCAGCGTGGGGCTGGTCGCGCCGGCCACGGGACCGTTCGTGAAAAACCATTGATAGCTCAGTGGCGCGGTGCCGCTGGCCGTCACGGAGAGCGAGACGCTCGCGCCCACGGCCTGCGAGGCGGGCTGCGGCTGCGCTGCGATGCCCGGCGGGACGCCAGGCAAGGGCGCGCCGATGCGGCGGACCTTTTGGTTGTCACGGTCGGCGAAATGGAGATTCGTGCCGCTGTCGAAGGCCATCCCGTGCGGCAACCTCAGCAGCGCGGCCGTGGCGGGACCACCATCGCCGCTCGAACCGGCCACGCCCGTGCCGGCGAAAGTGGAGATGATCCCGTCGGTGCCCACCACCCGGATGCGTTGGTTGGCAGTGTCAGCGATGAAGACCGAGCCGTTGGGATGGATCGCCACGCCAGCAGGGGAGTTCAGTTGGGAACTGGTGGCGGCCGTGCCGTCGCCGCCAAAACCCGCAGTCCCGTTGCCAGCGACGGTTGTGATGATCCCGGCGACGATGCGGCGGACGCGATGGTTGTCGGTGTCCGTGAAGCAGACGGTGTCCGGCGCGAGGATAGTGATGCCGCTGGGCCGGCGCATTTGCGCCTGCGCGACCGAGGTTCCCTCGCCTGCGAAACCCGCCACTCCCGTGCCCGCGAAGGGGACGAGGTTGCCGGTGAGAGCGACCACGCAGCGGATGCGGTTGTTGTTCTGATCGGTGATCAGGATGTTGCCATTTGCCTGCACCACGACGCTGAACGGGCCGTTCAATTGCGCTGCGGTGGCGGGGCCGTTGTCGCCACCGTTGCCGGCGGTGCCGTCGCCCGCCACTGTGATGAGATTGCCGGTGGCGGCCACCACCCGGCGGACTCGATGGTTGCCGGTGTCGGCGATGATGAGATCGCCGTTGAAGCTGTCGATCCAGATGCCGTTGGGGCTGTTGAGCTGCGCAGCGGCCGCCGGGCCACCGTCCCCGTTGAAGCCAGCCGTGCCGGTGCCGGCGAAGGTGGAGATGTTCCCCGTCACCGCGTCCACGCGACGGATGCGGTGACCGGCCTGCTCGGCGATGAACCGGTTGCCAGCAGCGTCCACGACGACGTGGTAGGGGACGTTGAGAGTGGCGCTGGCGGCGGATGCGCCATCGCCCGTGGAACTGGCCGTGCCGGTGCCGGCAGTGGTGGTGATGGTCTGCGCGGCCGCAGGTTGCGCCCCGGCGAGAACGAGGCAGCCCAGACCGAGGAGGCCGGTGAGGATACGATTCATGCGCTGGCTGAGATCAACAGCGGACCGTCGCGGCAAAGCAATCAGGGCCGTGCGTTGCCTGTCTGATAGCTCGGGACCGGAAAAAAAGCGAGCGCGGTCAGAGCATTTCCCGGCCATCGGGCCTGCTCAGATCGTGCCCCGGAAGGCGGATGCACCCCGTGAATTGCCCGGGGCCTGGCAAAGTCCTACTCCCCGCGTTCCCGATGAATCTCGTGCTTCCAACCAAATCCGCATCACAACGGCTGCTGCTTTGCGCGGTGGCCGGGTTGGCCGGGTTGGGGGCGCAGGGTGCAGAACTTCCTCGCGAACAACTGGATTTCTTCGAGAAGAAAATCCGTCCCGTGCTGGCCGAGCGCTGCTACGAGTGCCACAGCGCGGCGGCGAAGAAGAGCAAGGGCGGCCTCACGCTCGACACACGCGACGGCTTGCTCAAGGGCGGCGACGCCGGCCCGGTGCTCGTCCCCGGCGATCCGGAGAAGTCCAAACTCATTGAGGCTGTGCGCTACAAGAACCGCGACCTCCAGATGCCGCCGAAGAGTCCGCTTCCGCCGGACCAGGTGCGCGATCTGGAGCAATGGGTGAAACTCGGCGCGCCCGACCCGCGCACGGAGGCCATCGCGCAGTCCACCGCGAAGCGCGGTCTCAGCGTGGAGGAAGGCCGGCAGTTCTGGGCCTTCCAGCCGCTGCGGGAGGAGAAAGTAATTGGCAAGGAAGCAAGTGGTGCGAAAGCCGCGCGCGCGTCGGCCGCCTTCCGACTAAGCGCTCAATTACTCATTACTAATCACTCCTCCACGCTGGATGCGTTCATCAACGCCAGGCTCGCCGAGAAGAAACTCACCGCTGCCCCGCCCGCTGACCGGCGTTCGCTCCTCCGCCGCGCCACCTACGACCTCACAGGCCTGCCGCCGACTCCGGAGGAAGTGGACGCGTTCCTCGCGGACAAGTCCCCGGATGCGTTCGCCAAGGTCGTTGACCGCCTGCTCAACACGCCTGGTTACGGTGAGCGCTGGGGCCGGCACTGGCTCGACGTGGCGCGCTACGCCGACTCGAACGGCCTCGATGAGAACGTCGCCTTCGGCAACTCGTGGCGCTACCGCGACTACGTGGTGAACTCCTTCAACGCGGACAAGCCCTACGACCGCTTCGTGCAGGAACAGATCGCGGGCGACCTGCTGCCCTCCGTTGGCACGCCGCAGCGGCACGAGCAGTTGACGGCGCTAGGCTTCCTGAGCATTGGCCCGAAGCTGCTGGCCGAGCCGGACAAGGTGAAGCTGGAGATGGACCTGATAGACGAGCAAATCGAGACGCTGGGCCGGGCTTTTCTGGGCATGACCTTCGGCTGTGCGCGCTGCCACGACCACAAGTTCGACCCCGTGCCCACGGCGGATTACTACGCGCTGGCCGCCATCTTCAAGAGCACGCGCACGATGGACGACTTGAAGACCCTCGCGAAGTGGCACGAGCCGGAAGTCGCCACGCCCGCCGAGCGCGCGGTGGTGGAAGCGCACCAGAAGAAGGTGGCGGAGCAGCAGGCAGTCATCGCCAAGCTCGTCGCGACGGCCAACAAATCGCTCGTCACGGACAAGGGTTTGAAGGAAGTGCCCAAGAACGCTGAGACCCAGTATCCGACGAACACGGTCGCGGAACTGAAGCAGCTCCGAGCCGACCTCAAGAAGCTGGAGGACGCCGCGCCGGAGCTGCCCAGCACGATGGGCGTGACTGACTCAACGAACGTGGTGATGACGTTGCCCGTCCACATCCGCGGCAGCCATCTCACGCTTGGCAAGCCTGTCCCGCGTGGTTTCCCGCAGGTGATGCAGGTGGCGAGCCTGCGCTCCGAGATGCCGGAGAAGCAAAGCGGCCGCCTCGAACTCGCACAGTGGCTCGCCAGCCCTGACCACCCGCTCACCGCGCGCGTCATGGTGAACCGCATCTGGCGCTGGCATTTTGGGCAAGGTCTCGTCGCGAGCACGGACAACTTCGGCGTGCTCGGCGAACGGCCTTCGCATCCGGAACTGCTCGACTGGCTTGCGCTCCGCTTCATCGCGGAGGGTTGGAGCGTGAAGGCGATGCACCGGCTGGTGATGAACTCAGCGACGTATCAGCGAGCAAGCCAGTATTCAGTATCCAGTGTTCAGCATTCAGCAGGGAGCAAGCCGTCCGGTCGCCTCACTGAAAACTGGAAACTGAACACTGAACACTCTTCCCGCGCCGCGCTCGCGGACCCGGAGAACAAGCTGCTCGCGCACTTCCCCATCCGCCGTCTCGAAGCCGAGGAGGTCCGCGACGCCGTCCTGTTCGTCGCCGGCGCGCTCGACCGGGCGATGGGTGGCAAGACCATCCCCGTGAAGAACCGCGAGTTCTTCTTCAACCACACCTCGAAGGACGCGACCACCTACGACAGCCCACGCCGCGCGCTCTACCTCCCCGTCGTGCGGAACAACGTCTATGACCTCTTCGAGCAGTTCGACTTCCCCGACCCCGCCGTGCCCAACGGCAACCGCAACGCGACCGTCGTCGCCCCGCAGGCGCTCCTGATGATGAACAGCAACCTCGTGGGGAAGTCGGCGGAGAAGTTTGCCGCCGCGTTGCTCGCGTCCTCCAACGACGACGCGCGCCGCCTTGAGCTCGCCTACCTGAAAGCCTACGCCCGCCCGCCAACCGCGAAGGAGCTCGTCCGGGCGAAAAAGTTCCTCGCCGACTTCAAGCCTGACTCCGCCGCCAGCCCGTCCGCGTGGGCCGTGCTCTGCCAGTCGCTGCTCGCGGCCAACGAGTTCATCTACTTGAACTGAGGAGCGTGGGCCTTGGGCGGAGTCCAGGTTGAATCGGGCCGGTCTTTCCGGCACGCTCCGGCGCAGAATCATGAGCGCGCGGACTATTCTCCTGTATCTCAGCGGTCACGCCGGAGCCATCCACGACGCGGCGCAATCCCGCGCCGCGTTCGTCACCGGGCTGGTGCTCGTGCTCCTCACCACCATCCCGCGCAACTACGACCAGACGTTCATTGGCGATGACGTGTTGCGCTGGGTGTTCGCGTCGCTGCTCTTCTCGCTAGTGTCGGGCACGTGGCTGTATGGCGTGGCTTACGGGTGGCTCGCACGCTGGCGGATGGGCGTAGAGGACCGGACGGAGGCCGAATTCTTCGCGGGCTGGCGGTGCTTCATGGGCTTGTTCTGGCTGACGGCTCCCATCGCGTGGCTTTACGCGCTGCCGGTCGAACGTTTCCTCGACAGCGTGTCGGCGACGCAGGTGAACGTTGCGTTGCTGGGCGTGGTCTCGCTGTGGCGGGTGTTGTTGATGGGGCGCGTGCTTCAAGTGCTTTGTGGCGCTCCGTTTTACGCGGCGTTGATGTGGGTGTTGTTGGCGGCGGGCGTCGAAGTCTTTGTCGTGGGAATCTTCAGCCCTGCGTTTTCCAAATCCATCATGTCAGCGATGGGTGGCATGCGAAACTCACCCGAAGAGGAGATTCTTCTGGTCGCGCTCAACACCGCGATGGGCGCAGCGCTCTACGGCACCCCGCTAGCGTTGCTGGCCGTTTTTCTGATTCGACCCAAAGGGGTGCGTGGGCTCCCGGTGCAGCAGCCAGCCCGTGTGCCGGTGAGCTTGCTGGTCGGACTGGCGGTGGCATGGGGTGCGGTGGCGTGCGGTCCGCAGATGGAGGTAGCGCGAACGGCGAAGGCACGGCGGCTCGTGGAATCCGGCAAGTATCGCGAGGCGGTGGACTACTTGGCCGGGCAGCAGCCGGGGGATTTTGCACCCGCTGTGCCGCTGCCGCCCAAGACCTTCGAGCGCGCGACGTTTGAGCAATTACCAGGTGTCATCGGCGTGCTCCAGCCAACGGACCCGGCGTGGGTGCGGCAGGTGATGTTCAAGAAGCTCGACGAGATGGTTGCGCACAGCGGCCACAAGCATGGGGCACCCAGGGACCAGCACGACCGAGTGAAGTTCATCGAGTGGGTGGAACATGGGAGTTGGGTTTACTCGGCAAAGCCGGAAGGGTTCGTGACGATGTTGGATGGCTTGGTGCGGCTGCCCGAGGGGCAGGAATGGCTGCGTCGCAACGAGCTGTATTTGCAGGGGCTGAAGGCAGCGGCCATGGCGGAGCGGCGGGCACAAGAGCCAGGCTGGAAGTTGCTGGCTGGGCGAGTGGAAACAGCACTCGGAGGCTTGCCGACCAGCCCACCCAAGCCATGAGCAGCACGGCACGAGTTGGGCGAATGCTCTCAGAGCAAAGCCTCCTGCCCGTGTCAGCACCATGAACATCGGCCTCATCGCGATGAGTGGCGTGCGGGTGTTCCACCCCGAGCTGGCGGCGCTGGGCGTCACGTTGCCGGGGTTGGTGCGGCGCGGGCGGGTCATCGCGTCGCTGCCGAGTCTCGGGCTGCTCACGGTGGCGGGGCTGACGCCGCCGGGCCACGAGGTGACGTATCTCGAAGTGGATGCGCTCGATGGCGTCGCGGACTGGCCGGAGTTCGACCTCGTGGGCATCTCGTCGCTGACGGCGCGCATCGCGGACGCTTACGCGGTGGCGGCGCGGTATCGCGCGCGCGGGACGCGGGTGGTGATGGGCGGGCTGCACGTGTCGGCGTTGCCAGAGGAGGCGCTGGGGCACTGCGACGCGGTCGTGGTGAATGGCGCGGAGGGTGCGTGGCCGCAGGTGGTGCGGGATGCGGCGGCGGGGCGGCTGCAACGGCGTTACCTGGGTGCGACAGATGGGGTGTTCGCGCCGCCGCTTCACGCGGAGCCACGATTCGATTTGTTGGCAGGCCGGGCTTACAACCGCGTGACGGTGCAAACGTCGCGGGGCTGTCCGCGCGCGTGCGAGTTTTGCGGCGCGAGTTTGCTCATCACGCGGCGGTTTAACCAAAAGCCGGTGGCGCAGGTGCTGGCGGAGATTCGCGCGGCGAAGCGTTCGTTCCGCCAGCCGTTCTTCGAGTTTGCGGATGACAACACGTTCCTCGACCGGCGCTGGGGGCGGGAGTTGCTCACGGCGTTGCGCGGCGAGGAGCTGCACTGGTTCACGGAGACGGATGTGTCGGTGGCGGAGGACGCGGGGCTGTGCGATTTGCTGGCGGAGTCAGGCTGCCGGCAGTTGCTCATCGGGATGGAAAGCCCGGTGGCGGACGACCTCACGGGGCTGGACCCGGCGGAGTGGAAACGCCGACAGGCGCCACGCTACCGACGGGCGATTGACACACTGCAAGCGCGCGGCGTGAGCGTAAACGGGTGCTTCATCCTCGGGCTGGACGCGCACACGCCGGAGGTGTTTTCGCTGGTGCGGGATTTCGTGCGCGAGTCGGGGCTGGCGGAGGTGCAATGCACGGTGCTGACGCCGTTCCCCGGCACGCCGCTGTATGCGCGGCTGAAGCGGGAGGGGCGGTTGTTGCTGGAGGAGTTTTGGCCGGGTTGCACGCTCTTCGATGTGAACTACCGGCCCGCGCGGATGACAGTGGGAGAGCTGGAGGCGGGACTGCGGTGGTTATTCACTGAGTTGTATTCGGGGCCGGAGACGGCGCGACGGAAGCGGAGGTTTGCATCAAGTTCCCGTTCACCGTAACGAACGGACGGCTCCCGCTCGCCCACGACTGGCATGCTGGCTCCGCTCGTGGGTTGAATCCTACCGCCGCTTCCCGCACACTCGCGCCATGCTCAAGTTCATCCGCTGCCTCTGCCTTTCGCTCCTTACGGCCACAGCTCTGTCCGCCAGCGCCGCCGCAAAGCGACCCAACATTCTCTTCATGCTCACCGACGACCAGCGCTGGGACGCGCTGGGCCTCGCTGGCAACCCGCACTTGAAGACGCCGCACATGGACCGGCTCGGCAAGGAGGGCGTGTATTTCAAGCACACCTTCTGCACCACGTCGCTGTGCTCGCCCAGCCGCGCGAGCATCCTCAGCGGCGTCTACGCGCACACGCACGGCGTGCAGAACAATTTCACCGAGTATCCCGCGAACTTCCGCAGCTTCCCGATGCAGCTCCAGTCGGCCGGCTACGACACCGCCTATTTCGGCAAGTGGCACATGGGCGAGGACAACGACAAGCCGCGCCCCGGCTTCAACTGGTTCACCACGCACAAGGGACAGGGCAAATACTACGACACCGAGTGGAACCAAAACGGCGCGGGCGGCAAGGTCATTCCCGGCTACTACACGCACGTCGTCACGCAGCTCGCCGAGGACTGGCTCAAGCGCGACCACGGCGGCAAGCCGTGGCTCCTCATGGTCGGCCACAAGGCGCCGCACAGTTTCTATTTCCCCGAGCCGAAATACTCGAACAGCTTCGACAACGTCTGGATTCCATATCCCGAGAGCGCCTTCCGCCTCGCGGACAAACCGCTCTGGCTGCAAGACCGCATCAGCACCTGGCACGGCATCTACGGCCCGCTCTTCGAGTGGCGGAAAGTTTTCCCCGACAGCCGGCCCGAGGCGGTGAAGGACTTCGCCAACATGACGCGCGCCTACTGGGGCACCATCCGCAGTGTGGATGATTCCGTGGGCCGCTTCTACGAACTCCTCAAGCAGCGCGGCGAGCTGGACAACACCATCATCGTCCACATGGGCGACAACGGCCTGCTCAACGGCGAGCACGGCATGGTGGACAAGCGCACCATGCACGAGGCCAGCATCCGCATCCCGCTCGTCGTGCGCTATCCCGGCCTCACGGCGACGGACAAGCCGAAAGTCATCGAGCAACAAGTCCTCACCGTGGACATGGCCCCGAGCCTCCTCGAACTCTGCGGAGCCGCGCCGCTCAAAGACCTTCACGGCAAGTCCTGGGTGAAGCTCGTGCAGCGCGGCGACCCCGCGTGGCGCAAGTCATGGCTCTACCATTACAACTACGAGAAGCAGTTCCCCTACACGCCCAACGTCCGTGGCGTCCGCACCGACCAGTGGAAATACGTCCGCTACCCGCACGGCGACGGCTCTCCCGACCGCCACATGGCCGAGCTTTACAACATGGAGTTCGACCCCGGCGAGCGGCACAACCTCATCGCCAACCCGAAATACGCGGGCGTGGTGAAGGAACTGCAAGCCGAGCTGCTCAAGCAGTTGAAGCAGACCGGTCTCACCCCCGCCACGGACAAGATGCCGCTGGACGAAGGCATCAAGAAGGAGCTGCCGGACCAGAAGATCCGGTGAATGCCGGGCGATTGCACTCCGCGCGCGAACCTGCAAGCCTCCACGCACTATGTCGAGCATTGGCAAACTGATGAAGCAGGCGACGCGGATGCAGCAGCAGATCGAGCGCGTCCAGAGTGACATGGCGGCCAAGACCGTCGAGGCCACCAGCGGCGGCGGTGTGGTGAAGGTCACCGCGAAGTGCGATGGCTCCCTCGCCGCCATCAAGATTGACCCCGCGGCGGTGAACCCCGCCGACGTGTCGCTTCTCGAAGACATGGTGCTCGCGGCTGCGAACAACGCCCTCTTGCAAGCGAAGGAGATTTCCAACGCCGAGATGGGCAAGGTCACGCAGGGGTTTAATCTGCCCGGGATGATGTAGCCTCTGGCGGGCTTGTTTGAACCGCTCGCCTTTTCAATAACCGATTCCTCTGTAATTTCCGATTTCTTGGCCTCCAAGAGCTGTTGAATTCCTTC
>JACRKB010000278.1 GCA_016235545.1 Verrucomicrobiota bacterium | reverse complement strand
TTCGGGCTGAAAGCCCGGCATTCGCTAGCCTGGGGTGAAGCCCCAGGTCAACGAGGCCACGAGGAAGCCGAGCGCTGTAAGCGCGTCACCTTGGCAACCGGGCGGCGGCGTGGCGGGCTTACAGCCCTCGGCACGGCCTGCCGGGGCCACCTGGGGCTGCGTTCACTACGTTCACTCCACCCCAGGCTGACGAATGACGGGCTTTCAGCCCTGCCGACCCGGGTTGCAAGAAACTGAGATGCGCCCCCCACGTCCGCCGCCCGGCCTCCAGCCTTGACCGCGGCGCGCGGCGTCTGCTGAACTGCCGGGAACATTCCAGTGCTCATGCCTGTTGGACTTTTAGCCGACGCGGGTGAAGTCAGCCTGTGGCCATTGGCCGTGCTGGTGATCTCGGTCGCGTTCGTCGTGGTGCTCATCTCGGCGGTGCGGGTCCATGCGTTCCTGGCGCTGATCCTCGCGGCGATGCTCGCGGGCCTGATGGCGGAGCAGCTTCCCGGGGCGAAGGCCCGCGTGCCCAGGCCAGATTCGCCTGTCGTCGCGCCAGACGGCAAGGCGCTGAAGAATCACTGGGTGCAGGCGGTGGAACAGACCAGCATCGAGTTCGGGCGCACGGCGGGCAGCATCGCCATCGTCATCGGGCTGGCGACCATCATCTCCATGTGCCTGATGGAAAGCGGCGCGGCGGACAAGGTCGTGCGGCGCTTCATCGCCTTCTTCGGGGAGAAGCACGCCGGAGTGGCGCTGCTCCTGAGCACCTACGTTTTATCCGTGCCCATCTTTTTCGACACGATGTTCATGCTCATGGTGCCACTCGCGCGAGCATTGCGCCTGCGCACGGGGAAGGACTATTTGCTCTACGTCATGGCCGTGTGCTGCGGCGGCGTCATCACGCACTCGATGACCGTGCCGCATCCGGGGCCGCTGGCGATGGTGGAGAACCTCAAGATTGACGTGGGCGTGTCCATCCTCGCGGGCATCCTCGTCGGGCTGTTTCCGCTGGCGGTGGGCTGGTTCGTCTGCAAATGGATGAACGCCCGCATGGACATTCCGATGCGCGAGACGCCCGGCACCACGCTCGCCGAGCTGCGCTCCATCGTGGACAAGCCCGAGTCCGAGCTGCCGTCCTTCTTCTGGGCCATCACGCCGGTCATCCTGCCCATCTTCCTCATCAGCCTCTCCTCCTTCATGGTCATCGGAAAGGGCAACGACGCCTTCGTGAAGCTCTTCGGCGGCAAAGCGTCTTTCGACGCCGCGTTCGCGGCCGTCGAGTTCATCGGAAACAAAAACGTCGCCCTGCTCATCGGCACGCTGGTCTCGATGTTCGTGCTCGCCCGGCAGAAGGGCTACAACGTGGCGAAGATTTGCGAGCTCATCGGCCCGCCGCTGGAAACCTCCGGCACCATCATCCTCATCACGGCGGCGGGCGGCGCCTTCGGCCTCATGCTGCGCAACGCCGGCGTGGGCGAGGCCATCAAGGCCGCCGCCTCCGGCCACGCCCTGAGCATGATCTGGCTCTCCTACCTCGTCGCCGTCGTCATCCGCGTGGCGCAGGGTTCCGCCACCGTCGCCATGCTCACGACCAGCGCCATGATGTATCCCATCATCACCGGCGGCGGCGGGCTGGCCTACGACCCCATTTACATCTACCTCGCCATCGGCTTCGGCGGCTTCGCACTCTCATGGATGAACGACAGCGGCTTCTGGGTCGTGAGCAAGCTCGGCGGCCTGACCGAAGGAGAGACGCTCAAGACCTGGTCCCTGCTGCTCACGGTCAACTCCATCGTCGGCGTCATCGCGACATGGCTTCTCTCGATGCTCATTCCGTTCCCGATGGGGAGGCCGGGGCCGTAAGCGAAGGCGGGGAAAGTGATTAGTGATTAGTAAATAGTCATCGTCCGGCCACCGCCACTGCATCACCGCCACCGTGCCATTTACTAATCACTAATTACTAATCACCTTCTCCCCATGCGCATCCCCCTCATCCTCGCCGCCACGCTCCTGACCGTCCAAACCCACGCCGCCAACTGGCCACAGTTCCGGGGGCCGGACGCTGCCTCCACCGGCAACTCCAAGGTCCCAGCCCACTTCGGACCCAAGACCAATCTGCTCTGGAGCACCGAGCTGCCTCCGGGCATTTCGTCTCCTGTGATTTGGGGCAGCCGCATCTTCCTCACCGGCGTGGACAGCGGGAAGCTCGTCACGCTCGCGCTCGATCGCGCCTCCGGCAAAGTGCTTTGGACCACGCCCGCGCCCGCCGAGAAGCTCGAGGCCACCCACCGCATCAGCAGCCCCG
This sequence comes from Verrucomicrobiota bacterium, assembly GCA_016235545.1. Lineage (GTDB taxonomy): Bacteria > Verrucomicrobiota > Verrucomicrobiia > Limisphaerales > SXTU01 > SXTU01. Next base: position 28,321 of record JACRKB010000278.1, on the reverse strand, counting down.
CCGCGACCACCACCTGCACGGACGGCGAGCGCGTCATCGCCTACTTCGGCAGCTACGGCCTGCTCGCGTATGACTTCGCAGGCAAGGAGCTTTGGCGCCATCCGCTTCCCTCCCCTGTCGTCGAGTTCGGCGCGGGCAGCTCGCCCATTCTTGTCGGCGACCTTGTCATCCAGCTTTGCGACAGCGACATGGATTCCTTCCTCATCGCCGTGGACAAGCGCACGGGCAGGCAGGCGTGGAAAGCAGCGCGTCCCACCCACCGGCGCGGCTTCGCCACGCCCTTCCTCTGGCGGCACGACGGCATCGAGGAACTCATCGTCAACGGCTCGCTCAAACTTTCCTCCTACGACCCGCTGACCGGCGCGCTGCGCTGGACCTGCCGCGGCATGGCGCGCGTGGCAAACGCCTCGCCCACCGCCGGCGAGGGCCTGCTCTTCATCGCGAGCTGGAACATCGGCAGCGATGCGAGCGACAAGCTGGTGCTGCCGCCTCATGCCGAGTTCCTCGCGCAACATGACAAGTCCAAGGACGGCAAGCTCGCGAAGGACGAGTTCCCCACCGGCCCTTTCAAGGACCGCTTCACGCAGTTCGACCTCGACAAGGATGGCTTCGTGACCAAGGCGGAATACGAGGGCATGGCCGACCAGTTCGTGCAGGCGGAGAACGCCATCTTCGCCATCAAGCCCGGCGGACGCGGCGACATCACCGACACACACGTCGTGTGGAAACACAACCGCAGCCTGCCCTACGTGGCCTCGCCGCTCTTCCACCAGGGCCGCGTTTATTCCGTGCGCAGCGGCGGCATGGCCACCTGCCTCGACGCGAAGACCGGCGAGCCGGTCTATCGCGACGAGCGCCTCGGCGCGCTGGGCGATTACTACGCGAGCCTCACGGCGGCAGATGGAAACCTCATCGCCGTTTCACAGAAAGGCACCGTGACCGTCTTCAGCGGCAGCAATGCGCCCGAGGTGCTGGCCCGGAACGAAATGAGCGAGACCGTCATGTCCACCCCCGCGCTGGTGGACGGCAGAATCTACCTGCGGACAGACAAGCGGCTCATGTGCTTCGGCAAGTAGCGGAGCGCGGCAGCCGCTCCTGCTCGTGATCTCGATCCTAATCCTGAACGATTCTTTGGCCACGGATGGAACACAGATGCAGGAGAAGAATTTTATCAGGAGGGCACGAGGGCAGGAAGGAGCGAAGGCTGCTGCTGCCTCCTGCATTCCTGCTCTCCTTATGAATCTCCTTGTCCGTGTTCCATCCGTGGCTCAACTGAACCGGAACGATTCCTTTGAAACCACAAAGGCACAAAGAACACGAAGGCCAGGCAGGGAAATCTGGTTTTTAGCGAAGGCGGGGACGGCGCACAAACGGTGCGGATGGATTTGTTGAACGGCCTCCCTTCTGCGGCTCTCCTTTGTGCTCTTCGTGCCTTTGTGGTTCAAGCCAACTGAATGGAATCGGCTGAATGGCTCAGGAGCATTCAGGCCGCGCTACTTCGTCCGCACATGGACCGTCTGAGTCGGATAGGCGAACTCGATGCCCTCGGCCTCGAAGCGACGTTTGATTTCCAGGTTCAGCTCCTGCATCCCCATAAGGTGCGCCTTTGGTTCCACGCCGTTCCACCAGTGCACCACGTAAATGTTCAGCGCGGAGTCGTTGAACTTGTTGAAGCTCACCCACACATCCGTCGTGAGCGGATGCGCGCGATATATCTCCCCCAAGATGACTGACGCGCGCAGCACCTTCTCCGTCGGCGTGTCGTAGGTGATGCCCAGGTTCATCTCCGTCTTGATGTTCGGGCGCGCCGTCACGTTCGTGATCGTCGCGTTGCCCATCGTCTTGTTCGGGATCGTGACAAGGTGGCCGTCCAGGCTGCGCACGCGCGTGCTGCGCAGGCCGATGGTCTCCACAGTGCCATCCACAGCGTCGAGCTTCACGCGGTCGCCCACGCGGAAGGGCTTGTCCGCGAAGATGGCCACCGCTCCGAAGAGATTCGCCAGCGTGTCCTGCGCCGCGAGGCCGATGGCAAGGCCGCCGATGGAGAGCGATGCGATGGCGGCGGTCACGTTCACGCCGAGGTTCTGCATCGTGACCAGCACGGCGATGACGAGGAGGAATGCCTTGATGCCATTGCGGATGACGATGAAGAGCTGCTCGTTCATCCCCTTCTCCGCGTCCGCGCCGCGCTCGCGCCACAGGTTGACGAGCACGTCCGTGACCTTGAGCGCCATGTAGGTGAGCGAGACGGCCAGGACGATGACGAAGGCCTTGTGCAACCACAGCTCGGCCAGCGGTGGCCAGTGGAAGATGGACAGGCCGATGTGCAGGAACACGACGAACACGACCACCTTGATGGGGCCGTTGAGCAGTTCGAGGAGCTGGTCATCGAGCGAAGTCTTGGTCCTGCCCGTGAACTTGCGCAGCCAGACGCGCGTGAGCCAGTCGAGAAACTTCGCCACGTAGAACGCCAGCACGATGTAGATGAGCGAGGCCAGGTATTGCCACAGCGGATTGCCCAGGAAGGGCGTGCGCAACGGCTCGAAGCGATCCAGGCCGAACGTGAGCACATCCGCGCGTTCGGTGAGCTGCGTGAGGAGGTTCGTCGCCGAGCTGGACCGCGCCGGAGCATTCGTGACGGCGACTGGGTTGGTGTTCGTCTGCGCCGCCAGCCAGTGCGGCAAGCTCAGGAACAGCAGCGTCCACAACACTGCGGACAGACCGAGGAACTTCCACTTTGAAGCCATGAGATGAAGTGTGCGGAAGCGGGCGGCCTGCCCGCAAGCGTGGATCACCCCTCCCCGTGCCGGCGACTTGCAGTCGCCGCCCCCTGTGAGCACGAAGGGGCGCATCTCACTCCTCCTGACTCCTAGCTTCTGGCTACTTTTCCCCGAGGGTGTCGCTCACGCTCTACCCCCGGCCAAGTTCCAGTATCCCTCCGGGATAAGCCTCTTCCCCGCTGACTTTCATTCCACTGGAAATAGCGGAGAACCACTTTTCCAAGGCATCAAGTCATGCTGCTGGCCGATGCTCCATATGTGGACACGGATAATGTTGATGGCAGGTATTTCTGTGGAACGCAGGCCAAGCTGCTGTCGCTTTGGCAGCACTGCTTTTTCATGAGGTAGCTATTGCGCTTCATGGGCAGCCAAATTATGTGCCATTTTGTCACTACCAATTTTCTAAAGTGTGCCACCATGGACTTAAAGTGTGCCATCATAGACTTAAAACGCCTCCACATAGACTTAAAGTGCCGACCCATAGAATTAAAGTGCCAGCTCATGGACCTAAATCGGCCAATCATACGTCTCGAACTACGACCAATAGACATGATCCGCCCACACATGGCTAGAATTAGCCACCACATGGACTTCACCCACCATCCCATGCACTGAACCTGCTTTTGCACGCTCCGCAACTGATTGCCCGGCAGAATGCTGCTAGGCATCTGCTGGATGGAGCACCCTCACATTAGCACCCGGCTCTAGCCGGGTGTAACCGTGGCATCGTATGGCAAACCGTTTCAACGGTTTGCCCGGTGGAACCGTCCGAGCCCATCACAGCCAAGCCGTTGAAACGGCTGTGCTCGCCACTTCCCGCCATCACCCGGCTGAAGCCGGGTGCTAATGAGAGGTGCCAGAACTCGATTCTGCCCCACCCAAAAAGTTTTCCCATTTTCCTGTTGCCACGAACCTTGATTTTGGCATTCTGCCGCCGTCCCTAAAGAGTCACGACGCCGGAAGCGCCGAAAGTTCAACAGCCGAAAACGCCAAACTCCGCACCACCATGGGCCGCATCATTGAATCCAAACGTCTCCCCCTGCTCGATGATCACTCCGGCCATTGGACTGGAGCCAACGCACTGCCCGGTGGCCCCGTTGTCCTCGACCTCAACACCATTCCGGCCAGCACGCTCACCCTCGCGCAGTTCGAGCAGCTCCGCGAGGACTACGAGACCAAGAGCGATGCCGAGACCGAACTCGAACTCGCCATCCTCCCCACCCTGCGCGAGGACCGCGACATCCTCTTCGGGGCCAATGCCGAGGACGAGGACGGAGTCTGGTTCTGGCTGATGAAATACAAGCCCGCCATCCGCCTCAAGCTGGGCCGCCGCAAATCCCTCGCCCGCACCATCCCCAACGTGGGCATCATCACCCCCGGCGAATACGTGGACATCATCCAGAAGTTCATAGACCACTGGGAACTCGTCAACGCCGCCCTCCCCGCGCCCTTCGTTCTTGGCACCATGACTCTGGCAAGCCTCACCACCTTCCGCAACGACATCGAGGCCAAGACCAAGCTCATCCGAAAGAAAGAAGCCGCCCTGGCCCTCCTCCGCCAGCAGCGCGAGGACTTCTTCGGCGACGTGGGCGAGGACGACCGCGACGACACCAGCCTCGTCACCATCATGGAAACCTACCATGTGGCCATCGAGCTGAAATTCCCCGGCCAGCCCATCGTCACCACCCTCCCGCGCATCTTCCCCGAGCAGGACGGCCCGCTGCCCAAGTTCAAGTTCAACTGGCGCGACCTCGGCGGCGGCTCCCTCAAGACCTGGCTGGCCGACCCCGCCGTGACCACCGCCACCACCCTCTTCCTGAAAGAAGGTGCCGTGCAACAAACCAAGCCCTTCACCCCCGGCGTGGAAGGCACCGTGACCGCCCAGACCTGGACCGGCATCACCATGGTCGGCGAGCTGGACATGCTCGAACTCCGCGATGGCGATGGGAAGACGGTGGCGAGGGGGAATAGGGACGCCACACTGGTGGAGCCGGCGTGAATCCTTGAAAAAACATCCATCCATTTTACAAATCCTCTAAACAAACCCCCATCACCATGACAAAGTTAGCTCTAAAAGTCGGCTCGTTCTTCACGATTTCAATGATTGTGGCCTTTTCCATAGATGCCACGGCTGCCGATAGTGAAAAGAAGCCCCAAAACGCACGAACCAATGCAATAACAGCCAAGGAGATTGTGCTTTACTACAACGGCGGTGCTTTGAAGGATCTCAAAGGCAGAATCGACAGCCAGGGAGCAGAATTTTCATCCAAGGACAATGGAATGGTTCGGAGCTCAATTGCCAATGCAGTAAATGATGACCCAAAGAAGACAGCACTGGGCCTGAACGACCAGACGATAGATAAAGTCATGACGTGGCTCGAAGGGCAGGGCATTGTTGACCCTCCGCCTGCTATCGAAAAGAGTCCTGACCAAAAGAAGGATAAACAAAATGCATCCGAGCAAGGTTCCATCGGCGTCAACAAGAATGCATATTTATTCCGCTCTCCTGCCAAGGACCAAATGTTCATACCTAATCTTGGATTGGGCTATGAATATTCTGAGTTTGAATCAAGTGATAAAACGTATTGGCTTTCATTTTCACTATACAACAACAACAGGATCGAACGGCAAGATGGAGGATGGAATCATGTGTTCAAGCCAGATTGGTATGGGGAGATAGCCCACTCCCTTATTCCTGCTGGAACTAATGCTGCCGGAGGCACTGTTCCGACTCTTGGTGAGGGCGCACGCATAAAGTTCGGTCTCTTTTGGCCGATTCCACAACTCAGTGGAGACAGGTCCTCCAGCAGTTCTTTCGACTGGAATACGAATTATCCGTTCGCTGGAAATAGTTTGCACCTCAACTTCGGACCCGTCTTCAATTTTGGCTTGGAAAAGGTATTTGGTGGCGGTGCAACCAATTCGGTCGGCTTCCTGGCACACAACTATTACGGCGGATTCCGGGCTTCGCTGGCTCCGGATAATTTCGTGGAATATACTGTCGGCAACAACCGGCTTCTTGATGGGATTAGATACCGCCTTGTTGCACAATTCCCAATTTTCATCAAAACCGAAAGTGGAATTCGGTATTACATAAGAACCACCTGGGACACGTCGAAATCGAAGCAGAAAGACATTCTTCAGTTTGTGTTTTTGGTAGATGTGCCCCTCGACATGATTCTCAAACCGAGTCAATATCTCACTCTCATTCCAGTTCTACAGTGACGCTGCTCACACTTGCTTTGTTGCCCCTACAGAAGCACTCCGTGGCGCAAACTAGCCCTCTCACCCCCGGCCCCAAAGACACCGTGACCTCCCAGACATGGATCGACATCCCCATGGTGGGCGAGCTGGCTGTGCTCGAACTCCGCAACAGCACTGGCACGACCGTGACGCTGGGGAAGTGGGATGTAGACTTGACCAAATTTGATTTGCCTCCAACCAGAAACCAAATGCAGAACAGTCCACTACAAACATGAACCAAAACGCAAAACCTAAAATGAATCTACGGACAATTTCTTCACTCCTGGCGGCCTGTTCGCTGCTCTTGTGGCAGGGCTGCCCCAATCCGCCTGGACCGGGTCCAGCACCAACTCCCACACCACCACCCGCGCCACCTGCATTGAAAAACGCAAAAATAAAGATCGGACAAGTTATTGGTATCAAGAAGTCGGACGGTGCTCAACCATATGCGGTCACACTCAAAGCAATAGATTTCCAGCGACCCAATGGTTACCTGAATCTCGGGACGGTCAACTTGGAGTATCAACAAGATGTTGTTCTCTACAACGGATCGCTCGAATTCCTTGTCACGCCTAACAGCCCGCTGGTAGTCAAACTTGACGTAGAGTATGTGGACAAGACTGCCGTCAATGTGCCAGCCATCATAAGGCGGAACCCGTTTCCCTTCACTCTCCCGTGGGGACAGACGACTCAATATGGAAAAGTGGAACGGGCCGTGGTGAACATTGCGCTGCCAAACCAAGGATCAGCGAGCAAGGATATTGAGTTTCGATTCACCTATGACGTAGTCGTAGAGTGAAGCTGGGCTGATTGGAAAACGTCCCTAAGTTCTACCGGCTCTTCTGCTCTGCTCAGCGGTCTGAGGAGACCCCTTTCCCTCAGGGAGAGGGCAAGCGTTAGGGTGAAGGCATATTGCGTCACTTCACGCCGCAGCGTGGCCTGAACGCCCCGGCCCATGCGCTTTCTGCATTCGCCCACGTCTTTGACTTCGTGGCCGTTCTCCCTCACCCCATCCCTCTCGCGCTGGGAGAGGGCGGCCACGCCATCCGCGCCTCGGCTTTCTGCAACATTCGGTCGTTCGCACCGGAGGTGCGGGTGAGGGTAGCCGGTGGGAAACTGGTCCCACCGGCGCACCCACCGGTCACGTCGCACCATCAGCCCGGCATCCCAGAGGGATGCATGAAGGATGCGATAGGGGGCGCGCGTCATGCGCCCCGCCGGGGCGCTCGCGGCTCTCGGCAACATCCCGGTGGGTGCGCCACTCCCCTGGTCGCGCCTGCCCACCGGCTACCTTCACCCGCCCCTTCCGGGGCCACTTTGGATGGGCTGCGGGTCGCACCACAACGCGCCCCGCAACAAGTTGAATCCCATTGCCTCCAGCCGCCGTCTGCATACGGTGTCGCTGTTCCCGCTGGTCGTGTTGAACGTCCGGTGGACATTGCCCAAACCATGCACTGCAAATCCCTCTTCGCGCTGGCGGTTGCCGCCTGCGCACTGTCTGCCGCACCCGCCCGCGCTGACCTCGCCACGAGCGGGGACAAACTGCTCCAGCAGGAGCTTCGACAGGAGCAAATCAAGGCCACCACGCAACGCGTCGGAGCGCAGCTCGGCGCGGTCATCGAGGAGTATGGCCGCAATGGTCTCGAGGGCGACGATGTGGTGGTGCTCAAGGCCATCCGCGGCGTGCTGGACAAGTTGAGCGAGAAGGAAATCGCCCGTGTGGTCACGCTGCTCCAGCAGACGCGCGCCACCACGGACGCCGATGCCTCTCGGCGCAACGCGCTCGACGCTTTCGCCGGGCAGAAGACTGTGACGGTGCAGCTCCGTTCGTTGCTGCTCGAATATCAGCGGCAGCAGGCGATGCAGGAGATCGCCGCGCGCTTCGCCGCGCTGGCCCGGCGTCAGGGGGAGAATCTCAAGGAAGTCATCGGCCTCGCCACTTTGACAAAGGGCCGGGATGCCCGGCGCAGCGAGACAGCGCACACTGTGGCGCTTCAGTTGCAGGAGACGGAGCAGGGCACCATCAGCGACGAGGCCAAGATGGTGCTCGCGAAGCTGTCGAAGGTGGTTGCCGGGATGGACGGCCCCGCCGGCGAGCGCCCGCGCACGGCGCTGACGAAGGCCGAGGATTCCCGGCTCGCCGCCATGCTGGATTCGGCGACGGGCGACTTGAAGTCCGCGAACCTTCTCTCCGCCGCCGGCAACGAGAAGCGTGCACGCGACGTGTTGCAGGACCTCGCCAAACTGCTGATGCCCGCGCGCGACAATCTCGAGGTGATGAAGCAGGCGGTGCGCGATTTGGAGAAGGCCATCGAGCAGCAGAAGGAAGTGAAGGCCGAGACGAAGGAGGCCACCTCGCCGCGCGCCGAGAGGTCCGATGTGGCCGACGCGGAGCGCAAGCAGGCGGAGGTCGTGGACAAGACGGACTCCATCCGCGAGGACGTGGAGAAGGCCGCGCCGAAGGCGGCTGAGGAGTTGAAGGCCGCCGTTGAGAAACAGCAGGAGGCTCGCGCGCAGTTGCAGGAGCAGCCCACGCGTCGCACGCCTCAAAACGAATCGTCCGCCACGGAGAAGCAGGAGCAGGCACTCGCCAAGATGGCCGACGCGAAAAAGACTCTTGAGCTGCAAATCGCGAAGGCCGAGGCGCAGCAGCAGAAGCCCAAGGACAAGCTCGCCGACTTGAAGGAGCTAAAGAAGAAGGTCGAGGAACTCGCAGCGAAACAGGAGCAGGTGAAGCAGAATGCCGCGCGGGCCGAGAAGGCAGCCGCCGCAGAGAAGAAGCCGGAGCTGCTCGCCGAGGAGGCCGCGAAGCAGGAATCCGTGAAGGCCGAGACCCAGCAGACGCAGCAGGACGCCGCCGCCAACGCGCCCGACGCCGCCAAGACTCTCGGCGAGGCCGTGCGCCAGCAGGAGAAGTCACAGCAGGCGCTCGAAATAAAGGCCAACGCCCCGCTGGCCCAGCAGGCCGCGATGGACGCGCTCGACAAGGCCGCCCAGCAGATTGATTCGCAAATCGCCAAGCTGGAGAAATCGAAGGAGGACATCGCCAAGCTCGACAAGCTGAGCAAGGAAATCGGCAAGCTGATGCAGCAGCAGCAGAAGCTCGCGATGGACACCGCCAAGGCGGCCGAAAAACCGGAGAACAAGACCGCCCCGCAGACCGCGAAGGATCAGGGCGCTCTCGCGCAGCAGACCGAGGCCGCGAAGAACGACGCGAAGGAGGTTTCCCCCGAGGCCGCGAGCGAACTCGGCGCGGCGAAGGAGAACATGCAGGCCGCGAAGGCCAATCTTGAAAGGCCCGACGCCGCGAAGGCTCGTCCCGACCAGGCGGAGGCGATGGCGAATCTCCATTCTGCCAAAAAGGCGGTGGAGCAAAAGATGCAGCAGCTTGCGAACGAACTCGGGCAGCCGACGCCCGACAACACGCCGCAGCTCGCGAGGGCTTCGGAGACCGTCGCCGCCGCGCAGCAGCAGGTGAATCAAGCCCTCGCCAAGCTCGACCAGCCCGCTGGCTTGGAGGATCTGCTCAAGCAAAAGCAGCAGGAAATCGCCGCCGCTCTCGGCGAGAAGGCGAGGGCTTTGCCGCAGTCCAAGCCCGTCGCCGAGGCGAAGGCGGCAGCGGAGAAAGCCGCCGAGCAGCTTGGCAAAAACGATTTGAAAGCCGCCGTCGGCGAGATGGCGAAGGCCCAGAAGGGCTTGCAGGAAGCCAGCCCGGCGGAAAGCAAACCCCCGGCCGGACAGCCCAGCCTGCCGCAGCTTGCCAAGCAGCAGGCCGACGTGAAGGCGATGACGGAGGCGCTCGCCGCGATGCAGGCCACGCAGCAGGCCGCGCTGCCGCTGGACTCCGCCGCCGAAATGATTGCCCCGCTCACCGCCGGCGAGGCCGGCCCGCTCCCGCAGATGGCACAGCAGGCGTTGCAGAAAGCGCAGCAGGTGCTCACGCAAGCCGCCGCACTGGCGAACGCGAACAAGGCGCAGCCCGCTCAGGCCAACGCCGAGGCCGCGCAGCAGGAGCTCGCCCAGGCCGCCGCCGCGCTCGCGCTCGCGCAGGAGGGAGTCGGCCCGCAGCAGGCCCAGCAGGGGCAGGGGCAGAAGGGCCAGGGCGAAAGCCAGCAAAAGGGCAAGGGGCAGGCGAAAGGTCCCGGCGAGAGCTCCCCGCAGGCCAACAGCAAGGAAGGCCAAGGCGATGGCAAGCAGGGAAACTGGAACACCGAGGCCGGTGCCGACGGCAAGGGCCGTGGCGACGTGAAGGGCGCGAGCGGCTTTCTTGGCCTGCCCGCGCGCGACCGCAACGCGATTCTCCAAAGCCAGACTGAGCGCGCCCCCGAAGAATACAGCCCGCTCGTCGAGCAATACCTCAAGAACCTCTCCGATTCTGCGGCACGCGGGCGGAAGAAGTAGGCCCTTGCGGTTTCTGAGCCACCCTGTTCGCACATCGTCATTCCTATGAAAAAGCATGCCTTTTCCGTCGCACTTGGCATGGTGTGCTTCATCAGCGGATACTTGATCTCATGGAGCAAACAACGCGCTGTTGAGAAGCCCGGTCCGGCATCCAAGTCGGTGCGGCTTCGGGCCGATCCAAAGCATTCACAAGACACCTTGAAGAATTGGAACCAAGGGCTGATTGCGCCGATGAACCCGCCCAAGGTCGTCGCTCCGTGAGTCGTCTTTTGAGTTTCAATTCCCGCAGATTCTGGGCGCTGCTTTGTGTGGTTTGCTGGGAGTTTTCCGCCTCCGCCCACACCGCCTCGCTCACACGCGTGGATGCGCAGCTCACGACGAACTCGCTCACGCTCACCTTCCAGCTCAACCAGCCGGACCTGCTCCAGTTCCTCAACGCGCGGACGAACGATGCCGTCGTGCAGATGACCGAGGCCGAGGTGCGCACGCTCGCGCCGCGCATCGCCGAATACGTCCAGACCCGCGTCCACTTCGCGCTCGACACCAACCCGCCAGTGCGCGGTGTGCTCTCGAACTGGCCGCCGTCGCCGATCGTGCTCACGCGCGAGGATCGGCCCGGCGAAGTCGTCCCCGCGCCGCTGCCGCTGACGTTGCGCTGGGACATTCCGGCGACGGCAAAGGAGATGGAACTCTCCTTCTCGCTTTTCAACACGGTGGGTTTCGCCGCGCTCTTCGAGGTGTTGTTCCATCGTGGCAAAGACATCCCGCCCGTGCTGCAGCTCGTCCAGTCGCGGCAGGCGATGGTGATAGATCTCACCGCGTTTCAGGAGGACACGCGCGGCGCTGAGGCTGTGCCCGGGCCACCGGGGAAAGGCGGGGCTGCGCCCGCGCCCGTGCGAGGGAACACCGCGTGGCAGCTCGTCGAGCTCGGCTTCACGCACATCCTGCCCAAGGGCCTCGACCACATTCTGTTTGTCCTCGGCCTGTTCCTCCTCAGCCCGAAGCTCAAGCCTCTTCTGTGGCAGGTGACGGCGTTCACGCTCGCGCACTCGCTCACGCTCGCGCTGGCGGTGCTGGGCATCTTCGCGCTGCCGGGACGCGTGGTGGAGCCGCTCATTGCGCTGTCCATCGCAGTGGTGGCGATTGAGAACTTGTTTCGCTCGGGGGTTTCACCGTGGCGCTGGGTGGCGGTGTTTGGCTTCGGGCTAATTCACGGGCTGGGCTTCGCGGGCGTGTTGAGTGAAGTCGGTTTGCCTCGCGAGCAAATCGGCGTGGCGCTGCTCTCCTTCAACATCGGCGTGGAACTCGGCCAGCTTGCGGTCATCGCGATCGCATTCGCCGCGACGAAGTGGTGCGCGGACCGCGCGTGGTATGGCCCGTGGGTGCGGCGGCCCGCGTGCCTGCTCATTGCGCTGGCGGGTGTGGTGTGGACGGTGGAGCGGTTGATGCAGTGATGGAGCGCGGACGCCCACGTCCGCAGCCGGAGCCGGGGCATTCGTCGCTGCGGTAGGGTGAGACTCCGTCGAACCCGATTTGCCGACGAAGGAGGCGCGAGCGAGGCGAGCATCTTGGGCGAACGGCGACTGCCTCCGTGATGCTCGCTACGCTCGATATGGGACTCGACGGAGTCTCGCCCTACCGGGGGGACGGCCACGGCCTCACGGTGGCAATTAACCAAGCTGCGGCCCTGTGCGTGGCGATGGGCTTGCGGACGTGGGCGTCCGTGCTCCAGTGCCAACCATGAAGCTTTCCCCCGTCCTGCCGTCGGCTTACTGTCCGCTGAAATCAAATGCCGCTCATGAAACTCCGTGCCTTGCCCGCCTGCGCTTTCGTTGCGCTGTCCGCCGCCACCGCTCCCGCCCAGCTCACGCCGGCCACGCCGCAGCCCGTCGTCGGCGCGAGGCAGCCGGCGTTGAGCCCCAATGGCAAACGGATCGCCTTTGTCTTTCGCGGCGATGTCTGGGTTGCGGCGAGCGAGGGCGGTCGCGCCACTGCGCTGACCTCGCACGTCGAGTCGGATGCGTATCCGGTCTTCTCGCCGGATGGCAAGTGGGTCGCATTCGCCAGCAAACGCAGCGGCGGCTGGGACATTTTCGTCGTGCCGGCAGAGGGCGGTCCGGCGCAGCAAATCACATGGCACGCCGGCCCGGAGCTGCCGGGCGGCTGGAGCCCGGACGGCAAGCAGCTCATCTTCGCGGCCCGACGCGAGTCGCCAAACTACGCTCTCTACGCCGTGGACTTGAAGACGCTCGGCACGGAGCGGCTCTGCGAGGACTATGCGCAGTTGAACTACCCCAGCTTCTCTCCCGACGGCAAGACGGTCGTCTATGGCCGCTACGGTTTCCCGTGGACGCGCCCTCGCTACACGGGCGCGGCGGCGGCGCAAATCTGGACGCTGAACATCGCGGATGGCCGGCGCAAACCGCTGACGAACGATGACCGCCAGCATCTCTGGACGCAGTTTCTGCCCGATGGAAAGCGCTTTGCCACCGTGACAATCGGCGAGGTCACGCCATCCGCCAGCACGCTGAAAGCCTCTGTCGGCAAGGTCACAGACAGCCCGGCACGCACGCCGAACCTCTGGCTCCACGAGCTTGATGGCAAAGCGAAGCAGGTCACGCAGTTCAGCGGCGGCGCGGTGCGCTGGCCGAGCGTTGCGGGAAAGTCCGGCGACATCGCGTTCGAGCATGGCACGGACATTTATCTGCTCAAAAGCGGTTCCAAGACGCCGGTGAAAATCAAACTCGTCGTCAGCGCGGACGAGAAGCAGACCACGCGGCGGCGCGAGAAGCTGAACTCCGGCGTGACCGAGGCCGAGCTGTCGCCGGACGGCAAGACGCTGGCATTTGGGCTGCGCGGCGACATTTGGACCGTCCCGATGGAAAAGACAAAAGGCGTCGCGGGCCGCAGCGAGGAGTTCGCGCGGCGGCTGACGGAGTGGGTCGGGGACGACTCGGACTTCGTCTGGTCGCGCGACGGGAAGAAGCTCTATTTCACTTCGGACCGCGAGTTCAACACGCGCATCTATGAGATGGATTTGGCCACGCTGGCCGTGAAATCGCTGTGGCAGCGCACGGAGGAAGTCACGCGTGTGTCGCTCTGCCCGGACGGCAAGCATCTGGCGTTTTGGGTGGCCGGCAGCGAGGGCGGCCTCTTCACCCTCGCGTTGGCGGACGGTGCGACCAAGCGCGTCGTCCATGTCCCTGGCTCGCATTGGCGCATGTCGGGCGGCGGGGATTTCTCGTGGTCGCCGGACATGAAGTGGATTGCCTACACGCGCAAGGGAGAGAACCGCGCGTGGAACATCTGGGTGGTGCCGGAGGCGGGCGGTGAATCGCGAAACGTGACGCGGCTCAACGCGGCCCACTCGCAACCCACATGGTCGCCGGACGGGAAATTCCTCTTCTTCCAAAGCGACCGCGACGGCAACGGCCTCTACGTGCTGCCGCTCCAGCCCGAGGGCGCGCGCATGACGGACACGGACCTGAAGTTCGAGAAACCCAAGGACGCCGTGAAGGTGGAGATTGATTTCAAGGACATCCAGCGGCGCATCCGCAAGCTCGCTTCTCAGAACCCGCAGGCGGATCTGAGCATCACGGCGGACGGGTTGATCGCATTCATGTCCGAGAGCGACGTGTGGACGGTGACTTATGATGGCAAGGAAACGAAGCGCATCACCACGGGCGGCGGCAAGAGCGGCCTGCGCGTGTTGCCGGAGAGCAAGGCCGCGCTCTTCGTGCAGAACGCGGAGGTCTGGAAGTTCAAGCTCGGCGACACGAAGGGCCCGGAGAAGGTCACGTTCAGCGCGGACTTCGACCGCGACGTGAAGGCGGAGCGGAAGGCGGCCTTCACGCAGTTCTGGCGGAGCTACCACCACAACTTCTACGACCCGAATTTTCACGGTCGCGACTGGGAGGCCATTCGCAAGCGCTACGAGCCGCTGCTCGAGGGCGTCGAGACGCACGACGACTTCTCCACGGTGCTGGGCATGATGATTGGCGAGCTGGAGGCATCGCACAGCGAGGTGTCCCCGGCGACGGGCAGCACGCCGGAACCGGTCACGCCGCACTTGGGTTTCACGTTTGATTACAAGCACGCCGGACCGGGCATCCGCGTGGCGGAGGTGCCCGCCGGCACGCCGGGTTCCTACAAGCAGACTGAGATCAAGCCCGGCGACTACGTGCTGGCCATCAACGGGCAGGACGTTTCGCTGAACGAGAAACTTTACCAGCTCATCAACGACCGGCAGGAGCGCGAGTTCGAGTTCCTAGTCAACAAGGAGCCGAAGAAGGACGGCGCGCGGAAGGTGAAATACAAGGTGCTCACCGCCGCCGAATGGGACGCGCTCAACTACCAGAACCGCACCGACCGCCTGCGCAACTACGTCGAGCAGCAGACCGGCGGCAAGCTGGGCTACCTGCACCTCAGCGCGATGGGCGGTGAGAACCAGACGCGCTTCGAGCGCGAGGCCTACGAATACATGAGCGGCAAGCAGGGGATGATCATTGACGTGCGCTTCAACCGCGGCGGCAACATCTCCGACACGCTCATCGACTGGCTGGAGCGCAAGCAACACGGATGGTATCGCCCGCGCGACGAAGGCCCCGAGGCCGCGCCCAACCGCACGTGGGAGAAGCCCGTCATCGTGCTGATGAACGAGCACAGCTACTCGAACGGCGAGATGTTCCCCTACGCGATGCGCCAGCGCGGCATCGCGAAAATCGTCGGCATGCCAACGCCCGGCTACGTCATCTGGACGTGGTCCATGCGTCTGACCGACGGCACGGGCGCGCGGATGCCACAGGGCGGCGTCTTCCGGCTGGACGGCACAAACATGGAGAACAACGGCGAGCAGCCCGACGTGCGCCTCTGGCTCACGCCCGAGGACTGGATTTCCCAGCGCGACCCGCAGCTCGACAAGGCGATTGAGATGCTCCTGCCGGCCAAGAAGGCGGAAACGAAGTAGCTGTTACCGCGAGTGCCGGTGGCCAGCAGCCGCCGTCGGTGGGAAGCGACGACAGTTCAATTCTGCGGCGGCAAGCCTGCGGCACGGGGCCGAAGTTTCACGGCTTGGGCTTCGGAGGTGCGGAGGCGCGCTGGAGCATGTTGCGCAGGTCCTTGTCGGCCTCGCGGAAGCCTTCGAGAAGCGCCTTGTTGTTCAACACGAAGTCTTGTTGCAGGTAGCGCTGCGTCAGCGCGTAGCGGTTGGCGATGAGTTTCAAGTCCTCCGGCGTCGGCTGCTTCTCGTTGCGGATGCCATCCTGGTTCAAGTCCTCCACGAGGTTGCGGATGGGCTCGCCCTGCAATGCCGGGTCGCGCACGGCCTGGCCGAAGACCTGGAGCGCCTGGTCGTTCGCGCCGACGAACGCGAGCGCGGAGCGGACCAGCGGCTCCTTCGCGGCGGGGTCGGTCACGCGCGGGTCTTGATATGCCTGTGCGACGAGCGACACCACCTGCTCGCCCATCGAGCGTTCCAGATATTTCAGCGCGGCGCGGTCCAGGCTGCCGCTCGCGGCGAGCAACTGCCCTTGCGCGACGGCGACCTGCGAGGAGTCGTTGAAGAACGCGAGCACGCCGTAGAGATAGTTGCGGTCGTTCTTGTCCAGCGCGGCGGCCTCGGCGACGGGATTGGCCAGCAAATCCTTCGCTGCTGCAATCGCCGCGTCGCGGTGTTTGTTCGGCGCGATTTCCTGCAGCACGCGAGCGAGGTAGGCGACTTCGACACCGCGCGCCGTGGTCTTCAGCACATCGGCGAGCATCGCCTCGGACTGCGCGCCGCCAATGCGCCGCAGCGCGTCGAACAGCCCGAGCCGCAGCGACGGGGGCATGAGGAAATCCGTCTGCACGTTGCCGTCGCGCGAGCCTTTGAAGCCGGCGGTCTGGAAGTCCAAGTCCTCGTTGCGGTCCAGGAACGCGCGGATCGCGGGCAACGCCGCCTCGCCGGCGTCCACGAGGCTCTCGAATTCGTGGAGGATGCGTTTCATCTGGCGAGGAGAGGGCTGGCTGGAGCCAGGGACGGGAGGCGCGGGCTTGAATGATTGCAGGCGTTCAAGGATGGCGGCGGTATCGGGCTTCGCGGCCACTGTGACGACGGTGGAAACTGGAGGGGCGGAGGAGGGCGACTCGACGATGACGGTTTTGCCCTTCGCCTTCTTGAGCGCGGCCTCGATCTGGGATTTTTCCGCTGCCCAGAGGGCTTGGTGATGAGCGAGTTCGGCCCGATGGCGGACCGCCTGCTTGTTGGCGACGAAGGTGGCGGTGACAGCGATGCAAACACCGCCGAGGAGCAGGGACGCAACAAGGGCTTTCATAGGGTGCCCTGTCTATTCGAGCTGCCGGAGGCTGGCAAGCACCGGCTTCATACCATCGCGCAATGGCTCGCTTCTGACGCCATTGGCGAAGAAGTGGTGGCAATGAAATTGAGCGGCGGAGCGTTGTCATTGCCCGGCTGGCAGGCCACGCTGGGTGCGGTGACTGACATCAAATCCATCACTCGCGCCGAACTGGAAGCCCGCTTGACGGAGTGGGGCGCGCCGCACTACCGCGGCGGGCAGGTGCTCGACTGGCTTTACAAGCGCCGCGCCACGAGCTGGGACACGATGACGAACCTGCCCAAGCCGCTCCGCGCGAGACTTGCCGAGAACTTCTCGCACCGCGTGCTTGATCTCGTCCGCAAGCAGGGCGCTCGCGACACCACGCAAAAGTTCCTCTGGAGGCTCGCCGATGGAGCGCTCATCGAGAGCGTGCTCATCCCGGCGAACCCCGCGCTCTATGGCGAGGCCAGTGACCGTCACACTTTGTGCGTCTCCACACAGGTCGGCTGCGCTTATGGCTGCAAGTTCTGCGCGAGCGGGCTTGATGGCTGGAAGCGCAACCTCGGGCCGGAGGAAATCGTGGAGCAGGTTCTGGCGGTGGAAAGGGTTTTGAGTTCCGAGTTCCGAGTTCCGGATCCGACCACCGACACCCAGCCCAAAACTCAAAACTCAAAGCCCGAAGCCCGCATGGTGAACAACCTTGTCATCATGGGCATGGGCGAGCCGCTGGCGAATTACGACAACCTGCTCAAGGCCCTCCGCCTCCTGAACGCGCCGTGGGGCGGGGGCATCGGCGCGCGGAAGATCACCATCTCCACCAGCGGCCTGGCACCGCAGATCCGCAAGCTCGCTGTCGAGCCGGAGCAGTTCCGCCTGGCCGTCTCGCTGCACGGCGCGACGGACGAGGTGCGCGACCGCATCATGCCGGTGAACCGCAAGCATCCGCTCGCCGAGCTGACCGCCGCGCTGGAGGCGTATCAGCGACGGAAGGACCAGCTCATCACCTTCGAATACATCCTCATCGCCGGTGTGAACGACGGCCTCGACCAGACCAGACCGCTCGCCGCCCTCGCCACGCGGCTGCGTGCGAAGGTGAACTTGATTCCCTACAACACCGTGGAGGGTCTCGAATGGTCGCGCCCGGCGGAGCCCGTGTGTGAGGCATTCCTCGCCGCGCTGGAAAATCTGGGCGTCACCGCCACGCTCCGTCGCGAGAAGGGCGGGGACATTGACGCGGCGTGCGGTCAGTTGAGGTTGAAAACAGAGCGTGAAATGGCGACGCAGGCGTGATAGCTGTTTTTTGATGAAACGGAAACGACCCGACCGCTCTCTGCTGGCACGCGCAGCCCTCCGCTTCGAAGGGCTCAATGGCAGGCTTGGCATGACAGAAACCGAAAGGGCTTTTCTCGCCTTGGGCTTGGCCGCAACTCCCGAGGGACGGTGGGACATCAACGCTTATTTCGTGCAACGGCTTCCGCTCGTGGCAGGACAGGCGATGGAAAAGGAATCCGACGAATCAGCGCTCGCACATCAACATCTTCAAGGCATTCGTTGAGCGCATCTCTTGGAGTTTGAAAACTCGTGTCTATCGGTGGTTAATTTTTTCCTGTGATTGCTCTGCTCGACTACGGCTCCGGCAACCTGCGCAGCGTGGAGAAGGCCCTGCGCAAGGTCGGCGCGGACCTTCACGTCACCACCCGGCCTGAGGCGCTCCGCGAGGCGCGCGCAGTGGTGCTCCCGGGAGTTGGCGCGTTTGACGACTGCATCTCCGCGATGCAGCGGCAGGATGTGTTTGGCGCAGTGAAGGACTTCATCCAGACGGGCAGGCCCTTTCTGGGCATCTGCGTGGGCTACCAGGCGCTGTTCGAGAGGAGCGAGGAATTTAACAGTTGCGCGGCGGGCCTGGGCATCTTCGGTGGCAGAGTCGTGCGCTTCGCCGGACGGCCCGGGCTGAAGATTCCACAGATAGGTTGGAACCAGATCGAGATACTCCGTCCCGACTGCCCGCTTTACGCCGGCATACCCAGCGGCAGCCACGTCTATTTCGTCCACAGCTTCCACCCGCAGCCGACGGACGCCGGCATCGTCGCCACGCGGACAGACTATGGAGGGAACTTCTCCTCCTCGGTCTGGCGCGACAACATCTTCGCCACGCAATTCCACCCGGAGAAAAGCCAGACTGTGGGATTGCAACTGCTGCGGAACTTTGTTTCGCTCGCCGGGTGAATTTTTCGATGATCGTCGCGTCGCTGTTGCCCGTATGTCCTCCAGCAATCTAGCCGGCGAGACTCAGATTTTCCGCCGGCTCGGCCCCAAGCCCGCGTCCGCCGCGCGTTCGCCGTTCGCCCTCGCGCCCACCGGGGCCGGCACTGGCGCGCGTGCCGTGGCACAGCTCCGGCATGACCTGCACCTCTTCATGCGTCAGGAAAGCGTTGCCCAACCTCACGAGACTGACGCCCGCCGGCTCGCCGTGCTGCTGGACATGTATGAGGTGCTGCACTCGCTCACCGAAGGTCCTGCACGCTGGGAATCCCGTGCCGCAGCCACGCTCGCGCGCGCCTTGGAAAGCTACACGGAGGAATTGCAGGCCGAACCGGACCAAGCCTCGGCCTCCGCCATGCGGACGCTGGCACAGGGCATAGACCTGCTGGCCAACCTGCTGGAGCGGCACACGCCCGGCCTCGAAGAAGTCGGGGCCGCGCCCTTCGTCCTCGTGGTGGATGACGAGCCGCTTTCCCGCCGCCTCGCCAAACTGGGCTTGGAAAGGGCGGGCCTTGCGCACATCAGCCTCGACTCCTCCACCGAGGCCGCCGAGCTGCTCCAGCGCCAGCGCTTCGACCTTGTCCTCCTCGACATGCACATGCCCGACCTCGACGGCTGCGAGCTGTGCCGCCGGATGAGGAAAATGGCCTTCCACGCCGCCACGCCGGCCGTGTTCGTCACCGGCCAGAACGACTTGAAAGCCCGCGCCCAAGCGTCCCTGAGCGGCGGCACGGACTTCATCGGCAAGCCCTTCCACTGTGGCGAACTCGCGGTGAAAGCGCTCGGCCACATCCTGCGCGCCCGTTCCCCGCGTCCGCTCGGGGACACCGCCATCTTCACGCTCGCCGGTGTCACCGGCAGTCCCGCCGGAACCAACGCCAGCACGTCGCCCCGTCTGGCTGGCGTGTAAGCCGCCGCTCGCGGCACACGGCAGATTTTTTCCTCCTCGCCCGCCGAGAAATCCGTTTGCGCCCACAACGGCGGGTGATAGCTTCGCCGCGCTTTTCGGAACACAGCGAACACTCAAACCAAACCCAGCTCATGGCCCACGAACTCCCCGCCCTCCCCTACGCCCACGACGCGCTTGAACCTCACGTTGACAAGGCCACGATGGAAATTCACCACGGCAAACATCACGCCGCCTACGTGACCAACCTCAACAAGGCCCTCGCCGGCTCGACCGTCGAATCCAAATCCATCTGCGAGCTCGTGAAAGACATCGCCTCCGTGCCGGAAAACATCCGCGGCCCCGTGCGCAACAACGGCGGCGGCCACTGGAACCACTCCTTCTTCTGGAAGCTCATGGCCCCCAACGCCGGCGGCGCGCCCACCGGCGACCTCGCCGCCGCCATCAATGCCGCCTTCGGCTCCCTCGCTGATTTTCAGGCGAAGTTCGAGGCCGCCGGCATCGGCCGCTTCGGCTCCGGCTGGGCATGGCTCGTCGTCAACGCCGGCAAGCTCGAGATCGTCTCCACCGCCAATCAGGACAACCCGCTCATGGGCAAGGCCGTCTCCGGCTGCGAAGGCACGCCCATCCTGGGCTGCGACGTCTGGGAACACGCCTACTACCTGAAATACCAGAACAAGCGCGCCGACTACCTCAAGGCCTTCTGGAACGTGGTGAACTGGGCGGAGGTCGCCAGGGCCTACGCAGCGGCGAAGTAATTCATCGCTTCAGAATTCTTGCAGGCGCGAGGAATGACCTTCCTCGCGCCTTTTGCTTCTTCCACCTCAAGGGAATGCCGCGACCCGGCGAACCACCCGCCGCCTTCCGCGCCTGCTCCAGAGGATGTGCAGGGAATTAAGCCTTGGCTCGGCCAATCGTTACGTGTAGGTAACAACCCGATTTCCGAGAGCAACACTGCGCCGCTTATGAGTTCTACCGACACCGCCTCCAAGCCCGTCACCGGCATCTGGTGGAAAGACCTCACCCCGTATCACTGGTTCGTCTTCACAGTCGCGTGCCTGGCGTGGCTCTTCGACTGTCTGGACCAGCAGCTCTTCCTGCTGGCCCGGAACGGCGCGATGAAGAAGCTGCTGGCCCCCGGCATGGACGTGAAGCTTTATGGGGGTTACGCGACCACGATCTTCGTCGCGGGGTGGGCCACCGGCGGCCTCATCTTTGGCGCCGTCGGCGACCGCTTCGGACGGGCCAAGACGCTGGCCTTCACGGTGCTCCTCTACTCGGTCTGCACCGGTTTGTCGGCCTTCTCCAAGGGATGGATTGATTTTGCGATTTACCGCTTCGTGACCGGCCTCGGGGTGGGCGGCGTCTTCGGCCTTTCTGTGGCGCTGGTGGCGGACAGCCTGCCCGAACATGCACGCACCGGGGCGCTGGGTTTGCTTCAGGCGCTCTCGGCCGTGGGCAATATCACCGCCGGATGCATCGCCATCGTGCTGGGAAACCTTGAGGGAACTTCGATTGAAGCGGGGATGTCGTGGAAATACATGTTCCTCATCGGAGCGCTTCCTGCGTTCCTGTGCGTGTTCATCCTGGTCCGCCTGAAGGAGCCGGAGAAGTGGGTGGCGGCCCGGGCCGAAGGCAAGCTTACCGGGGCCAAGTTCGGCTCCTACGCCTCGCTCTTCGGCGAGGCCCGCTGGCGGCGTCCCGCGCTCTTGGGAATGTGCCTTTGCATTTCGGGAGTCGTGGGGCTTTGGGGCATCGGTTTTTTCAGCCCCGAGCTGGTCGGTGACGTTTTGGAGCGCTCGCTCAAGCATGAGGGGGTGACCCCCGACAAGATCGCCAAGGCCAAGACGGTCTGGACGGGCGTCAACATGATCGTGCAAAACATCGGGGCGTTCTGCGGCATGATCGCCTTCACCAAGGCGGCGCAACGCTGGGGCCGCAAGCCCGCCTTCTCCGTCGCGTTTCTCGCGGCGTTCATAGCCACGGTCGGCTACTTCCAGCTCTTCAACGGCAAGGGCGACATCTGGATGAGTTTTGTGATGGGCTTCTGCCAGCTCGCGCTCTTCGCGGGGTTTGCAATCTACCTGCCGGAGCTTTTCCCCACCCGCCTGCGCAGCACGGGGGTGAGCTTCTGCTATAACGTGGGCCGCTTCATCGCGGCTTGCGGGCCGTTCCTTCAGGGCCAGATGACCGTGTGGTTTGCCGGAGTCAACCCCTCGCCCGAGGCCAAGCTCGCGGCGTTCCGCAACGCCTGCGGCTGGATGAGCCTGGTTTTCCTGCTCGGCCTTGTAGTCGTGTTCTTCCTGCGTGAGACCAAAGACCAGCCGATGCCGGAAGATGCGGTCCCTGAGAAATGACATTCCAGCCCGAACTTCGTAATGGAATGGCCGCAATCTCTTCTCTTTGCGTCTCTTTGCGTTTATTGCGGCCATTCCATTTCGGAGTTCGGGCCTCGTCGCCGTCGAGAGTGGACTTCAGGAAGTGCAGTGCGGCAACGGCACATGCGTCGGGCGGGTAACGCGTTGCACCCACACCCCAGCCACTCCGGCCCGGCTGAGATGATGCCATGACTCTGCCGGACATTTGCACGAGCTCTCCTTCGTGGTTACACTCGCGCCCTGATGCCCCGCTGCTCCCGTTTGCTTTGGTTCGGGCTGGCCTGCCTCGCGATGGCACGAGCTGACGCGCGTGCTGCGGATCCGGACTTCAGCCTCACCAAATGGCACACAGACCGCGGCCTGCCGGAGAACTCCGTCGCGTCCGTCCTCCCGGCGCGTGACGGCTACATCTGGATAGCCAGCGACAGCGGGCTGGCGCGCTTCGACGGCGTGCGCTTCCGGCGGCTGGATTCGGGACCGGACACGGATGTGACGGCCTCGCGCATGAGCCTGCTGCACGAGGACAAGCAAGGCCGCCTGTGGGCCGCGCTTTACTACGGCCCGCTGGCCTATTTTTACCAAGGCCTGTTCCACCTGCCCGATCCACCCACGAAGTCCCACAAGATCATCGCATCGTTCTGCGCAGACGAAAACGGCGATCTCCTCGTGGGCTGGAACAATGGCGAGGTGTCCTCCTTTCGCGCCGGGCGACTGGAGCCAGCGCAGGGCTTTCCCAGGGAAGATGGCGCGATCCAGTTGTGCGCCGACCACGCCGACAAGCGCGTCTGGTTCCGGCAGAGCCGCCAATGGGGTTGGCGGGACGGCACGAACGTGGTGACACTTGCCCCTGCCCTGCCCACGCCATCGCAACTGCTGGCAGCCAGCTCAGGCGGGGTCTGGGCACTGCGCGACGGACAATTATGGCGCGTGACGGACGCGGCGGAGCCGGCCCTCGTGGCGCGGTTGCCCGTGCCCACGGCCCATTGCACGGCGGTGCTGGAGAGCGGCGATGGAGCGGTCTGGCTCGGCACATTGCAGTCGGGCCTCTTCCGCCTGAACGGCGGGCGCTTCAGCCAAGTCATCGAGACAGAAAAGCGCATCAACTCCCTCGCGCAGGACCGCGAGGGCAACATCTGGGCCGGCACGAAAGAGGACGGCCTGTGGCGGCTGCGTCCGCGCGCGCTCACCGTGCTGGGAGATGCGGCTGGACTGGCTCAACAGCAGGTCATCTCCGCATCCACCTGCGCGGATGCGGCGGGCCGGCTGTGGGCGCTCTCCGAGACACGGCGTCTGCAATCCTTCGAGGACGGACGCTTCGCCGAGGGCGTCGCGCTGGACACCCAGTTGAAGTGCATCTATCCCGCGCCCGGCGGCGGGCTTTGGGTGGGAACGTGGGGACAAGGCTTGTTGCACTTCGACACCGAGGTGAAACGCCGCTGGAAACGGGCCGAAGGCCTGCCATCCGACAACGTCCGCGCGCTGCTCGGCGATGACCGTGGCCGGCTCTGGCTCGGCACCGAAGGCGGCCTTGCCCTGCTGGCGGATGGCCGCATCAACGCCGCGCCATTCCCCGGCGGGCCCGTCCAGGCGAACGTGCGCTCCCTCGCGCTGGGGACCGCCGGTGTGCTATGGGTCGGCACGGTGGACGGGCGGCTTCTCTCCCTGAGCCGCACACGCCAGCGGGAGTTCACGCGGGCCGACGGCCTCACCGGGCGCGAGCTTCTCTGCCTCCTGCCCGCGCCAGACGGCGCGCTGTGGATGGGCACCGACGGCGGCGGCCTCTCGCGGCTCAAGGGCGGTCGCTGTCAGACCGTCACGTTGCAACACGGCCTCTGGGATGAAGTCATCGCCGCACTGCATCTCGGGCCGGACGGACGCCTCTGGTGCGCCTCGAATCGCGGCGTGTTCAGCGTGGCGCTGGCAGAGCTCGAGGCCGTGCTCGACGATCGCGCGCCCCGCGTGCACTGCACCGTGCCGGGACGCGTGGACGGACTCGCCGACTTCACCTGCCTCGCGCGCAGCCAGCCTTCCGCGTGGGCCACCGGTGACCGTTGGTGGGTGGCGACAAGCCTGGGCCTGGTGGGCGTGGATTTGCGCGCGCCCGTCGCCACCACGCGCGCCTTTCCCGTGCGTGTCGAAGAAGTGTTGCTCGACGGCAAGGTCGTGCCCACATCGGGCCAACTCCTTGTGCCGCCGCACTCGGGCCGCATCGGCGTGCGCTTCACCGCGCTGAGTTTTGTTGCGCCCGAGTTAATCAGTTTCCGCTACCGCGTGGACGACCTTCAAACAGACTGGACTTACAACGGGCCGCAGCGTGTGGCCATCGTGGAAAAGCTGCCGCCGGGCCGCCACACCCTGCGCGTCCAGGCCAGCAACAACGACGGCGAATGGTCCGCCGACGGCGCGACGCTCGCCCTGGTCGTGCTACCGCATTGGTGGCAGACGCTCTGGCTCCGCAGCCTGGTTGCCGCGCTGCTCGCGCTGCTCGCCGCGTGGGCCTGGCGTGCCGCCGCCATGCGCAAGCTCCGCCGGAGGCTCGTCCGGCTCGAAGGCGAGCAGGCCGTCGAGCGCGAGCGCGCCCGCATCGCCCGCGACCTGCACGACGACGTGGGCGCACGCCTCACGCAACTGTCTTATCTCAGCGACCTCGGCCTTCGCGACGCCCCGCTGCCCGCCGCGACGGAGCAGAAGCTCCGCCAAGTTTCCGAATGCGTCCACGACGCCGTGCGCGCGATGGACCAGATCGTGTGGGAGGTGAATCCTGGCAACGATTCACTTGAGCGCCTGTTGGAGTTCATGGCCCGCCACGCCCGTGAATATCTCACGCCGCTCGACATCCGTTGCCGCCACGAGCTCCCGACGGAAGTGCCCGCGTTGAAAATCTCGCCGGAGGCACGCCACCAGTTGTTCCTCGCCTTCAAGGAGGCATTGCAAAACATCGTCAAGCACGCGCAGGCCACGGAGGTCGGCTTCACCGCCGCCATCCGCGGTGATGCGCTGGAACTGACCTTGCGCGACAACGGCCAAGGTGGCGCGCCCGCAAGCCAAGCTGGCGCGGACGGCCTCTCAAACATGAGGCTGCGGCTGGAGCAACTGCGCGGGGAATGCCGCTTCGAGAGCCAGACCGGCACCGGCGCACGTGTGGAGTTTCGAATGCCGCTCGCGACTCTGAAGGTGAAACAATGACAACATGAGAAGCAGGAGCAGGAGGCCGCCAACGCTCTCCCCTCCTGCTCGCAATCCTGAACCTCCTCCACCTCCCACCTCAAACCCAGCATGACCCTCCGCCTCGCCATCGTGGAAGACGACGCCCGCCTTCGCCAGCAACTCACAGACCTCCTCGCCACCGCCCCGAACTTCAAGCTCCTCGCGGCCTTCGCCAACGCCGAGTCCGCCCTCGACGAGATCCCCGCCCTCGCGCCGGACATCGCTGTCCTCGACATCAACCTCCCGCGCATGAGCGGCGTGCAGCTCGTCGCGCGGCTCAAACCCCTCCTCCCGCGCACGCAGTTCCTCATGCTCACAATGTTCGAGGACTCGGAAATGATCTTCGACTCCCTCAAGGCCGGCGCGAGCGGCTACCTCCTCAAGCGCACCCCGCCCGGCGAGCTGCTGCAAGCCATCGAACAGCTCCACGCCGGCGGCTCGCCGATGTCGCCCGAAATCGCACGGCAAGTCGTCGGCTTCTTCCAGCGGGCATCCGCCGCGCCGGACATGGAAAGCCTCACCCCGCGCGAGCTGGAGATTCTCGACCAGCTCGCCAAGGGCTACCTCTACAAGGAAATCGCCGACCGCCTCAGCATCAGCCTCGACACCGTCCGCAACCACCTCCGCAAGGTCTATGGAAAGCTCCATGTCCACTCGCGAACCGGAGCCGTGCTGAAGTATCTCGGCAACCGATGAACAGAAGCGGAGGGATTTCGGCGGAACGGCAAGTGCAAGCAAACCGTTTTACCTGGCCCGCCTGTGGTCCGGATTCGGAGCCGGCATCTGCGCACCGACGGTCTCCCGCCAGTCGCGCAGGCGCTGGAGAAGTTCAGCGGTCTTGTCCGGCATCTGCTTCGCGAGGTCGCGGCTTTCGCCGGGGTCGTCCTTCAAGTTGAACAGCTCGACGCGCTGGTCCTCGAAAAACTCCAGCAGCTTCCAGTTGCCGGCGCGCACGGCACTCACTGGCGTGGAGGGCGGGGCGTGATAGTAGTGCGGGTAGTGGAAGAAGAGCGCGTCGCGGCCCAGCTTCGTGTCCGGCTTGCGCAGCAGCGCCGAGAGGTCGAGCCCGTCCGGGACAGAACCAGCCGGCGCGCCCAGCCCAGCCGCCACGGTCAGCGTGTGAAACAGGTCCGTGAGCACCACTGGTTCGTCGCAGCGCGCGCCCGCAGGCGTGACGCCGGGCCAGTCCACGATGAGCGGCACGCGCAGGCCGCCTTCGTAGCAGGTGCCCTTGCCGGAGCGCAGCGGCGAGTTGTCAGTCACGGGAATCGTGCGACCCTCGTGCGTGGACGTGCCGATGTAGCCGCCGTTGTCGCTGGTGAAAATGAAGATTGTGTTCCGCTCCAGGCCGCGCTCGCGCAAGCGCGCCCGCACGCGGCCCACGCTTTCGTCGAGGCTGCGGACCATCGCGGCGTAGGTGGGGTTTTGATGCTTCATCCCGGGGCGCAGCTTCTCCTTGAAGTGCGTGACGTCGGCGGGCTTCGCCTCGACGGGCGTGTGCGGCGCGTGATGGGCGAGGTAGAGAAAGAACGGCTGCTTCGCCGCGGCCGCGCGGTCCACGACGCGCAGCGCCTCATCGGTCAGCCGGTCGGTGAGGTATTCGCCGGGCTGCCCAAATTCCAGGTGCGGCACGTAGCGGAACTCCGTGCCGAAGCGGCCCGCCCCGCGATACGGCCAGAAGAAAGTTGTCGGCGCGCCCCAGTGTGTGCCGCCGATGTTGATGTCGAAGCCGTGCGTCTCCGCCGCATGGTTGGCGTCACCGAGGTGCCACTTTCCGACGAGCGCGGTGAGGTAGCCGGCGGCTTGCAGGTGCTTTGCCAGCGTGGTTTCAGCGTGCGGCAGATCATGGAGCGAAGCGGCCTGAAGGAGTTTCCGGTTCGTCGGCCCCTTGAGCGAGCCTTCCGCCCAGATGGTGATGTGCAACCGCGCGGGAGCCTTGCCCGTCAACAACGCCGCGCGTGTGGGCGAACACACCGGCGCAGGCGCGCATGCCTGGGTGAAGCGCACGCCATCGCGCGCCAACTGGTCCAGGTGCGGCGTCTCGTGCAGGTCCGCGCCATAGCACGCCAGATCCGCCCAGCCGAGATCGTCGGCAAGGATGAGGACGATGTTGGGCTTGGAAGCATGAGCTGGCTCTGCTGCGGGAACCGTGAGCAGAGCCACCAGCAGGGCGGCGACGGCAAGGTTGAGGCGAATCATGTCGGGTTGGACGGGTTGCCGCACCATTCTCACTCCTGCTTCGGAAGCTGGCAACGCATGAGGTGACCGAGCGCGCCAAAGTAGAGCTGGCCATCAAGCGCAACGCAGAAACCCCACGCGCTCTTGAGCGCGGGATTTTGCCCGACCACCTTCACGCTGTGGTCGGCGGGATCAATCGCGATGATCGCCTCGTCTCCGAGTCCGTAGATCAACCCGCGCGGGCCGGACGGTTCGTCAGCGAGTTCGGGGAAGCGCAGCGTCTTCACCGGCAACGTGCCGGCGAAGACAGTTTTGCGCGCAACCGGATCGAAGGCGTAATACCTGTTACCACGCCCCTCGACGCCGTAGATGAGGCCGTTGGCGGCGCGCACGACCGCGCCGTAGGTCTTGGCGCCCGGCAACGGCTTCGCGGTGAACACGATCTCTTCGCGTTTGCAGTCCCAGAGGAAAATGCACGCTTCCGCCTCCGTCGGCGTCGCCGATGAACCGCCGTAGATGCTCGTCGCGCCGAGCACCTGTCCGGTCTGCGGCACGCTGACGAGACGGCCGAGGCTTTGGTTGGTGACGAGATTCGACCACGTCTTGTGCGAGAGGTCGTCGGGATTCACACGCAGCAGCGCGCCACCGAGA
>JACRKB010000281.1 GCA_016235545.1 Verrucomicrobiota bacterium | reverse complement strand
GCCGCGCGCACGCTCTACTTCAGGGCCGGTGGCGCGCTGTCCTTCTCGCCGCCCACCGAAGGCGCGGCCTTAGACGAGTATGTGAGCGACCCCGCCAAGCCCGTGCCCTACACCGCCGACCAATCCACGAGCTACCCGCGCGCGTATCCCATCGAGGACCAGCGCTTCGCGGCGTCGCGGCCGGACGTGCTGGTGTATGAGACCGCGCCGCTGGAGGAGGACCTGACCCTCGCCGGCCCGCTGCGCGCGAGCTTTCACGTCTCCACGACGGGCACGGATTCGGACTGGGTCATCAAGCTCATTGACGTGTATCCCGGCGACCATCCGAACCCGGCGCCGAACCCCGCGAACGTGAAGCTTGGCGGCGCGCAGCAACTCGTGCGGGGCGACATCTTCCGCGGCAAGTTCCGCAACAGCTTTGAAAAACCCGAGCCGTTCGAGCCGGGCAAGCTGGCGAAAATCGCCTTCGACATCCCGGACGTGTGCCACACCTTCCGTCGCGGCCACCGCGTGATGATACACTTCCAAAGCTCGTGGTTCCCGCTCGTGGACCGCAACCCGCAGACCTTCGTGAACATCCCGACCGCCAAGCCCGATGACTTCCGCAAAGCCACGCAGCGCGTCTATCGCTCGGCGAACGCGGCGACCTCGCTGACCGTGCAGGTGCTGCCGGCTGCGAAGTAGGGGGCGCTCGGGATTGTGCCGGCGACGTGCAGTCGCCGTGTGGTGCGACCGGCAGCAGCAGACGGCGGCTGCAAGCCGCTGCACGCGACTCCGAGCGCGTGCAAGTTCGGTTGCCCCCCTCGGCATTTGCTGACACTCACCGCGCATGAACATCTCCGCCTTTCGCCTGCTCCCC
Source organism: Verrucomicrobiota bacterium (assembly GCA_016235545.1). Classification (GTDB taxonomy): domain Bacteria; phylum Verrucomicrobiota; class Verrucomicrobiia; order Limisphaerales; family SXTU01; genus SXTU01. The sequence goes on along the minus strand of JACRKB010000281.1, from coordinate 5,297 downwards.
ATCCTTTTCGCCTCCCTCTGCCTCACGGCGAGCGCCGCCGATTACTTCCCGCCGCCGGACCGTTCGTGGTGCTGAACATGGGATTTGAGCCACCGGCTCAGCGGTTTGTGCTGGCGTAGCTCTGAAACGCGCCGAAGGCGGCGCGTTTGCGCGGCGGGGACACGCTGCCTTCCAGCAGGCCGAGGTGGTTGAACGCGTCGCTTTCCCCCTGCAGGTCGAACAGTGAGAACCAGAGCGCGACGGCTGCGCCGTTCGTGGAAACCGCGTCGAGCCGCGCGGCGACCTGCTGCGACTGCACCTGCTCGAAGAGCGCGAGGTTGTTCGTCCACGAGACAGGCGTGCCTGAGTAGCGCGGGTCAGGGCCGCCGTTCTCGGTGCTGCACCAGCGCCGGCCTGCGGGCAGGCGCGCCGTCACCCACGCGGCCTTTGCCGGGATGTCCACCGTGCCGCCGTAGAAGTGCACGTCCGCCGCGTCGTAGTCGCCCTGCGCCAGCAGCGTGATCATGCGGTTTGTCTGGAAGGCGTATTTCGGATCGGCGGGAGCCAGCACCGTGTCGAGGTTCTCGCTGGCGAAGCTCGTGAGGACGATGACGAAGTTCGTGCTCAGGCCGCGCGCCGCCTCGGCGAACGCGCCGAGCTGCGAGAGGTAATCCGCCGTGGTGCCGCGCCAGTAGCGCCCGTCTGCTGCGAGCGACGCGTCGCCAATCTCGTTCTCGCACTGCACCCATACCTGGTGGCCGAGCACGAGATAGGGGAGCAACGGCGTGAGCGCGTCCCGCACGCGCTGCTGGTAGGTGGCGCGGTTGAGGAAGGGAAAGCCCGCATTGGGCCACTCGCCCGGCGTGCCGTAGGTCGTGAGCACGCCGCCGGCTTCGCGCCAGTTGAAGGTGAGCACGAGGTTGAAGCCCGCTTCGAGGAAGGGCAGCGCGTTCGTCAGCGGAGAGCCGTCGAGCGGGTAGTTCAGGCGCGTCCACGAAGCGCCGAGTTCCGTCAAGTAGCCCGGCATGTCCGGGCGGTTGCCCAGACTGGCGAACGCGCCGAAGCGTCCGCTGCCGCTGCTGCGGAGCCGGTAATACTGCGTGCCGGGCAACGCCCTCAAATCCGTGGCTCGCGACTCGCCCGCAGCGCTCGTGAGCGCAAGGCTCGCGTTCGCGACGCGCGCCCAGACGGACGTGCCCAAGTCAGGCCGGGCCTCGACTTGCACGATTGAATTGGTGGGAGGCAACCAGCCGAGGAGGGGAGCTGAGTTCGTGACGGAGATGAGCCGCATCGTGGGCGCGTTGGTCTGCGCGGATGCGGTGGCAGCAAATCCCGCGAGAACGCCCGCCCAGATTGCCATCGCACGGTGCGGACTCATGGCCAAGGTGACGACGGGGCCGGGGAGCGGTTACGGGGTCGCCGACTTGGGAAGCTGGTTTAGCGAATACCAGAACGTGTCGTTCACGAGGGACTCGCCCGCTGCGTTCTTCACGTCGAGGCTGCGGACCATCGTGACGTAGCCGGTCTTCCAGCCTTCCAGCTTGAGGCGGACTTTCAGTTTGTCCGGCGAGACGGTCGCGCCCGTGACTTTGATGAGCGTGGCGGCGTTTTCCTTCCCGTCGTGGTCGAACTCGGGCGAGCCATACTTGGCGTGATACTTGAAGCCGTATTGCGTCACGTCGTAGCTCTCGGGGTCGGCGGCGGCCTTCGCTTCGACGGGCTGCGTGAAGGTCAGCTCGAAGCCGTCGCGCAACGCGTGGACTTCCTTCACCTCGAAGGGCAGCTTGCCCGTGTAACTGACGCGCTCGAGCGCGAAGTCCAGCGGCGCAACGGCCTTCCACGAGAGCGGGGCCTGGCAGCCGCCGATGTAGAGCTTGCCGTCCGGCCCGTAGGCGAGGCGATTCACGCCTGATTGAAACTGCTTCAGGAACGGCCACACCGCGCCTTGATACTCGCCGTTGACCTTCTCCAACTGCACGCGAGTGACGATGGCGTTCTGGAAATCGCCGACCACAAGCTGGCCCTTGAACGGCCCGAAACGGTCGTCGGTGATTTCGACGATGCCGGTCGTGGAACGCGCGAGCTTGTAGGGGAACCAGACTGCCGGCGGGTCGAAGCGCGTGTGCTTGCCGTATTCCTCCTGCGGCGCGGGCCACGCGCTCGGGTGGCCGTAGAACTTGCCGGGCGTGACGTGGTTCAGCTTGCACGCCGCCATCCACTGGCCTTGGTTCTCGGAGACGAACACGTCGCGGTCGGGGCCGAAGGTGCCGATGCCGTTTGGCTCGCGGAAGCCGGAGCAAATCGCGTCGAGCTTCGCGCCGTCGGGCGAGATGCGGATGCCCCAGCCCATGTAAGGACTGTCCCAACGCCCGCTGTGCCCGGCGCTGGCGAGGATGAAGTTGCCCGCCTTGTCGAAGACCGGACCATAGACGAAGGCGTTGTAGCTGCCGGTGTAGCCCCAGCCCTGGTTGAGGCACTCGAACAAGTCCGCCTCGCCGTTGCTGTCCGTGTCCGTGAGCCGGTAAAGCCCCTGCTTGGTGCCGACGTAAATCTTCCCGTCGCGCACCGCGAGACCCATCGGTTCCGCCAACCCGCGCGCAAAGCGGCGATACTTGGCGGCAGCGGGCGAACCCGTTGCGCCCTCGACAATCCACACGTCGCCTGCCCATGTGCATACGGCGAGGTCGCCGTTCGGCAGGAAGTCCATGCCACCGACGAGGAGGTTGGCTTCCTTGGGGAGCGGGAAGGCTTCTCCACGATAGGAAGACGTGAAAACGGAACTAGGCCGGCCCATCTTTTCACCCACGGCGAGTTTGGGCGAACTGCTTGCGAGCTTGGCCGAAGCGCCTAGCGGTGGCTTGCCAAGATTTGCAGTCTCGGTGGCAGCGACGGCTGCCGTGAACTTTCTTTCACTTGCGGCATCAGGCACGAGGGTCGTGATGAGTTCGAACCATGCCGCGTCAGCCGGAACGTCACATCTGATGCGAAACTCCGAACCTTTGACCCGCACGCGCTCATTGCCCTTCTCCGTCCCCGCTTCCGAGACACGTTCAATCTCGTAGTCAACATCGGGCCAACCGCCACTCAGTGCCTGCGCTTTCAGCCCCCGCACGTGAAGCACCACGACGCTTCGGCCAGGCTCAATGTCGGGAGGAACCCAAGCACTCTGCATGGCTATGATGCCACCGAAAGCGAACGGGCTGTCCTTCGGCATGGTCAGCGCGAGGAACCTCAACGGCTGTTTGCGCGGCCCGAGTTCGAACCGCCGGACGACCGCAGCCCTTTCCCCAAACAGTTCGACACGCGCCGACTCGGCCACGGGAATCTTCTGCCCACCAATGAAAATTTCGTAGTGGAAAGTAAGCACGCCGCCTTTCGTGCTGACGCCATTGAACAGAGCATTCTCCGGGAGCTTGGCCGGGAACAGCTTCGCTCCGCCCACCGCCCACGGAAACACCGGCGGCATCGTCCACAACACCGTCCCGTCGTTCGTGCTGATGAAGGGCGACTTGGGCAAGCCGTATTGCGGACCGAGGAGCGCGAGTCCCTTGCCCGACCAGACGGTGTGTGTGCGCAGCAGCGCGGTGTCGAAGGCCAGGTGCAGGTTCGTCGCCAGCGGCACCACGATGCTGCGCGTGCTCTGCGGCATCGGGGCCATGCGGAACGGCTGGTCCGGCGGATCGTAGTGCGGGATGACCGGCGCGACCTTGTTCTTGGCGGCCTGGGCGCGGACGGGCTCGGTCGTCGCGAAGAGCAGGACCGCCATGGCGGGTAGCATCTGAGAATACAGGCTGCGCATAAGTTGAGTTTGCAACACCACGCGCGACCGGGCGAAGCAAATTGCGACGGACTCAAGCGTGCGCCGCCCCGGAGCGCGGCTGTGAAGGAGCCCAGCCGCAGCAAGCTTGCCCGCCACGCAAGCGGGCGAACTTCGCACGCACGCGTCATCCACGCGCAGCAACTGGTGCCGTGAACACACACAGCGGCGCTTCGGCGAATTGCGCGCGCCACCATGCCAAGTCCACTCTTGCCAAAGGGAAAGTCGCTCGGCACGTTACGCCGCGCTGCGTGGTTAGCTCAGTGGTAGAGCACTACCTTGACACGGTAGGGGTCGCAGGTTCGAACCCTGCACCGCGCACCATCTTCTCCTTCAGTGCGGCAGGCCCGCGCGCTGAAACTTACTTCCCTCCGCCACATCTTCCGAGACATGGAAGGACATCGCGCCGGAGCTTTGGAGATGGACTCCAACCGCGCACCGCGAGGAATAAAAAGTTGCTTTGGCCCGTTGGCTGGCTAGTTTCCTCGCCCGCTGCCGGTGCGGCAGCCCAACAAAAACAACCGCAGACTTACGCATGAGCAAACGATTCATCTTCTCCTCCGAATCCGTCGGCGAGGGCCACCCTGACAAAGTCGCCGACACGATTTCTGATGCCGTCCTAGACGCCTGCCTTGCGCAGGACAAGCACAGCCGCGTCGCCTGCGAGACTTACGTGAAGTCGAACATTGCAATCGTCGGCGGTGAGATCACCACGCGCGCGAAGCTGGACTTCGTGAAGATCGCCCGAGAGGCCATCCGCGGCATCGGCTACGTGAACGACGACGACGTGTTCCATGCGGAGAAGGTGTTCGTGAACACGATCATCACGCAGCAGTCGCCGGATATTTCGCAAGGCGTGGACGCCAAGGCCGCCTCGGGCAAGAAGAAGGCCGAGCAAGGTGCCGGCGACCAGGGCCTGATGTTCGGCTACGCCAGCGACGAGACGCCGGAGCTGATGCCCGCGCCGATCATGTTCGCGCATCGCCTGGGCCGGAAGCTCACGCAGATCCGCAAGAGCGGCAAAGTCCACTGGCTTCGCCCTGATGCGAAGTCGCAGGTGTCCGTCGTGTATGAGAACGACGAGCCGGTTTCCATCTCGAACGTCGTCATCTCCACGCAGCACACTGCCGACGTCGAGCACAAGCAGATCGAGGAGTTTTGCATCGAGGAGGTCGTGAAGAAGGTTCTGCCCAAGAGCCTGCTCACGCCCGACACGCTGTTCCTCATCAACCCCACGGGCCGCTTCGTCGTCGGCGGGCCGCAGGGCGACACCGGACTGACCGGACGCAAGATTATCGTGGACAGCTACGGCGGCTTCGGCCGCCACGGCGGTGGCGCGTTTTCCGGCAAGGACCCGTCGAAGGTGGACCGCAGCGCAGCCTACATGGGCCGCTACGTCGCGAAGAACATCGTCGCCGCCGGGCTGGCCAAGCGCGCTGAGATTCAGTTCGCCTACGCCATCGGCTATCCCGAGCCTGTGAGTGTTTACGTCAACACTTTC
>JACRKB010000280.1 GCA_016235545.1 Verrucomicrobiota bacterium | reverse complement strand
GAGACGCACTTGGTCGCGCCGTCCTGGTCGCGCACCAGATACGGCGCGCCGCGATAGCCCGGCAGCACGCGCGTCGGCTCCTCGGGATACTGCTGCGTGATGGGCGTCTTGGTGGTGAGGGTGTTGAGGAAATGGCGCGTGGTGACCTTCAGCCCGCCGATGATGGCCGGGAGATACAGCCGCTCAAACCAAGTCAGTTCGTTGCGTTTGACAATCATGGTCGCGCGTCGGTCAACGGTTGGTCAGGGCCAGCACGGCGGCGGTTAAGATGATGTTCGCCAGCGCCAGCGGAATCATCCGCCTCCAGCCGAGGTCCATCAACTGGTCGTAGCGGAAGCGCGGGAGCATCCAGCGAATCCACATGAAGGTGAACATGAACGCGAGCATCTTCACCATGAAGATTCCGATGTGCAGGAGGCCCTTGAACCACTCGCCGTCCGCAGGTGCGACGTCGAGGCCGAGGAAGGGCAACGTCCAGCCGCCGAGGAAGAGCGTGGTCATCATGGCCGCGCCGGCGAACATGTTCGCGTATTCGCCGATGAAGAACATGCCGAACTTCATCGAGCTGTATTCCGTGTGGTAGCCGCTGACGAGTTCGGACTCCGACTCCGCCATGTCGAACGGCAGCCGGTTCGTTTCCGCGAGTGCGGAGATGAAGAAGATGACGAAGGAGATCACGCCGCACGGCACGAGCAGGAGCGTCTGCGCGCTGAAGCCGCCGCCGAACACCGGGAAGGCGTTCCAGCCGTTCTGCGCCTGGTGCTCAATGATTTTGCCGAGGTTCAGGTCGCCGACGACGAGGAAGACCGGGATGACGCTCATGCCCATCGCGATTTCGTAGGAAATCATCTGCGCGCTGGCGCGGATGCCGCCGAGGAAGGGGAACTTCGAGTTCGCCGCGTAGCCCGCCAGCACGATGCCATACACGCCCAGCGACACGATGCCGAAGGTGTAGAGGATGCCGACGTTGAGGTCCGCGATGACCATCTTCTGGTTGCCGAGCGTGGAGCCGAACGGAATCACCGCGATGACGAGGAACGCCGGCACGAGCGAGATGGCCGGCGCGAGCCAGAAGTAAATCTTCCGCACGTGCGCGGGGGTGAAATCCTCCTTGATGAAGCTCTTCACGCCGTCCACGAGTGGATGCCAGAAGCCAAGCTTCGTGAGAAACGGCCCGAGGACCGGGATGCTGCCGATGAGCGGGAGGTTCACGCGGTTCGGCCCGACGCGGTCCTGGATGAGCGCCGAGACCTTGCGCTCCGCCAGCACCGCGTAGGCGACGAGCGTCAGCAGCGGCCCCAGCACGCACGCAATCTTCAGCAGCGTGAAGAACACGAATTGCTCTTGCGAATTCAATGAATCAAGCCAAGCCATGGAAAACTAGATTTGCACCGTCACACCCGTGTCGCCGAGTTTCGCCCACTCCAGGCCCGCGAAGCCGGGGACTTCGCGCGCCATCTGGTTGAACAATCCTTCGATGGTCGAGAAGCCGTTCTGGCCGGTGGCGTTGTGAACCAGCTCGTGCAGAAACTCCCACTCGGGCCGGGCGTCGCCGGGGGCTTCGACGGCCTTCATGAACTTCTGCACGCGGCCCTTCACGTTCACGAACGTGCCGCGCTTCTCGACGTGCGCACAGCCGGGCAGGACGAAGTGCGCGGCACCGGTTGTCGCGTTCGGAAGGATGTCGCTGACGATGAGGGTGTCCAGCTTCGCGAGCAGGTCCGCGCCGATACCGTGCTTGGTCACGTCCTCGCCGAAGACGATGAGCGTGCGGATGCTGCCGCTGCGGATGCCGTCGGCAATCTTCGCGAGGGTCGCGCCGAGCTGCGGGCCGGCGATGCCGGTGAGGCGCGCGCCGTTGGAGTTCGGGTTCTTGTCCGCGTTGACGAGCAGCTTGTCGCCCTCGCCGTTGCGGGCGATGGAGTCGGTCAGCGCGTTGAACTTCTTCGCGAGCTTGGACAGCAGCCAGAGTTCCTCGGTGGTCTGCCGCGCGCTGGCGATGACGGCCACGCTGCCGGTTGCAGTAGAAGCGAGTTTGGCGGAAATGGCCTTGAGCGCGGTGGGCCACGCGACTTCCAACATTCCGCGTTCCGCAATCCGCATTCCACATTTCTGAAGCCGGTCCGTGCGGCCAATCCACTTGTAGTTCAGGCGGCCCGAGTCGCACATCCACGTCGAGTTCACCGCGTCGTTCTGGCGCGGCTCGTAGCGATAGACTTTCTCCTCGCGCGACCCGACGACGATGTTGCAGCCGGTGCCGCAGCTCGTGCAAAGCGACTTCGTCTCCTTCATGAACCACACGCGCATCTGGAAGCGGAAGTCCTTCGACGTGAGCGCGCCCACCGGGCAGATGTCCACGGTGTTGAGCGTGTAGTTGTTGTCGAACGCGCCCTCGGCCCACGCGGCGATGGTGTTGTAGCTGCCGCGATTGACGATGCCGAGCGCGTCGTCGCCGGCGATGTCCTTCGTGAAGCGGATGCAGCGGGTGCAGAGCACGCAACGCTCGTCATCGAGCACGATGCGCGGGCCGAGATCCACGGCCTTGGGCTTGTGAACCTTCGCCTCGACGAAGCGGCTCTCGGCTTGGCCGTGCTGCACCGAGTATTCCTGCAGCTTGCACTCGCCGGCCTGGTCGCAGATGGGGCAGTCCAGCGGGTGGTTGATGAGGAGCGATTCGAGCACCGCCTCGCGCATCTGCTTCGTCGCGGGGGAATTTGGGTAAATCTCCATGCCCGGCGAAATGGGCGTGGCGCAGGCGATGGCGCCGCGCGGCGTGGTGGGCTCGTAGGGCAGCACGGATTTCGCAATCTTCGACGAGCCGTCCTCGTTGAGCACGGGCTTGCGGTCCGGCCCCAACTGCGGCGTGCCGAACTCGACGAGGCACATGCGGCAGTTGCCGGCGATGGGGAGCTTCGGGTGGTTGCAGTAGTGCGGCACCTCGTG
>JACRKB010000279.1 GCA_016235545.1 Verrucomicrobiota bacterium | reverse complement strand
TCGCCGGCACGAGCGCCCGCGTGCTCGCCGCCAAATGGTCCGCCCACCGCATCGAGTGCGACGTGGACTCCGCCGCGCCCACGCTGGTCGTCATCGCGCAAACCTTCTACCATCCGTGGAAAGCCACCGTGAACGGACAGCCCACCGAAATCCTCCGCGCCAACCACGCCTTCCAAGCCGTGCCCGTCCCCGCCGGCCGCAGTGCCGTGCGATTGGAGTATGTGGACCGGGGCTTCCAACTCGGTGTCATGCTGTCCGCGCTCGGCATCGCCGCATGCGTCGTGCTGTGGTGGTGCAACCCGAGTCAACGCTTGTCGAAAGGAGGCCCAAATGTCACGGAATCGAACTGAGCCACTCCTGAAGATTGAGAACCTCGGACGCGACGAGCTGGGTGCCTACCTCATTGTAGCAGCCACGCTCAAGAGAGAAACCCTGCGAGTCCGTTGGGGCTTGGACGAGGAAGCAGTTGCTCCCATCCGCTGTGCGCTGGACACGCGCCCGTTCGATGTGAGCCACGGGAACAGTTACGAATACTTCATCTATCCGGGGAGCGCGGGTGGCGGGCCGGATTCCTTCATTTGCTATCTGGAAGCCCGCAGTGGAGGGCGGACGAAGAATATTCCATTCCTATGTGGGGAACGGTTCGCGGGAAACTTGGACTGGTTCTGTCGGACGTTCTTTCAGAATGTCGGCTCGCTCGAATCTCTGCGGCATCTGGAGTTCCCGCCCAAGCCAATACTTTCAAGCGAACGACAAGCCAGCCAATCCTCCGAACCAATCGCGGACCCACAGATGAAAATGAACTTGTGAGCTAGTTGTGATGAGTGACTTTTCCGCCAACTCAGAACCCGAAACTCCGAACCCGGAACCATCGAGCTGGTTCACCCCGCGCCGCTTCGCCGTCTTCCTCCTGCTCGCCTTCGTCGTCGCCTTCCCGGGCATCTGGATGGGCACGGAAACCTTCTTCCGCTCCGACTACGGCGTCATGGCCTACCCGTCCGCGCACTACCTGCGCGAGAGCCTGCGCGCCGGCGAGCTGCCGCTGTGGAACCCGCTCTCGAACTGCGGCGCGCCCTTCCTCGCGCAATGGGGCACCATGTGCCTCTACCCCGGCTCGCTCTTTTTCGTCGCGCTGCCGATGCCCTTGGCGCTGGGCGTCTTCTGCCTGCTGCACCTCTGGCTCGGCGGACTCGGCGCGCGCGCGCTGGCGGAACGCTGGACCGGCAACCGCTTCGCCGCCGCCGTCGCCGGCACGGCCTTCGCCATCAACGGCGCGTCGCTCGCGTGCATCACCTGGCCGAACTACTGCGTCGCCCTCGGCTGGATGCCGTGGATCATCCTGCTCACCGAGCAAGCCTGGCGCGAAGGTGGACGCAAACTCGTCCTCGCCGCCCTCGCCGGCACGATGCAGATGCTCACGGGCGTGCCGGAACTGGTCATTCTCACTTGGGGGCTGCTGGGCGTGATGCTGGTGGCCGAGTGGTTTCAAGGTTTAAGGTTCAAGGTTCAAAGTCAGTCGGCTCACGACTGCTCAAAACCGCCTCACCCCCCCACGACCTCGGTCCCCCTCGCCCCCACCGGGGGAGAGGGCCGGGGTGAGGGGGCAAGCCACCCACAACCCATCGCCTACAAATCCCCGAACCCCTCCCAACTAATCACTAATCACTTCTCACTCCTCACTCGCTTCCTCTTCGTCATCCTCCTCATCACCGCCCTCTCCGCCGCGCAGTTGCTGCCCTTCTTCGACCTCCTCGCCCACTCGCAGCGCGACGCCGCCTATCGCGACGCCCGCTGGCCGATGCCGCCGTGGGGCTGGGCGAACCTCCTCGTCCCGCTCTTCCGCTACTTCCAAACGCCGCAAGGATTCTGGGTGCAGCAAGACCAGCAATTCCTCTCCAGCTACTACCTCGGCCTCGGCGTGCTCGCCCTCGCGCTGGTGGCCGTGTGGAAGTCCCGCGAGCGCCGCGTCTGGTTGCTGGCGGGTGCGACGCTCTTCGCCCTCATCATGGCGCTCGGCGACGCGGGCTTCCTCTACACCGCGCTGAAGAACCTTCTGCCCGGCGGCGGCATCGCGCGCTTCCCGGTGAAGTTCGTCCTCCTCGCCGCTTTCACCGTGCCCATGCTCGCCGCATTCGGCGTCGCATGGCTCATGCGCCCGGTAGGGCGAGACTCCGTCGAGCCCTCGATACCGCCGGCGGTGCGAGCGCAGCGAGCATCTCCGGCAGACGCGGACGAAGACGAAACTCGCTCCGCTCGCCTCGCTCCGCTCGAAATGGGGCTCGACGGAGTCTCGCCCTACCGGTTGCTCCTCGCCGTCGGCCTCGCGATCGTGGCGGGCGTGGCGCTGATAATCTGGCTCGGCCAGCAGCACACGCTGCAATACGACCGCTGGCCGGAGACGCGGGCCAACGCCCTCGTCCGCCTCGCGTGGCTGGCAGCGGCGCTCGGAGCCATCGCCGTCGTCGCGGGCTTCGGTGCACGCGCGGCGCGGGAACGTCTCCTCGCCGCCGCCGCGCTGCTCGTCCTGCTCGCCGCCGACTCCCTCACGCATCAGCCGAACCAGATGCCGCGCGTCAATGCCGACCTTCTAGCCGACAAGTGGGATTCCCAGTTGTTTGAAGACAAAGCATACGAACACACCACGAGCGCTCGTTACTTCATCACACCGGAGCGTGAGGAGTTGTTGCTGTTCGGACGGCACGTCTCGGCGGCAGACCTTCCTCCGGCAGGGCTGGAGGGCTCCAAGCTGGCTGCGGCGAATCGCCAACTGTGGTCAATGGACCTGCATCTGAAACGGGAGGAGGCTTGGTCACATTTGAACTTGGCCAACGGCCTCGCAAAAGTGAACGGTTCATCAAACCTTCGCCTGCGCGAGCAGGACGCCTTGCAGCGGCGGCTCTATCCAGTCAGCAGCACAAACTCACCTGCGGCGTTCGGCTTATTGGACTTCCTTGGTGTCGGTAATAACTCGCGGCACCGTTCGGGGGCATCCTCAACAATACGAACAAGTGCGTTGCCGCTCGTTACAGCGAAAGGGCAGCCAATTTTTGCCTCACCTACCGGGTCGTTGGATTTGCTGCTCGCTCCGGACTTCGACCCGCGCCGTGTCGTTTTCTTCCCACACGAAGCTCAAGGCTCCGTGCCGACCAACGCCGCGGATGCCCGTATCACCACTCGCCGCTTCGCCGCGCATGAAATCCTCGCCGAGGTCGAAACCGATGCCCCGACGCTCGTGACCGTGGCGCAGTCGCTTTACCACCCGTGGCGCGCGTTCGTGGACGGCCAGCCCGTGAAGCTCTGGCGGGCGAACTACGCCTTCCAAGCCCTCGCTGTCCCGGCGGGCAAGCACACCGTCCGCCTCGTGTATGTGGATGAGAAGTTCCGTCTCGGGGTCGGCATCTCGCTGGCGGGCCTGGCCGTGTGCGGCTTCCTCTGGTGGCGCGGTCGCAAGCCAACTGAAGCTGTCGTGACGTGACGATGACTCCGAGCCTCCAAGAGCGGCGGAGGGCCGCAGCACTCCAAGACGCTGGCGCGCCCCTGCCACGCGCCAGCGTCCTGGAGTGCGCCAGCCCTCTGGCGCTTTTCCCCAGACGCCACCAAGCTCCACCCGCGCCGTGACCGACCCCACCGCCAACTCCGAACCCGGAACTCAGAACTCAGAACAGTTCCTCTCGCCCAGCCGCTTCGCCCTCATCCTCGCCGCGTTGCTGGCCGTCACCTTCTGGCGGGTGATCCTCGGCGGCGAGGCGTTCTTCTACCGCGACTACGGGTTCCT
>JACRKB010000276.1 GCA_016235545.1 Verrucomicrobiota bacterium | reverse complement strand
GGGAAAGTGAGCAGGTGAGAGAGTGGGCAGGTGAGAGGCACACGACCTCCCTCCCCCCCCTCTCTCACCTGCTCACTTTCCCACTTTCCCACTTTCTCACCTTGTCCCCCCCGCGTGCTTTGCTACCGTCCGCGCCCCAGTGGACATCACGAAAGAAATCCAGCGGCGGCGCACCTTCGCCATCATTTCGCACCCGGACGCCGGCAAGACGACGCTGACCGAGAAGCTCCTCCTCTACGGCGGCGCGGTGCAGCTCGCCGGCAGCGTCACGGCCCGCAAGCAGCAGCGCGCCACAACCTCTGACTGGATGGAGCTGGAGAAGAAGCGCGGCATCTCCATCAGCTCGACCGTCCTCCAGTTCGAATACGAGGGTTACTACATCAACCTCCTCGACACTCCCGGCCACAAGGATTTCTCCGAGGACACCTACCGCGTCCTCACCGCCGTGGACTCCGTGGTCATGGTCATTGACTCCGCCAAGGGCATCGAGCCGCAGACGCGCAAGCTCTTCGAGGTCTGCCGCCAGCGCGGCGTGCCCATCTTTACCTTCATGAACAAGTGCGACCGGCCCATGAAGGAGCCGCTCGCGCTGCTCGATGAGTTGGAGAAGGTGCTTGGCATCGGTGCGTTCCCGGTCAACTGGCCCATCGGCACCGGCTTCGACTTCAAGGGAGTCTATGACCGGCGCGCGAAGCAATTCCACCTCTTCGAGCGCACCGTCGGCGGGGCCTACCGCGCGCCGGTGGAAGTCGGCGGCCTGGACGACCCCGCGATTCGCGAGCGGCTCGACCCAGTGACCTTCGCGAAGACCGCCGAGGAGATCGAGATGCTCGACCTCGCAGGCGAGGAGTTCGACGACGAGTCGGTGCTCGCGGGCCTGACGACGCCCGTCTTCTTCGGCAGCGGCATCAACAACTTCGGCGTGCAACTCCTGCTCGACGGATTTCTTCAGCACGCGCCTGCGCCCAGACCGCGCGTCATCGCCGGCACCTCCATCGCGCCCGAGCACCCCGCCTTCTCCGGCTTCATCTTCAAGATTCAGGCGAACATGGACCCGCGCCACCGCGACCGCATCGCCTTCCTGCGCGTGTGCTCCGGCAAGTTCGAGCGCGACATGAGCGCGAGCCACTCGCGCACCGGCAAGAAGGTCCGCCTCTCCAGCTCGCACAAGCTCCTCGGCAACGAGCGCGAGACGGTGGACGAGGCGTTCCCCGGCGATGTCATCGGCCTCGTCGGCCACGACGGCTTCGGCATCGGCGACACGCTCACGACCGACCCGGCGATTCTTTACCGCGAGATCCCGCGCTTCACACCCGAGGCGTTCGCGTTCCTGCACAACCCGAACACGGCTAAGTTTAAACAATTCCGGCAGGGCCTCGACCAGTTGCTCCAGGAAGGCGTCATCCAGGCGCTGACGCTGCGCCACTCCGGCAGCAAAGTTCCGCTGCTCGCCGCCGTCGGCCCGCTGCAATTCGAGGTCGTGCAGTTCCGCCTCGAAAGCGAATACGGCGCGACCTCGCGGCTGGAGACAACTCCGTGGAACGTGGTGCGCTGGCTGCCGGCGGCCATGACCGACGAGCAACTCGACGCGCTCTCCCTCCCGACCGGCGCGAAGGTGGGCTACGACATGGGCAACAACCCGGTGATCCTCTTCGCGAACGAGTGGTCCGCGAATTACTTCACCACACCCAACCCCGGCGTGACGCTCTCGCACCTGCCCGTGGGTTTGTCGGGATTGTAGCAGCGGGGGTTACTTCTCTGACGCGAGCGAAAACGTCAGGCCGAGGCCTTTGGGCGCGGGTTCCTGAATGGCGCTGCGGAACTGTTCGAGGGTCCAGCCCTGCGGGCCTTTCTTCGCGCCGTCCACGCGGAGCGGCTCGAAGGAGAGGAGGAATTCTCCCTTGGCCTTGTTCTTCAACTCGATGCGCACCTCGCTTTTGTTCTTGGCGATGACGGCGTCCACTTTCGCCGCGTTGTCGCCCTTGGCGTAGTCCGCGATGCTGAACTTGAGCGTGGCGAGGTAGGGGTCGCCGTGGACGGGCGCTGCGGCGAAGACGGCCTGCGCGACCTGGTGATGGCTGACCACCGCCGGGTCGAAGGTGATGACCGCGAAGCCCGTGTTCTCGCTGAGGTCTTCAATCTTGGTGACGGTGGGGAGCTTGCGCAGGGACTCGTCAATGGAGCTGGCGCAACTGCTGCACTTCACGTCGGTGATGTAAAAGGTGGCGGTGATGGGCGCGGCTTTCGCGGCGGGCCTGGCCTTGTCCGCCGCGCGGGCGGGCAGGACGAGGGCGGCGAGCGACACAGCGAGGAGGATTGTTTTCATGCCGGCAGGTTGGGTGGCGGGGCAGGGAAGGTCAAGGTCGCCGCGAGCACAGGAGTTGATCACGGCGCATTTTCTTTCCCGGTTTCCTCGTTGCGAATTTCATCTCCGCACCTATCGTCCGTCCCGCCATGACAAAAATGACCTTCGCCTTTTCAACCTCGTTCATTGCCACGCTTGCCGCGGCAGCCCTCGCCCATGCTGCGGACTGGCCGCAGTATCGCGGACCCAACCTCGATGGCTCCACGTCTGAGAAGATTGCCGCCAAGTGGCCTCTCGCCGGCCCGAAGGCGCTTTGGAAAGCCACCACGACAGATGGCTTCAGCTCGTTCAGCGTCAGCGGCGGACAGGCGTTCACGCTGGTGATGCGCGAGGTCGAGGGGGTGGCGCAGGAAGCCTGCATCGCGCTCGATGCCAACACGGGCAAGGAACAGTGGATGGCTCCGCTGGGCACGCTCAAGCTGGGCGACGGCGGCCAGGCTGGCACCAAGGAGAACGGTGGCGGCGACGGCCCGCGTTCCACCCCGACGGTCAGCGAGGGCAGGGTGTATGTGATGTCCGCCAAGCTTGTGCTCAGTTGCCTCGATGCGAAGACGGGCAAGCTCGCGTGGCAGAAGGATCTTTTGAAGGACTTCGCGGGCCGCAACATCAGCTGGCAGAACGCCGCATCGCCGCTCATCGAGGGCGGTTTGGTCTATGTCGCCGGCGGCGGGGCTGGGCAGTCCATCATCGCTTTCAACAAGCAGACCGGAGCCGTGGCCTGGAAGTCGCACGACGAGAAGATCACCCATTCGACACCCGTGGCAGCGACGATTCACGGCGTGCGGCAGGTGATTTTTTTCTGCCAGAGCGGCCTTGTCTCGGTGGCTGCGAAGGACGGCAGGCTTTTGTGGAAGCGCCCGTTCAAGTTCGCCGTCTCCACGGCGATGACGCCCATCGTGGCGGGTGACCTCGTGTTCTGCTCGGCTGGCTACGGCGTGGGCGGTGGTGCGGCGCGCGTCTCGAAGGACGCGAGCGGCTTCAAGGCGGAGGAAATCTGGTTCGTGGCCGGCAGCGCCGGCCCCGATGCAGTGGCGAACCACTGGAGCACGCCCGTCCACAAGGACGGCCACCTCTACGGCATGTTCCAGTTCAAGGAATACGGCTCCGGCCCGATGAAGTGCGTCGAGCTGGCCACCGGAAAGGTCAAGTGGAGCAAGCCCGGCTTCGGCCCCGGCAACGTCATCCTCGTGGGCGACAACGTCGTGGCCCTCTCGGACGCCGGCGAACTCGTCGTCGTGGAAGCCACGGCCTCCGGCTACAAGGAAGTCAGCAGCGCCAGGGCCGTCGTGGGCAAGTGCTGGTCCACGCCCGTCGTGAGCAACGGACGACTCTATGTCCGCAGCACTAAGGAAGCTGCCTGCCTGGACGTGTCGGCCAAGACGACGCAGCGCTGAAGCCAAGTTCACTTCACAGGCGGGCTGGCCCTGGGTGGACAGCCCGCCTTTCTGGTTCCTGCGCGTAATCCTGATCCTCTCAAGCAGGAGGCGGAGCCGGGACGATTGTTTGGCCACGGATGGGAACGAGGAAATCGCAATCTTTCAAGGAGCCCAACACGCACGCCAGACGGTGTTGCCGAACATGGCAGGCGTCCTCTGGGTAGCCACGGTCCCACCCTCCTGCATTGGGTCGGGCTTGCCTCAGCTCAGCTTCGGGAAAAACTCCCGCGCCGTCTGGCACGTTGCCGCGCTCAATTCCTCCAACGAGGAGCCTTTCACCTGCGCAACTGCCGCCGCGATCTCCTTCACATGGGCGGACTCGCAGCGCTTCCCCCGATGCGGCACCGGCGCGAGGAAAGGCGCGTCCGTCTCCAGCATGAAGCTGCCCAGCGGCGTCGCCGCCAGCGTGTCGCGCACCGCCTGCGCGTTCTTGAAAGTCACGATGCCCGTGAAGCTCACGAGGGAGTTGAGCGCCAGCACACGTCGCATCTGCTCCGGCGTCCCGACAAAGCAGTGGAACACGCCACGCACACGGCTCGCAAACGGCTGGAGCATCGCCAGCGTTTCATCGAAGCACTCGCCGCGCGTGTGGATGACGCAGTTCAGACCTGTCTCCGCCGCGACCTCGAGCTGCTGCTGGAACGCCTCCGCTTGCCGCGCCTTGACGTGTGCGTCGTCCGCCGCGCTCCCGCCGCTCCCGCCCGGCAGCCGGAAATAATCCAAACCCGTCTCGCCTATGGCGACAACTTTGGGATGCCTTGCCAACTTGTGAAGCTCGGCACGAAAATCCTTCGGCGCGCGAACGGCATCGTTCGGATGCCAGCCCACCACGGCGAAAACGGATTCAAATCGATCCGCCAATGCCACCGCCTTTGCGCTGCTCTCCAGGTCCGTCCCGATGCTGATCAGCCGCGTGATGCCCGCCGCCGCCGCCCGCTCGATGACCTGCGGCAACTCCTCCGCGAAGTCGCGGTAATCCAGATGCACGTGCGTGTCGTAGAACTCGGCCATGAGCGGAGCCAGCCCGGCTGGCGGGGGTTCCATACTGGCGTCGCGGGCGCGGCGCAATCCGCATTTCCAAAGA
This sequence comes from Verrucomicrobiota bacterium, assembly GCA_016235545.1. Classification (GTDB taxonomy): domain Bacteria; phylum Verrucomicrobiota; class Verrucomicrobiia; order Limisphaerales; family SXTU01; genus SXTU01. Next base: position 2,193 of record JACRKB010000276.1, on the reverse strand, counting down.
AAGTCACCGCAGACTGAGGCTTTGCTTGATTTCCTGACCGCACGTTTGCTATGCCTTCACAAGACAGCGCAACAAAACACGACTGACAAATTATGCCCCAAGCGATTTACCATCCGAGCCTCGAATGTGCCCAGCACGGTGGCAAGTCCCTCACCGAGGTGCTCGACTTCGCCAAGGCCGCAGGCGCCACTGGCATCCAGCCCTGCAACTATCATCTCAACGGCGGCAAGCTCTTCAAATCCGCGAAGGAGATTCGCGACGCCTTCGAGTCGCGCGGCATGTCGCTCGATGGCATCTCCGCCCACTGCCCGTTCTGGGTCCACACCAGCGCGTGGACAGGCACCAAGTCCGGCAACCCCTTCATCGCTCCTGATCTCGCGAAGAAGTCCCCGCAGGAAATCGAGAAGTGGCACGAGAACTACCTTCTGAAATTGATGGATCTCTCCGCCGAGCTGGACGTGAAAATCATGCCGATGTTCTGGGGCGTGGCGTTCGGCTGGGAACTCGCCAGTGGCTACCCCTGGGGCTTCTGGGCCGGCGGCGGCTTTGACCTGCTGGCCGAGGGCAAGGAACGCTTCGTCAAGAAGACAGCCAAGCTCCGCAAGCACGCGAACGAACTCGGCATCAAGCTCTGCCACGAAATCCATCCCGGCACCGCTGCCAGCACCGCCGATGACTTCAACATGCTGGTGGAAACCTGCGGCGGCGACGCCTCCCTCGCCGTGAACGCCGATCCGTCCCACTGCTGGGAAGGTGAGACTTGGGAGAGCCGCTTCCTCAAAGTCGGAAGCCGCATTTACGCCGCGCACGTGAAGAACTTCGTTGTCCGTTCCGGCTTTCCGCTGCGAGCGATGCAGCCGGACTGGGGCAAGCGCGCCATGCAGTTCACCGACCTCGCCAGCGGCGACTTGAACATGCAACGCTACGTGGAGCTGCTCATCCACGTCGGCTATCCGCAGCGCTACATGAAGGTCACAGGCGCGAAGTCCGCCCAGCTCGTCGTCGAAGCCGAGAGCGCGCACAAGGACCTCGACTACTGCTCCGCTGATGGCGTCCGCTATGTGAAGAACAACCTGTGCTTCCCTGCGGCCGCCTCCTCCTTCGAGGACGGCATGGGCGCGTAGGCGGAACTCAACTCAACTGACACCGAGGGGCGCGGCGCAAGCCGCGCCCTTCGTCTTTCCCTCGCGGGTGCCGACGTGAGGAGGCTCTGATCAAACGCGGAAGGCGCAAGCCGCTCGACATTGGAATGTCGAGCTGCACGAGTTAGGCCTCCTCACGTCGGCTTCTACCAGTTCACTTCGGCACGCAGCCGAAGAAAGTCAGATACGGCTCGCCCCTCGCCTCGCGCTGAAGGAGCAACGCGAGTTCGAGCGCGTGGTAATCGCCCCACATCGAGCTTTCGCCGTTGGGCACCTTCTGGCCGGGCGCGATGTGGTCCCAGCCGTTCGGGCGGTGATAGACGGAGTGCAGGATGAGGCCCTGATGCTTCGCGCTCGTGGAGAGATACGGTTCGGAGAAGAGCGTGTCCGCCACGGTCAAGCCGGCCTGCCGGTAGCGCGCGCCGTTCTTCTTGTCGCCATACGCGGTCAGGTAATTGCCGAGGCGAATCAAGCCCTGCGCGGCGATGGCGGCGGCGGAGCTGTCCACCGGCTCGTGGGCGTTGAACGGGTCGGCGGGCTTGCTGAGGTAGTTCGCCGGCAGCCGGTGCAAGTTCGGCGCGCCCGTGTCCCACATCGGGATGCCGTCGGCGCAGGTGTTGGCGAGGTAGAAGTCAGCGGTGGCGGTGGCACCGGCCCACAACGTGTCATCGAAGTGCTCGTATTCCCTGCCCAATGCCCGGCGAATTGATCTCTTGAAGTGGTGGTAGAATTCCAACTGCTCCGCAAACCCGCACACCGCCCATGCCAGCCCCCGCGTCCAAGTGCTGAACGGTGAGTAGCCCTGCTGCGAATTCGGGCAGCGGAAGACGCCGTTGGCCACGTTGAACACCGCCTCGTGCGCCGTGCGACCGCTGACATCGTAAGCATCTCGCTTCGCGCCGAAATGCCCCTCGCCGTAATAGACATTGTATCGCGCCGTGTTCAGCGCGTGCTCCACAAGCCGTTGCAGGAGGGAAATCTTTGCGTCCTGCTCGCCCATCAGCGTGTGGCCGAGCTGGTGCGCGACCGCCAGCGTCCGCACTGTGCGAAT
>JACRKB010000026.1 GCA_016235545.1 Verrucomicrobiota bacterium | reverse complement strand
GCCGCAAAGAAAACCGACTTGGTTGGTTTCGCTCCCAACTTCACCGCGCAGGTGAATGCACTTCAGCATGGTAACCCAACCCAATTCTTTCCTCCCTGCGCCTTTGCGTCTTTGCGCCTCTGCGTTAACTGCGGTTTTTAGGATCAAGAAACTCGCTTCGCTCGCGCCTCCTCCGTCGGCAACTGGGGTTCGACGGAGTCTTACCCTACCAGATTATTTCTTTGCCGGAGCGGCGGGCGTGAACGGCAACTCCTCGTCCGTATGGACGCGGTTGCCGTCGGGGTGAACGAGAGTGGGCGTAAGAAAGAGGAGGATACGGGCGGGCGCGTTTGTCGTGGTGGTTGGATGAAACAGCCGGCCTACAAGTGGCAGATCACCCAGCACAGGGACTCGGCTGGTCGTTTCTTCAGTTACACCGGGGAAACCCAGCATCACCGTCTGCGCATCCCACATGACGCACTGCGACACCGAGATCGCTTTGCCATCACGCGAGACGATCAGCGTGAGATTGAGGGTGTATCCGTCAGCAGCCACGGTCGGCATCACCTCCAATTTCAAGCCCTGCGCTGCGCTGCCCTCGGCCTTGGCAGCCGCCGGGAGTTCAATCACCGCCTGCTTGCCGGAAGGTGTCGTCACTTTGGGCAACGACACCACCACGGTGCCGACACGCTTTTCCAAAGCGGGCATGACCACGGCGAACTGCGGCGCGGAGAGGATGCCGGTGATGGTCCCCAAAGGTGCGGCATTGGCGCGCAACAGCTTGTTGGTCAGGCTCCCTTTGGAGGCAGGAGCAACGCTGGGCAACGCTGGCCGCGGAAAGTCACCGGTTGGATTCGCGATGCTTGGTGTTCGCACAGACAGCCCCTTCAACTCCGGTGCGACTCCATAGCTTGAATTGGTGATGCCGAGTCGGGAAAGGGACTCGAACACCGGCGTGGCATCGCTGTATTGGGCTTCGTGCTCGGCTCCGATGCGGACAACCACGCCCGAGTTCGTCCGGAAAACGGCTTTCAGTTCGTTCTCGATCTGGTCAAGTGACCGGGCGCGCCCGTCGAGTTTGTAATTCCCTTCCCGGTCAATCCACACCCTGTGAACCCCGTCCGGAGGTGCGGTAGCTGGTGCGGTGACACTGGTCCCCACAAACCAATCGAAGCCCGGCACTTTGTTGTCGTTCTGGTTCACCTCGACGAATTTCGCCTCGATCAAAACCAGCGGCGGCTTCGCGTTCAGCAGCTCAATCGCCATCTGGATGATGTCCAAGTCCTGCAACGAGGCGCGGACGAGGAGCAGGCCGTTGCGGTCGTTGAAGAAGACCTGGGTCGCGTCCGGCCCGTTGGTCACGCCAAGCGCCCAGACTCCCGCCGTCCGGAAGTAATCGCGCGCGAGGTTGTTCAACTCGGCGGTCAGATTCGTGCCCACGACTCCGCTCACGCCGGCTTTCGTCTGGTTGGTGACGGCCACGCCAGCGACGCTGAACTGATTGGTGCCGGTTGGTGCATTCGTCCACGTTTTGTCCCGGAGGATTTGGTCCATCGCAGCTCGACCGCCGAGTTTGGACAACTGCTCGTCGGTGACCACGGTTGCCAACCCGCGCACAAACGTCTCCGGGTCCACCTTGAACGTCCGGGCGAAGAGCGAGGCCTGCTCTGGCAGCTTGGGTGAAAAGACGATGGCGTATTCCTCGATGGAGTATTTCAGCCCGGCGATCCGCCCATCCGGCATCTTCACGTCAGCGGTCTTGCAGATCACATCCAAGACCTGGCGCATCGTCAGGTTCCTGAGGGTGTTCGTCAGCGTGATCAACGCGTTGTCGAGGTCAGGCATTTGCCGGCCTGTGGCGACGGCGACGGGATTGCCCAGCGGGTCCAGCAGGGGCGGTGCCGGCCTGGCTGACTTGTTGGTGGCATTCAGCGTGATGTAGTTGGTCGCCACATTGTTGATGAGGAAGTTCAGCCCCTTCTTCCTTGGCTCCGGCTCCGGATCGAACTCCTTCGCGGTGGCATCGAGCCACTTCAGGACCTCCGGCAACTTCACGCTGCCGAAGCAGACTTCCGGAAAGATGATTTCTTCCAGCTTGCGGTTGATGCGCTGCGCGCCCTTGCTGGAGTGCGTGAGGAAGGGGACTTCGCTGTTTGTGCGGTAAAGGACATTGGGCCTCGGCAGACTGCTCGGAACCGGAATGGGTGGCGTGAGCAAGGGCGGCAGCACTTCCGGGATGGCGGGCGGGATGACCCGCAAACCATTCGTGCGCGGGGCCTCGTCGGTAGGTTCGAGCAGAGAGGTCGTGATCAGCACGAAAAGCGTCCTCGTCGCAGCTTGCGGGGCCGGACGCGCCCACCCGAACTTTGGCTTCGCCGGAGGGACCGTGCCGTCCACCGTCAGGAACAGGGATTCCCCGATGGCCAGCGTGTTGGTGCCGATGACTTGCCGGACTCGGAATCGCGGGATCGCCTCAGGGGGCTTCTTGCTCGTGGGCGCGTAGCCGAGGAACTCCCGAAGATCGGCTACGTAGGACAACCGCACCGCCGACAGGTCCGCTGACAGTTTTGGCACGACATCGAGTGTGATGCCCGTGGCCACGTTTGCGACGTGGTTGGTAACCGTCGCAGCCGTGGGATAGCCGACCACTACTGACTGAATGTCCAACACTTGCACCTGTGCTTGCCGCCCATCAACGGTGATCACAGACGGACTGCTCCACTCCTTGTCCCGCGACAGGCTTTTCAACAATGCTTCGCGCCGGGCCGCTGCGAGCACGACCGCCACCTGCATCTGCGCCTCGAACAACTCGACCTCCATCCGCCCTCCAGCAGGCAGCATATTGGTTGTGAAGGGCCTGCCCAGCGCTCCAATCACATCGGGGCCACGCACAACAAAGTTGGTGACCACCGCCGAAGAGTCGAGTCCGACACGTCCGATTGGTCCGAGGCCGGCTGCGTCTTTGACTGGCCCGACGCGCTCAAAGATCCGCGTCTCAATCTTCACCAACGGTTTCGGGCGTGAACTCCCGACAGGACCCGGCGCGTTCGTGCCGACGGGTGGCTTAGGTGCAGAGTCTTCACCCGATTCGGAGAGCTGTTTCTGTTGTAGCAGCAAATCCCTCTTCAAAATTTCAAACCGGCTGGCGGCCCGTTTCAACTCCTCCTCCAACGCACGTTTCAAACCTTCATACTGCTTGGAGAGCTGCCACATCTTCGGATGAGATGGCGGGTAAATCTGTGACTGCTCTTTAGTCGTGCGCTCCAAGGTGAGCTTTTGGCGCTCCAACACCTCGAACGCGGCGCCTTCCACCATCTGTGTGCTGACTGACGCATAGAGCGACAACCTCTCGCTAGTGGAGAGCTTCGGGTTTTGAAGCTTCTGCTCAAACCGCATCAAATCCTGCAATCGCAGCCGCACCGAGGCGAGTTCCTGCGCCGGATTCACGGGCTTGGGCACGTCGGCAAGCAGTAGCTTCTGCTTGGCAGCTTCAACCTGCTTGGTGAGTTGGCTGACGACAGCCTTCATCCGTAGTGCGTCGGGATGCTGTGGCCCGAGGTCTCCAGCCTTGCTTTCCAGCTCGATGTTGGCGGCCAATCTCTCCTGATGGCGACGGGTCAGCATCGTGATGGCGAGCGTGGTATCAACGTCCGGGTTTTGCGGTTGGACACGGCCAAGGAATTGCAGGAACTCCTTCTCTTCACCAATCGCCTTCTCCACTGCGACGATCTCACGCGCATTCGCACGCGCGTCCGGATGCTGCGGCCCTTTGTCGAAGCGGAGTTTGGTGGCTTCGGTCTGCGCATGCACCAATCGCCCGGCCAGAGCTTTGAGATTTGTCGTGTCCGCGTTGGTAGGGCGTGCCTGTCCCAGCGCGCCGTCTGCGGAAGTAGGTGACGAGGTGACGAGACTCTCGCTGGTGGGCGGGGTTTGGGGTTTGGCGTCTGGTGTCTGGGGAAGTTGGAGACTCCTCACGTCGTCACCTACGGTCTGTTTCAACGCCTCCTCCACTGACTCCAGTTGCTTCCGCAGGCCAACCATCTTCGGGTGCGTGGGCAGGAAGGTGTTCTCGGCTTCCTTGATTTCGGCTTCCACGCGGGCTTTGCGTTCGAGGAGTTCCTCGCGTGTGGGCAGCGGATTCGGGGTGGAAACGAGCGGTGTAGTTTTTGGCGGAGCCAGCCGTGACTTGGTTCCCGACTGAACGACAACCACATTGACGTGCGCGGTCTCGACGTGCGCCGGTTCGTAGGCCTTCTTGATGGCGTCCCGCACTTCGGAAATGGTTTTTCCGCCCGCGGGGATTGCACCAATCAACGGCAACTCAATGTCCCCAGAGGGCAGCACGCGCGTTTCCTTCCGCAAGTCGCCGCGCTGGTAGATTTCGACCTTCACCACATCTCCGACCGCGAAGCGGTAGGGCGGGAAAACTTTCGCTGCCAGGACGAATGGCACGTCGAGTGGCTGCCCGGCGGGCAGCGGTTGGGTCAGGTCGAGATCCTGAAGGCCCTCATCCGTTTGCCGGTGGACGGCGGCGAGAGTGTATTTGCCGGGCGGCAGCGGGCGCGGGAAACGAAAGCGGCCCTCGGCGTCGGTCACGGCGAAGAATGGGTGCGGCAGCACGTTCACGTAGCCGAGGAGCCACGGGTGAATGTCGTCCTTGGTGCGGAGGAAGAACTCCGGAGCTGGGAACGTGGCCACGACGGGCCGGTCGGGAGTGAGCACGCGGTTGAACTCGCGGTTGGCGCGATTCGTGGGCGTGGGGTGGAAGTTGAGGTCTATGTCGCTCTCCCAGCGGATGGGCTGGCCGGCTTGCACAGCGGTGAAGTAGGGCTGGTATTCGTAGCGCTGGATGCGGATGAGCTGCGTGTTCGTCGGCGCGGCGAAGGTCTGCCCTTCCAAGCCGTGCTTCACATACACGAGCACGTCGGCAAGGCCACCGTCGGTAGCGACGCGGTGGAAGCGGGTCTTGAGCGGGGCGTTCGTGCGAGCAGCCAGCAGCGCCGTGGACAATGGAAGCGTCTGCTCCGTCGGCGGCTTGCCGCTGAAAATAACGCGGCCTTGGATGACGACGGGTTGATCATTCGTAGGTGACGAGGTGATGAGGCTCTGACTGGATTTCGCATTCCGCGTTCCACGTTCCGCATTTGATTGGAGACTCCTCACGTCGTCTCCTACCGGGGCTTTCTTCGACTGCCACCACTTCGCCACGATGCCGGACGGCGCTTCGCTGGCAGTGCGGTTCGCGGCGCAGCCGGGGAGGAGGGCGAGGGCGGCGAGGGCGAGGAGGGCGGCGGCGGTTTGCAACGCGAGACGCGTGCGGCTGGGCGGTTGCCAGTCGCGGCGCGGGAGGGCGAGGAGGCGCTCGACGCGGCGGCCAAGTTGCGAGCGGAAGCCGGCCATGCCCAATGCGGCACGCGGGCAGTCGGCGGCCTCGTGGCCGAGAGCGAGGAGACATTCCGCGAGGACGACGGGGCCGTCGGGCAGCGCGAGGCTGGCGTCGTCGGCTGCAAGTTCGCCGGCGAGGCGGTGCTGGCGGCGCGCGACCCACGCGAGCGGATGCCACCAGAGCGCGGCGGTGACGAGGTCGGCGAGGAGCTGCCAGAGCGGGTCGCGCGCGGCGAGGTGCGCCAGCTCGTGCGCGAGCATCACGTCCTGCTGCGCGGGGGCGAAGCGGTCGGTGAAGTCGCCGGGCACGCCCACGCCGGGCCGCAGCCAGCCGAAGGCGGCCGGGGCGCGGAGGCGTTCACTGGCGAGGACGCGCACGCGGCGGCGCAGGCCGAGTCGCGCGGCGAGGGCTTGCACGCGCTGGCGCAACGCCTCGGCGGCGGGGAGGAAGTGGCGGAGCCGCAGCCACGCGAAGCCGGCGTGTGTCCACGCGGCGCGCGTGAGGAGGGCGGCGAGGCCGGTGAGCCAGACGGCGGCGGGCCACGCGGGGGTGGGAGGCGGGAGAGTGGGAAGGGGAGCAGGTGGGAGAGTGAGAGGGTGGGAGGGTGGGAGAGATTCGAGTGTGAGGGTCGCCTCCTCACTCCGGCTCTCTCCCCGGATGGGGACGAGGGAGGAGATGGGCTGCGGGGTGAAGGAAAGCTCAGGTGAGGACGGCGCTGGCAATTGCGGCGGGACGGGCTTGGGGAAGGCGGTTTGCCAGGCGGTGCGGAGTTGGGCGGAGAGCTGGCTGCTCGCGCCGGTGAACTCGGCGGCGAGGAGCAAGGCGAGTGCGACAAGGACCGCGCGCCAGAGGGAGCGGCGCGTGGCGGCGGCGCGGAGGAGCGGCTGCAAGGCAAGCGCTGCGAGCACGACGACGGCGGCTTCGAGGGCGAGCCAGCCCAGCGGCGCGAGCCACGGGGCGAGTGCGGGAGGTGCGTTCATGGGAAGTTCATTCGTTCGTAGGTGACGAGTCTCTGACTTGGGGGGCGGGTCTGGTGTCTCGGGTTTTGGGTCTGGGGAAGTGTGAGACTCCTCACGTCGTCTCCTACGGGGTTCACAGGCGTTTCTTCCTTTCGGCGATGAGCTTTTCGAGTTCGCCCAGCTCCGCCTTGTTGACAGTGCGCGTGTCGAGCAGGTGGCTGACTGCCTCGGCGAGGGAGCCGGCGAAGAAGCGGTCCACAAGATGGTCGGCGACGTTCCGCGTGACGTCGTCGGCAGCGACGGCGGCGCGGTAGATGAAGCTGCGGCCCTCGATGCGGTGGCGGACGAGGCGGCGGTCCTCCATCTTGCGCAGCATGGTGGCGATGGTGGTGTAGGCGAACTCGGCGCTGCCGCCGAGCGCCTCGTGGACGGCGGCGACGGGGGCCTGCTCCTGCCTCCAGAGGACTTCGAGGATGCGGAGCTGGAGCTCGCCGAGTCGGTGGGTTTTGGGCTTGGGCATGGCGGGGAAAGTTTCGGGTTTGGAGTTTGGAGTTCCGGGTTGGTGGTGGCGACGACCGGGTTAATACTACTCCGGTAGTTGTAAGGTCAAGTGGAGTTTTCGCCGGCAGACGGGAGGAGGGAGATGCCAGGCGCTGCCGTGGGGTGTGTCTCTCCGCTGTTGACACTCGCGCGGTGCCCGGCAAACGATGCTGCCCATGAAACAATCTCCTGTTGCCGATCCGTCCTCACGTCGTGATTTCATCAAAGCCTCCGGCCTCGTCGTTGGTGCCACTGCGCTTTCGGGAGTGGTGCTGCCACACGTCCACGCGGCGGGCAGCGACCAAATCTCGGTGGCCCTCGTCGGCTGCGGTGGGCGCGGCGGCGGCGCGGCGGCGAACGCGATGAGCCAGAGCGGACCGCCCAAACTCGTCGCAATGGCGGATGTGTTCCAGCACCGGCTCGACGGTGCCTTCAATCCGCTGAAGGCGAAGTTCAATGACCAGGTGGATGTGCCGAACAGTCGCAAGTTCATCGGCTTCGATGCCTACAAGGGCGCGATCGACGCGCTCAAGAAAGGCGACGTCGCCATCTTTACCACGCCGCTGGCCTTCCGCTGGGTGCATTTCAAGTATGCCATCGAGAAGGGCATCAACGTCTTCATGGAGAAGCCCGTGACGGCGGACGGCCCGACCTCGCGCCGGATGCTGGAGCTGAACAAGCTGGCCAAGGCGAAGAATCTCAAGGTCGGCGTGGGCTTGATGTCGCGCCACAAGAAGTGCCTCCAGGAGCTGCACCAGCGCATCCATCAGGACAAAGAGATCGGCGATGTCATGCTGATGCGCGGCTACCGTATGCAGGGGTTGCTCGGCTCGGCCTTCTCCGAGAAGTATCCGGGCAAGGACAACAATCTTCCCGGCAAGCCCAGCGAGCTGATGTGGCAGATCTCGCGCTTCCACAGTTTCATCTGGGCGAGCGGCGGCGGCTACAGCGACTTCAACGTCCATCACATTGACCACCTCTGCTGGCTGAAAAGCCCGCCGGGACAATTCCTCTGGCCCGTCAAGGCACAGGGCGTCGGCGGGCGCACCTACCGCACCAGCCCCGACGGCAAGCCCTACGTGGACCAAAACTTTGACTCCTACGCGGTGGAATACACCTTCGAGGACGGCGCGAAGCTCTACATGAACGGTCGCACCATGCTCGGCGCGGTTCCGCTCTACCACAGCTTCGTCCACGGCACGAAGGGCATGGCGGTTGCCGCAAAATCCGGGGATTGCAACGGCCCTTCCAGCACTTTCAAGGGGCACGTCATGTCCCGCGAGAACCAACTATGGACATCCGACGCGAAGATGGCGGACGACCCGTATTTCAACGAGTGGCAGGTGCTGACCGACGCGATTCGCAATGACAAGCCGCACAACGAGGTGGAGCGCGGCGTGATGGCGAGCCTCACGACATCTCTTGGCCGCTACGCCGCGCACACCGGGCAGGAGGTCACGCTCGACGAGCTGCTCAACCACACCCACGAATACGCGCCCGGCGCGGACAAGCTCACGTTCGATTCGCCGGCCCCCGTGCAGGCCGATGCGAACGGCTTTTACCCCATCCCCGAGCCCGGCAAGAAGACCAAGCGCGAGTATTGATTCGCGTCGCAGGCTGCTGACAATTCGACCGGCCAACTGCGCAAGCGGTTGGCCGGTTTGGCTTGGCGGCGGGCAGGTTACTGCCCGGACGCGGAGGCGGGGATGGGCAGCCTCGGAGTTCTGGAGTCGCAAAATGGACTCGCCAGCGATTCGGCTTCCCGCACAATCACAACCAGTCACAGCCGAAGGCGAACCTGCATGGATTCCATCGCCGCACCGAATATTGAAGCCACCGCTCCGACGACGCCGCGCCTCCTGGTGGTGGACGATGAGCCGGACAACTTGGAGCTGCTCTGCCGCATCTTCCAGCGGCACGGCTGCGAGGTGTTTCCCGCCGCGAGCGGCGCGGACGCGCTGCGGCTGGCTGGCGAGTTGAAGCCGGACCTGCTGCTGCTGGACGTGATGCTGCCCGATGTCAACGGGCGGGAGGTGTGCCGCCGCATCAAGGCCAACCCCGCGCTGGTGGATGTCTTCGTCGCGCTCATCTCCAGCATCGAGGTCTCCTCGGACAGCAAGGTCGCGGGCCTGGAATGCGGCGCGGACGAATACATCGCGCGCCCCATCGCCAACAAGGAGCTGGTGGCCCGCGTGGACGCGCTCATCCGCATCCAGCGCGCGCTCACCGCCCGCCGGCTGGCGGAGGCGCGGCTGGCGCAACTGAACCAGACTCTCGAACAGCGCGTGATCGACCGAACGGTCGAGCTGGCCGCCACCAACGAGCAGCTGCGCGCCGAGATGGCCGCGCGCCGCGCAAGCGACGAGCGCTTCGCCGCGTTCATGGAGCACGCCCCAGTGTTCGCGTGGATCAAGGATGCGCGGTTCCGCTATGTCTATATGAACTCCCGCGCGCGCCGCTTCCTCAAGCTGACGGCGCAAGGCGCGCGGTTGCAGACGGACTTCGCCCTGTTTCCCCGCCGTCACGCGCGGCAGATACGCAGCCACGATGAGGCTGCGCTGGAGGGGGGCACCAGCGCCGAGGTGATGGAGGATTTGACGGAGTCGCCAAAGGAGCCGCGCCATTGCTGGGTGCTGCGCTTCCCCTTGAGGGACGCGGGCGGACGGCGTTTTCTGGGTGGCATCGCGGTGGATGTCACGGAGAAGGTGCGCGCCGAGGAGGCGCTCCGCGCGCTGCCGCACCGCATCATCGAGGCCCAGGAAGGCGAGCGCCGCCGCGTGGCGCGCGAGCTGCACGATGGCGTGAGCCAGTTGCTCATGTCTGTGCGCTTCCGCCTGATGTCGGTCGAGAGCTGGCTGCATGACCGTGCGGATGACACGCTGCGCCGGGATGTGACTCGGGCGAAAAGCCATCTCGATGCCGCGTCGCGCGAGGTGCGCGACATCTCGCGCAACCTCCGCCCGCGTGAGCTCGACGACCTCGGGCTGATGGTGGCCATCCATTTCGCAGCGGAGGAGATCGCAGAGCGCTCGAAGCTGCACGTCGAATGCCGGCTGGCGCGGCTGCGCACGCGGCTGCCAGCCGAAGTGGAGCTGGCGCTCTACCGCATCTTTCAGGAGGCCGTGGCCAACATCCTCAAGCACGCGAATGCAAAAAACATCACGGTGGAGCTGCTGCGCGAGGACGGCGGCATCACGCTGCGCGTCACCGATGACGGGCTTGGCTTTACAACCACACGGAAGCGGACCCGGTCCGCGCGCACCAGCCTGGGCCTGGTCAACATGCGCGAGCGGGCGGAGTTCATCACCGGCACGCTGACCATCAAGTCTGTCCCCCGCGAGGGAACCATCATCGAAGTCTGGGTGCCGCTGTCGCGCAAACCGGGCAAGGCAAAGCGCGCATGAGCCACAGCAAACGTCCGCCCCGTCCCGCTGCCCGGAAGCGCGCAAACGCGACAGCCCGCGCCAAGCCCGCGCCCGAGCCGGGCATCCGCCGCATCCGGCTCCTGCTGGTGGACGATCATCCCGTGCTGCGCGAGGGGCTGCGCTCCTGTTTCTCGCGGCTCCCGCAGTTGCTCATCGTCGGAGAGGCGGCCAGCGGCGAGGATGCCTTGCGCCAAGCCAGACGCCTCAAGCCAGACGTGGTGCTCATGGACATCAACATGCCAGGCATGAACGGCCTGGTCGCCACAGCCCGGATGCGCAAGCTCGCCCCCGGCGCGAAGGTGCTGATCCTCAGCGTCCACGAGAACCGCGAGTATGTCGCCGAGGTGGCACGCAGTGGCGCGCGCGGCTACATCCTGAAGGACGCCTCGCCCGCAGAGCTGGTGCGCGCCATCGAGGCGGTCCATCGAGGCGGGGGATTCTTCAGCCCGTCCGTCGCTGCGGCGATGTTGAAATCCCTCGGTGGCCCGACCGTGGCCCCGGCGCAGCCAGACCTCGCGTGGCTGACCGCGCGCGAGCGCGACGTGCTCGCGCTGATAGCCACTGGCGCGAGCAGCAAGAGCATCGGCGGGCGGCTAGGCGTGGCCTTGTCCACGGTCAAGACCCTTCGCGAGCGGCTCATGCGCAAGCTGGATTTGCACACCGTCGCCGCCGTCACCCACTTCGCTGTCGCGCAGGGCTTGACGGTTTCCCGCGCCGGATCGCGCTCCGAGTAGGCCGGGCGTTTGTCAGGTGTTCGCCTGACAAGCGTTGTCAGGTATCATCCGTGTTGTTTCTCCTGCGGATGTGCCCATCCTTGAGGTCGCTCATCACCGGTGCCCGAGCAGACAAGGACCGGCCAGGGCACCTATGAGACCTGCGCAACAATGCCAGTGGACGGACCAAAATCCGCCGCCGGCACGCGGCCACCTCCCGGTGGCGGCGGGCGCCTTCGTAACGTGCGAAGGCGCCCGCCAGCGCGGCGCGGCCAACAACAAAACCCCCGAATGCTTATGACACCCACCACCGCCCAACCCCGGCTGCGCATCCTCCTGGCAGATGCGGACCCGGACTTCTTCGCCGAGGTCACGCTGCTGCTTGATGAGATAGCCCCGCGCCGGTTTGTCCCGGTGTGGGCACAGACCTATGCCTTCGCGGTGACGGCCATGCGTCGCCAGCCCTATGACCTCTGCCTGGTCAGCTCCCACATCGGCCATCGCAGCGGGAGCGAGCTGGCAAGGCACCTTCGGGCCAACTATTTCAAGACACCGGTCATCATGCTGGCGTGCAGCGAGGAAATGTCGGAAGTTGCGGAAGGGCACCCTTCGGATTGTCTCGACCGCCACCGGCTCAACGCCGCGATGCTCCGGCAAGCCATCCGCGACGTGCTGTTCCGCTCGATGGGTGGCGCTGGGCTGCATGCAGACTGGAGCAACCAAGCGGTCTTGGAGCCGGGCCGGGTGGCCGCTTGAACTAGCCACCGCAGTCAACGCAAAGGCGCAAAGGCGCAGGGAGGAAAGAATTGCGTTGGGTTGCCATGCTGAAGTGCATTCACCTGCGCAGTGAAGTTGGGAGCGAAACCATCCAAGCCGGTTTTCTTTGCGGCCCTGCGTCTTTGCGTCTTTGCGTTAAGGAAACGCTGGTTTAACCACAAAGACACGAAGGACACAGAGAGAAATCCCCAAGAAACTGGCTCTTTGTGTTCTTGGTGTCTTTGTGGTTGGGCATTTGTTCAGCGCTTCCCTAGGCAGGCTCCAGCTTCCCGCCGCGTGCAATCCCCACCCAATAGCATTTACCGGGAGTGTTTGGGATTTGGCATCACGTCCACTTCAGTCGTCCGTCGTCGAGATGGTCCACATGCCGGTCTGAGCTCCCAGATTGGTGTTGCCAGCACCGAGCGTTTTGATGGGCTGGATTTGCTGAACGTGACCATCCGCAAAGGAGTAGCCCAAGATATACGCCCCGTGGAGATTGGAACTGGTGCCATAGACGGGCGCGCCGCCGATGACTGGCTCGAACTGAATGTTGGGCCGGGTTATCACCGCCCGCAGCGAAGAGTAACCGGCACCTGCGAAGTTCTCGGAGGAGATTTTCTCCCCATAGACAATTGAATTGGCTGGGTTGTTGAAAGACGTGACCCGGAAAGATGCCTGCGGCTGAATGTTGAGTGTTCCAGTGGGACCAACCCAGTTTTGTTGAGGCCCCGAAGTCACGATCGTGGCTGGCGCGCCCCCCAACCCGCCGATGTCCCAGCCCAAACCGGGGCCGGTGAGGTTCCCGGGACCGGGTGCCCAATCCCGGCTGGGGTCTGCTAGCGAGCTGCCAAACGACCAGATGGTCATATTATGGGCGTTCATCGCGTAACTCCGGCGGGTTGCGCCCAGTCCTCCGTCAGCGACAGGAGCGGTAAATGCAGGGTTGCCGTTAACCTTGTCGGCCGGGCATTTGAGCATTTTGGGGGCGCGCTCCAGCAGCATGACTTGGTTGTTCATCTCCGCCGGGGTGAGGTTGACCCCCAAGTTGCTGGCCAGCAGGTCGTCCCACGTGATTTGAACTCCGCCCACAGGACGCAGGAACGCATAAGGAAACCGCCCATCGTTGTCCGCCTCATACATCGCGTTGGCGGTGGCGATTTGTTTCATGTTGCTGATGCAGACTGCGGACTGGCCCTTGGCTTTCGCCTTCGACAAGGATGGCAGGAGCATCCCGGCTAGAATCGCAATGATCGCAATGACTACAAGGAGTTCGATGAGTGTGAAGCCAGTCTTGGCTTGGGGGCGGGTTTTCATGTTGGTTGGGTGCTTACTTGCCTTCCACATTTACCTTGGTCCTTAGCACAGTCGTATCGCTCACCACCGGAATTCGACCGGTCTTGGGATCCACCTTCAGAGGCGGCGGGGCGTTCGTTGGGATCGCTTTGGCGATGGAGTTGGGATCGCTGGCGGTGGGTGCCCCGGGGCTTTTGCCATCCGCGCCCGGAGTTGCCTCCTGCGCCGAATCAGCGGTCGCACCCGGCTGGCTCGCGCCACTGCGCGCCTTCTTCCTGCAAGCGGAGGCCGCGCAGACCAGGCAGACGACCATGAGCACGAGCGCGGGTAGGGGAAGGTTTCTTCTCTTCATGATCGGGATGGCTGGTCGGATTCTGTGGGCAAACTAGCGAGCGCGGTATAGTTGGCAAGCGGGAATCTTCGCGGGAGATTTGGACGGGCACCAACCGGGATGAAGGATGAGGTATGAGGTATGAGGACCGCAGGAGGAACTGCGAATGCTGAGGCATGGAGCGGTCTCATTCATACCTCATAATTCATGCCTCATCCTTCATTTCCCCGTGCCTTCCGCGCGGCTTCGTGGCTCAATCCGGCCTGCATGAGCTTCGCCACGACTGATCTCGACGGGCTTCCACCGGCCATCTGGAGTGAGCTGGAACGCGCGGTGGCCGATGAGGCAAGCCCCTTGCGCACGCCGGTGCTGGGGACGACGAATCTCTTCGAGTGCTCCATGCGCGTGGTGGTGCTGCGGCACGCGGAGGGGGCCAGGCGGGAGCTGGTGTGCTACTCGGACGCGCGCGCGCAGAAGGTCCACCAGCTCAAGCTGTGTGAGCAGGCGCACTGGCTCTTCCACGATCCCGCGCGCCGCCTCCAGCTGCGCATCAGCGCGCACACGATGGTGCATCAGAACGATGCCATCACCCGCACCCACTGGGCGAGGACGCCGCTGGCGCATCGGCGGAACTATTGCGCGAACCAGCCGCCCGGCTCGGACATCCACGCGCCGGGAGACGCCATCGCCCCCGCGCTGAAGTCCCCGAAGGTGACGGCCAGGGAGCTGGAGCCGGGCTATGAGAACTTCGCCGTGCTGGTGTCCACGGTGGATCAGATCGAGTGGCTGCAACTGGGCGACGAGGGCCATGTCCGCGCGGTCTTCAACTGGACGACGATGAAGTGGAGCGGGCTGTGGCTGGTGCCGTAGGTGAGGGGACAAGGGGCTGCGGTCAGCGGGGCATCTCAGTTTCTTGATGCAGTTGAGCCGCTCCTCCTGCTCGTAATCCTGATCTTAACCCAAACCCCGAAAAGGAATGGCCGCAAATAACGCAAAGAGACGCAAAAAGAAGAGATTGCGGCCAGGAGTGCGCGCAGTGAAACAGTTCCGGGCAAAGTGATGAAAGCTCCTGGCTTCTGAGGCTCTTTCAAAACCCTTCAAACGGATGGCAAGCGAATGGGGGACAAGCGAATAATCCCTTTGGAAACCCATTCGTTTGCCCCCATTCGCTTGCCAACTCCCGGAGTTCTGCAATTGGCTCTTCTTTGCGTCTTCTTGCGCTCTTTGCGGCCAACTTCGGAAATCGGGCTTGATCTTGCTCCTCTTCGGGAACACGGAAGGGAGGAGCAAGAGAGGAAAGACAACTGGGCGCATCTCACTTTCCTGCAGACCGGACGCGAGTCGGTGCTTCGGGCTGAAAGCCCCGCATTCGCTAGCCTGGGGTGAAGCCCCAGGTCAACGAGGCCACGAGGAAGCCGAGCGCTGTAAGCGCGTCACCTTGGCAACCGGGCGGCGGCGTGGCGGGCTTACAGCCCTCGGCACGGCCTGGCGGGGCCGCCAGGGGCTGCGTTCACTACGTTCACACCACCCCAGGCGGACGAATGACGGGCTTTCAGCCCTGCCGCCCCGGGTTGCAAGAAACTGAGATGCGCCCAAGACAACTGCGCTGCACAAAACTGACTTGCGCCCATCGCCAGCGGGCGCTTGATTTCCACGTTGACGCTTCCCTTCACCGGCCCGTAGGCTTTTTCCCATAACTGCGGCGTCGCGTGTCGCGATGCGGCGGAAATCTCACATGGCCGAAGGTTATTGCGTCAAATGCAAGTCGAAGAGGGAAATCACCGCTGGCGTTGAAGAGGTGATGAAGAACGGGCGCAAGGCCATCAAAGGCCGCTGCCCTACCTGCTCCACCGTCATGTTCAAGATTCTCGGCGGCAAGGCCACCCCTCCAGCCGCCCCGGCAGGCCCAGGCCCGTCCACGCCAGCCGCCTAGTCCGTCCTTCCCCCTCCTTTCATGGCCCAGCAGCTCGCTTACGTCATCGTCACGCCCTATACCCTGGCCAAGTCCCGCACCGGCGGCATTCTGGCACGGCTCATCAGCCGCACGGGACTGGAACTTGTCGCCGCCCGCATGTTTGGTGCGTGCCAGGAACTCGTCGAGGAATACTCCAAGGTCGTCATCTCCGCCGCCGACCCGCAGGACCGCAGCGTCCAGCAGCTCATCCACGATTACATCGTCCACGAGCTTGGCCCGGACCCGAAGACAACGCGCCGCCGCCGTTCGATGATGCTCCTCTTCCGGGGCGAGGACGCCGTGCGCAAGGTCCGCTCCGTCGTCGGCAACATCAGCCACTCCCGCCGCGGCGGCGAGACCATCCGCGACACCTTCGGCGACTACGTCTTGGACGAGCACGACCACGTCCGCTACTTCGAGCCGGCGGTGCTTGCCGCGCCGAACGCCGAGGAAGCCGCCGTGAAGCTCAAGCTCTGGGCGCGCTACTCCGACGCGGACGGCGGCATCCTCGAAGACTGCGTCGAGCATCCCCCCGGCGACAAGGTCGAGCGCACCCTCGTCCTCATCAAGCCCGACAACTTCCGCTTCGCAACGGGCCGCCCCGGCAACGTCATTGATTTCTTCAGCCGCACCGGCCTCTACATCGTCGGCATCCGCGTCCTGCACATGAGCACCGCGCAGGCGATGGAGTTCTACGGTCCGGTGAAGTCCTTCCTCCGCACCAAGCTCAAGGGCGTCATCGCCGCCAAGGCCAAGGCCGCGCTCGAGAAAGACCCGGCCATCGGCTTCACCCTCCCGCCCGAGACCGAAGCCGCGCTCGGCGACATCCTCGGCCCCGTCTTCGGCGACAATCAGTTCGACAACATCGTCCGCTTCATGTGCGGCCGCTCTGAGTCCGAGTGCCCGAAGGATGATCTGGCCGAGCCTGGCACCGAGAAGTGCATCGCCCTCGTCTATGA
Organism: Verrucomicrobiota bacterium; assembly: GCA_016235545.1. Lineage (GTDB taxonomy): Bacteria > Verrucomicrobiota > Verrucomicrobiia > Limisphaerales > SXTU01 > SXTU01. Next base: position 7,372 of record JACRKB010000026.1, on the reverse strand, counting down.
AGGCCCGAACGCCGTCGCCAAGATCCGCGACGTCCTCGGCCCCACCGACCCGGCGAAGGCCCCGCCCGGCTCCATCCGCCGCGAGTTCGGCTCGAACATCATGGTCAACGCCGCGCACGCCAGCGACGCCCCCGAGAACGCGCAGCGCGAACTCGGAATCGTCAAAGTCGAGGCCAACGACTTCAAGCGGGTCGTTGACCAGTTCTACGGTGGCAAGTGAACGATAGGGCACGTCTGTCCCAGCGCGCCGGTCGGTATCTCAACATGAACTCCGGCACATCAACTCTGCCCATTCATGTGTTCGTGGATGTGGATGACACGCTCGTTCGCAGTGTCGGTAGCAAGCGTATCCCGATGCCGTCAGTCATTGAGCATATCCGCGAGCTTCACGCTCAAGGTGCGGTTCTGTTTTGTTGGAGCGCGGGCGGTGCGGAGTATGCCCGTTGCAGTGCCGAGGAGTTTGGAATCGCTCAGTGCTTTACGGCGTTTCTCCCAAAGCCAAACGTTTTCATCGATGACCAGAAAGCGGCGGAGTGGCCTCGCACCATCTTGGTTCATCCATCAAGTTGCGCTAGCCTTTCCCTTGGCGATTACAGAAGCAAATTGAGTTAACCATGCAGGCGCACCCTGTTCGGAACCAAGCGCTGTATCGCCTCCTCACCTACTGGAACACCGCCAACCTCGGCGACGTCTTCCAGACCATCGCCCTCTCTCGCCTCCTCCCGCCGTGCCTCGGCATCCCGCGCTGCCGCCTGACTGAACAGCTTCACACCGACAAGCTCTTCGTCGTGAACGGCTGGCATCGCTGGCCGCGCGAAGTCCCGGCCTCCGACGCGAACTGCCTCTTCGCGGGAATCCACTGCGCGGAGGTGCATGTCCCGTGGGTGCGCCAATCATCCTTTCCCGCCGGCGCACGCGACCCCTTCACGCACGAGGTCTTCAAGCGCGCCGGCATTCCCTCCTTGATGCTCGGCTGCGCGACGCTGACTTTTCCAAACCACACCGGCCCGCGCGACGGCGTGCTCTCCGTGGATTTTCCCGGCGGCCCCGGGACGCAGTTCACGCACGCGCTGAAGCATGGCACGCCGTTCACTGCGCAATGGCAGCTTGGCCTCAAGGCACTCGCCCGCTACCAGCGCGCCGCTGAAGTCCACACCAGCCGCCTGCACGTCGCGCTGCCGTGCCTCGCAATGGGCACACCGGTCGCGCTCCATCCGGCACGATTCCAACGGGAGCGCTACAGCCTCTTCGAGCACCTCGGGCTTGAGTTCGGAAATCTCCAGCAGCTCGACGTCAGCCCGCTGCGCGACGGCTTCTTCGCCTTCCTCCGCCAGCACCTCGGCGAACTCAACATCAGCGAACCCGAGCTTCCAACCGAGCCTTCTGACTGGCCACCCAAGACCCTTGAGCCGCGCCCGAATCCCGCTATCGTGCCGCCATGAAACTCGCGCTCACACTCGCCCTCGCCGTGCTTGCCCAACTCGCCTCCGCGCAATCCAAGCCGCTCGCCGACATCCCGCTCAAGGACATCAACGGCAAGGACACGTCGCTGAAAGCCTACGCGGGCAAGGTTCTCCTCATCGTCAACGTCGCCTCGCAGTGCGGGGCCACGCCGCAATACTCCGGCCTCGAATCCCTGCACAGGGAATACGGCGGCCGCGGCTTCGTCGTGCTGGGTTTTCCGTGCAATGACTTCGGCGCGCAGGAGCCGGGCACCGCCGCCGACATCAAGCAGTTCTGCTCGACGAACTACAAAGTCACCTTCCCGCTCTTCGCGAAGGTGACCATCGCCGCGGGGCCAGAGCAGCACCCGCTCTTCGCCGCGCTCACCGGCAAAGGCTCGCCGCTGCCCGGCCCAGTGGGATGGAACTTCAGCAAGTTCCTCGTAGGTCGCGACGGCAAGCTGCTCGCACGCTTCGATACCGGCACCGAGCCGGACGACTCCGCGCTGGTGAAGGGCATCGAGAAGGCGCTGAAGGCTGTGTTTTGAGTGCCGGCCTTGCACCCGCTCCTCGCCCGCGTTAAGAAAGCCCGCCGCTGGCTGGTTCCCACCGTGGGCCTGCTGGTGATCGCCCTGATGCTTTACCGCTTCGAGCACAGCCAAGTCTATCATCCGACCCGCGACGCGGAATACACGACCGACGACGTGGGCCGCCCCGGCGAGGAAGTCTGGCTGACGACGCCCGACGGCCTGCGCCTCCACGCGTGGTTCTTCGCGGCGGACAAGGCGTCGCCCCGCGCACGCTTCGTGATGCTTTTCTGCCACGGCAACGGCGGCAACCTCACCTCCCGCCCCGGCTACTACCGCGCGATTCTCGAAACGGGCGTGAGCCTCCTCGCCTTCGACTATCGCGGCTATGGACTCAGCGACGGCGAGCCGAGCGAAGCCGGCACTTACACGGACGCCGCGACTGCTTACGCGTGGCTCCGCACGCGCGGCTTTGCGCCGGAGCACATTCTCGTCTGGGGCGAGTCGCTCGGCGGCGGCATCGCCAGCCACGTCGCGGCCACGCAAACCGTTGGCGGCCTCGTGCTGCAAAGTTCCTTCACCAGCATCCCCGACATCGGCGCGGAAGTTTTCCCCTGGCTGCCGGTGCGGCTCCTCAGCCGCATCAAATACGACAGCCTCAGCCGCCTGCCCGGCATCACGTGCCCCATCGTCGTCATGCACAGCCGCGCAGACACGACGATTCGTTTCCACCATGGCGAGCGCAACTTCGCTGCCGCCCGCGAGCCCAAGTCCTTTGTCGAAATCGGCGGCGACCACAACGACGCCCTGCTCGCCAACCGCGACGCCTACGTGGCCGGCGCGGAGCGGCTCGTCCGACTCGCCGAAGGGCGGGAAGGTGTGAGGGTGAGAGAGTGAGAGAGTGTGAGAGAGTGGTTGGCGGCGCTCTCTCTCCCTCACACCCTCACACCCTGACACGCTCACACACTCATACCGCCCGCACCATGAACCCCACAGCCCTCCTCCTTCTCCTCGCCACGCTCGCCACTGCCGCGCACACTCGCGCCGTGGACATCATCGCGCACCGGGGCGCTTCGCATGACGCGCCGGAGAACACGCTCGCTTCTTTCAAGCTCGGCTGGCAGCAGCACGCCGACGCGTGCGAGCTGGACATCTGGCTTTCCAAGGACGGCAAGCTCATCGTCTCCCACGACGCCGACACCAAGCGCATCACCGGCATCGCGAAGAAAATCCCCGAGAGCACCCTGGCCGAACTCCGCTCCCTCGACGCCGGTTCCTGGAAAGACCCGAAGTGGATGGGCGAGAAGCTCCCGACGCTCGACGAGGTTCTCGCGCTCATTCCGGACGGCAAGCGGCTCGTCATCGAGATCAAGTGCGGCGTGGAAGTGCTGCCCGAGCTGGAGCGCGTGCTGAAGGCCTCCGGCAAGCCCGCGTCGCAGCTCGTCATCATCAGCTTCCACTACGACGTCTGCGCGCAGTCGAAGAAGTTGTTCCCGAAAATCCCCGTGCTGTTCCTCTCCAGCTTCAAGCAGGACAAGGCCACCGGCGCATGGACGCCCACGCCCGCCTCGTTGATCGGGAAGGCCAAGGCCGCCGGCCTCGAAGGGATCAACCTCGCGTTCAAAGGCCCGCTTGACGCTGCATTCGTAAAGCAGACCCACGCCGCCGGGCTGAAGTTCTACGTCTGGACGGTGGACGACGCGGCAGTCGCAAAGAAGCTGCTCGCCGCCGGTGTTGACGGCCTCACGACGAACCGCCCTGAGTGGCTGCGCGAGCAGTTGCGTTGAGGCCGGGCGATGCAGTTGGTTCCGGGTGGAACGGCCAACTTGGCCGTTCTCGGCGGCAACTTGCCGCCGAGCTTCGGCTCGGCCAGCGCCCGAATCGAATAGTGCGTGCTGGAAGCACCACGAGCGGCGGGCGGGTCGCCCGCCGCAACGGGCCGGTGGCCCGTTCCACCCGGCGGCAGCTCACCGGCCCTTGGGCAGCGCGCTGCGTCCGGCGTAGATCGCGTGCTTGCCGAGGAGTTGCTCGATGCGCAGGAGCTGGTTGTATTTCGCCGTGCGGTCGGTGCGGCTGAGGGAGCCGGTCTTGATCTGACCGCAGTTCGTCGCCACGGCGATGTCAGCGATGGTGGCGTCCTCGGTCTCACCGGAGCGGTGCGAGAGGATGGAGCGGTAGGCGTTTTTGTGCGCGAGATCCACGGTGTCGAGCGTCTCGGTGAGGGAGCCAATCTGGTTCACCTTCACGAGGATGGCGTTGGCGGTGCCGGTCTCGATGCCCTTGCGGAGGAACTGGACGTTTGTCACGAACAGATCATCGCCGACGAGCTGAACCTTCGAGCCGAGCTTGTCGGTGAGTTTCTTCCAAGTGACCCAGTCGCCCTCGGCGCAGCCGTCCTCGATGCTCACGATGGGATACTTGGCGCAGAGGCGGGCGTAGAACTCGACCATCTCGTCGCCGGTGAGCTTCTGGCCGCTGCTTTTCTTGAACACATAGGTCTCGTTGCCGGTGTAGAACTCGGAGGCCGCGACGTCGAGGGCAAGAAAGATGTCCTTGCCGAGCTTGTAGCCCGCGTCCTTCACGGCCTGCGCGATGGCGTCCAGCGCGGCATCGGCGCTGTCGAGCTTCGGGGCGAAGCCGCCCTCATCGCCGACGGCGGTGGAGAGGCCCTTCTTCTTCAGCACCGCTTTGAGCGCGTGGAAAATCTCGGTGATTGCCTGCAAGCCCTCGCTGAAGGTCGCGAAGCCGTGGGGCATGACCATGAACTCCTGAAAATCAATCGGCGCGTCCGAATGGGCGCCGCCGTTGATGACGTTGGCCATGGGGACGGGCAGCACCTTCGCGTTCGGCCCGCCGAGATACTTGAAGAGCGGCTGACCGAGCGCGGCGGAGGCGGCCTTCGCGTTGGCGAGGGAGACGGCGAGGATCGCATTCGCACCGAGTTTGGATTTCTTGAAGCCGGTGCCATCGAGTTCGAGCATTGAGTTGTCCACGGTGAGCTGGTCCACGGCGTCGAGGCCGAGGAGGACGGGGGCGATCTTCTCGGTCACGTTGCGCACGGCCTTGCTCACGCCTTTGCCGAGATAGCGCTTCTTGTCGCCATCGCGCAGTTCGAGCGCCTCGTGCTCGCCGGTGGAGGCGCCGGAGGGGACGGCGGCGCGGCCCACGACGCCGGAGGTGAGGGTGATGTCCACCTCGACGGTGGGGTTGCCGCGGGAGTCGAGGATTTCGCGGGCCTGGATGTCAGCGATCTGGGTCATGGGGTGTGTCAGTTATGCGTTGTCTGTGTCAGTTGGGAACGGGCTGTCCGGCCTGCCGGAAAGAGGCGGCAGTCTAGGGCGAGGAAAAGAACCGTCAAGGGTGAGGAGGGGGAGGAGGTTTATTTGGAGGGCAGGAGGGCTGGAACCTGTGCCGGCGACTGCCAGTCGCCCTCGGTGGGCTGCGGCAGTTCGAGGCGGCAATGAGTCTCCAACCCGCAACGTGGGGGCTGGAAGCCGCCGGCACGGGTTCAGGGGCTGAAATCGCGGCAGTAGGTAGGTTCCTTGGGCAGCGATTGCAGCCAGGCAGATGCCGTGAGAATGCCCACAACGATAATGATGAGTGCTGACTTCAGCCACAACTTCACCGGAGGGATGGGCTGCGGGACGCTACCGCCTTGTTCGCCGGTGGACATCAGGGCTTGCCAGATGCTTCCTGCCTTCCTGCTTTCCTAATAAACTTCTTCTCCTCAGTGCATCTCCACGTCACAGGAGCCGATGCCTTTGCGGTAGTAGTTGAACTGCACGTTCGGGTGGTCGGCGAGGAGGGACATGGGGACGGAGCTGTCCACGATGCGGTTGGCAATCATGTAGGCGGTCAGGCGCTGGCCAAAGGGGTTGTCGTGACAGCCCGCGTGCCAGATGGAGACCTTTTCGGCGAGCCACGTCTCGACCGGGCCGACGGTGATGGCTTGTTTCGGGACGAGGGTCACGTTGCCGCCGCCGCTGGTGCGCGCGTTCTGCGCGATGGTCACGGGGTGGAGGTCCACGACGCGCGTGGCGAGCTTGCGATAATCTGCCGCGCTCGGGGGAGCGTCTTTGTATTTGCCCTTGCGGGGAAGCGGGTCGTTGAAGGCCCAGTGTTTGATGTCGCCCTGGCCGCCTTGCATGACGCAGCAGCGGACCCCGGCGTTCCAAGTTCCCCGGTAGGCGCGGGTGTCGGCTTGGGGGAAGTGCATGTTGGCATCCGGCATGGCCAAGCGGCGGTCAATGCGGTTGAAGCACATCTCGCGGTCGCACTTCTCGAAGGAGAGCGGGTGCGTGACGGCGGCTTCCTTGCCGTCAATGACCCACTCGTCCATGCCCCAGAAGTGGGCGTCGTGGAGCTTGAGGCCGAGTTCGTTGACGATGCGCGCGACGAGGGGCAACTGCTCCGTGGGACCGATGGGACCGCAGATGCCGGCGGGGTTGTCGGGTGTGGCCTGCTTCCAGGCGTGGATGTATTCGAGCGCCTCGGCGCAGTAGAAGTCTTCGAGCGTGTCGTAGAAGACGATCTTGAAGCCGGGCCGCGAAAGCTTGAGAAGTTTCTCGGGCGTGAGGCGCGCAGCGGCTTGGAAGATGGCTGTGTCGAGAGTGGTGTAGTCCCACCAGGCGGGGGCGAGGGAAGAGAGTTTGCGTGGCACGCGGCGGTTGTAAGGCGGGGCACGGGAGGGGGCAAGTAATCAGTGTTCAGTGTTCAGTGTTCAGACCGGGGGGCGTTCGATGGCCAGCGGCCAAGCTGAGCACGAACTCCGAAATGGAATGGCCGCGAAAGAGCGCAAAGCCAGGATTCTGGCAGGAGAACGGGGCGGTTAGAAATAGTCCAAGCTCGATTCATCCCCAGCTCGGCTCCTTTGTGTCTTTGCCTTTCTTCGCGGCTGAACTGCGGAATTGGGCCGCGCACGGGTGAAGCCGGCTGCCACGCGTGTTTGATTCCCACCGGTCGGATTGGACTGTCCACGACCGAAAAAGCTGTGTCAGGGAGGGAGGTCGCATCTCAGTTTCTTGCAGGCCGAATACTGCGAGTGATGCAGTTAGCCCCTCCTCCTGCTCGTAATCCTGATCCTGATCCTAATACTGTTCCAGTGCGGGAAAGGGCAGGATGCTCAGGATTAGGATCAGGATTACGAGCAGGAGCGGAACAGCCACGGCGTTGCCAGAAACTGAGATGCGCCCGGGAGGGAGCCGTGAGGCGGAACCCGAAAGCACGACGCAGGCTGAACTGTCCGGTCGCAATGACAGTGAACCTAACTCCGGCAGTTGAAACTTAACGCAAAGACGCAAAGACGCAGGGCCGCAAAGAAAACCGGCTTGGTTGGTTTCGCTCCCAACTTCACCGCGCAGGTGAATGCACTTCAGCTTGGCAACCCAACCCAATTCTTTCCTC
>JACRKB010000274.1 GCA_016235545.1 Verrucomicrobiota bacterium | reverse complement strand
GGCCACCGCGCCCCTTCAAGGCTGTTTCCAGTAGTGCAGTTCCGCCCCCGCCTTCCGCAGCGACTCGATGTGGAAGTTGAACCAGATGTTGCGGCGACCTTCGATCATCTTGCGCTTGTTGTGGTCGAGGCCTTCAACCTCGAAGTAGCTGTGCTCGACGCCGGCCTTGGTCAGTGCGTCGTGATACTCGCGGACGGTGGGCAAGTGTCCGTCGTCCGCAGTGCCGCAGGCGACTTGGATGCGGAGGCTGGCTTTGATGGCAGCGAGGTTCTTCGTAAGATTTGCGAACGGGTCGTTGGCGATCAGAAGCGCGGGGTCGGTGCCGAGGTAGCTCACCGGCCACTGCGTCGGCGACCCGGTCTTCGCCAGTTCCGAGGTGTGATAGACGTTGCCGGACTGGTTGAAGAGCGAGCAGAAGAGCTGCGGGTGCCGCATCGCCAGATGCGTCGAGCCACGCCCGCCCATCGAGAAGCCCTCGATGCAGCGGCCCTTGCGGTCGGCGAGGGTGCGGTAGGTTGCGTCAATGTGCGGCATCAGCTCCTTCACGAAGGTCGTCTCGGCGGGGAAACGACCGTCGGCGGAGTCCTGATACATCGTGGAGCGGCCGCCATTCGGGAAGACCATGATGATCTCCGGCCAGCGGCCAGCGAGGATGCCGGCATGCAGCACCTCGGCGGAGAATGTCGCGCGCGTCTCGTTGCCGCCCGCGCCGTGGAGGTTGTAGATGACGGGGTAGCGGCGCGCGGTGTCCTGCGCGTAGCCGGGCGGGAGGTAGAGGCAATAGCCCACGTCGCGTTTCATCACGGCGCTGCGGTAGGTGTGGTGCGTGACATTGGCCGGGAAGCTCGAGGGCAGCGGCTTCGCGACCCACATGTCGTCGGTGTTGGCCTGGCTGGGTTGCGCCTTCTTCTTCGTGTCGGCGGCGGGGATTTTGCCACAAAGGGGCGCAAAGAACACTAAGGCGCAGAGGCTGAGCGTGAGGAGTTTCATGAGGTGCGTGCCGGCGATTTGCAATCGCCGTGCGGCGGGTGGTTTGGTCGGGTGCGTGTCGTGCTACTGTTGCCTGCGGACGGCGGTTGCAAACCGCCGGCACGGAGTCAGTCCAGTGGCTTCTTCTCGAAGTCGGTGTTGTTCACCCACGGGGTCTTGAGCGGCTCGCCCTTCATGAAGCGCTCGTAGAAGTTCGCGTGGCCTTTGTTGGCGTGCGGGTATTTGTCGAACACGTCGCCTTTGCCTTCCATGCGCGGGTCGCCCTGCTGCTTCAACTCGGCGTGGAGCTGGGCCTTGAGCGCGGCGAGCTGGGCCTTGGCGGCGTCGCCCAACGCGAGATTCGTCATGCAGTCGGGGTCTTTGCGCAGGTCGAAGAGCTCCTCGGCGGGGCGCTTGCCGAAGCAGAGCGCCCACGAGATGTCGCCCGCGCTGACCCGGTGCGCGTCGAGGATGAAGGACTTCGTGGGGCTGGCATCCACGTTGAGGTAGCCGGTCTCGGGGTTGCACGCGGGCCAGCGGGACGGCTCGAAGTTTTGCAGGAAGAGCACGTCGTTCTTCACGATTCCGCGGATCGGATAGCCCACGTCGTTCGGACGGCCAATGTCGTGGCGCTCCATGCCGACGAGCACGTGGTCGCGCGCAGGATTCACGCGACCGGACTTCTCGGAGCGGAAGATGTCCGTGAGGCTGCGGCCTGGACTCGCCGCCATGCCGGTCTTCGCCCACGGGAGGCCGGCCAGCTCGACGAACGTGGGCGCGAGGTCAACGAAGCTTACGTAGTCGTCCACGACTCGACCGGGCTTCCTGATGCCGCGCGGCCACCTCGCGGCGAAGGGGACGTGGTTCGAGGCCTCGTAGGCGCTGCCTTTGCCGCGCGGGAAGGGCATGCCGTGGTCGGCGGTGACGATGACGAGCGTGTTCTCCAGCAGGCCGCGCTTGGCCAGCTCCGCGAGCATCCGCCCGAGATGCTGGTCGAAGTGCTCGACCTCGAAGGCGTAGTCGAGCATGTCGTTGCGCACCGTGTCGTTGTCAGGCCAGTAAGCGGGCACGCGGTCAATGTCGGTCAGCTTTTTGCCGCCCTTGGCCACGCCGGAGCCGAACTCGTAGCCTCGGTGCGGTTCCACCGCGCCATACCAGAAGCACCACGGCTTGTCCTGGGTCGTCGTGTCGAGGAAGTCGCTGAAGTTCGCGGCGTAGTCGGTGTTGAGGATGCCGGTGGTGGGCGGTGTCGCCTTGCGCGCGTTGAAAGCCTTGCCCGTCATCGAGCGCGCCTGCCCCAGCGCGTTCGTCGCCACGCCCGGCCCCCAGCCTTTCGTGGTGTGGCCGACGTTCCAGCCGTTCTCCGCGAGCGCCTCGCCCCAGCCCTTGAACTCCGGCGGAAAATAACAGATGTGGTTTGCGGCCTCCTTGAGCTGCCAGGAGTTCCGGCCCGTGAGGATGCACGCGCGGGATGGCGCGCACTTCGCGTTCGGCGTGAAGGCGCGGGTGAACAAGACGCCTTCCTTCGCCACGCGGTCGAAGTGCGGCGTCTTCACCCAGCGCGTGCCGTAAGCGCCCGCGTGCGCGCCCCAGTCGTCGGCGATGGCGAAGAGAATGTTCGGCGGGCGCTCGGCGGCGCGGGTGGTGACAGCGAAGCACGCGAACGCGAGGAGGCAGCTCAGTCGAAGCGAGTTGAGTGACATGGCGGCGACGGTAGCAAAGCGTTGCCGCGATGGAAGCCGCAGGTGCGCCCACCTCCCCTCGTAATCTTAATCATAATCCTGCTCCCCCCTCGGGCCGGCGGGGGCGGTAGGATTAAGATTAAGGCGTATGCCGAATCCATGTAGCTGAAGCTGCGCTCCCTTTAACGCAGAGACGCAGAGGACGCGGAGGAACGCAGAGTTGGGCGGCTCCAACTGCGTTCACCTTTTTGGCGTCCACTGTCGGTCTCTTCTCTGCGCTTCTTTGCGTCCTCCGCGTCTCTGCGTTGAAATTAGGCGTTCCTTTTCAACTGCAAGGTTCCGATTAAGATTGGGATTACGAGCAGGAGGAGGCGGAGGAAAACTCCACGAAACAAATCGGGGATTGCCCCCGTCCATCCTCCCAACGAAAGTAAGCACACGTATGAAACGCGTTTTCCTGACCTTGCTCGCAAGCGCGGCCCTCGCCTTCGCTGCGGAGAAGAAAAGTTTCCCCGCGCACTGGGGCCAGCAGCCGCAAATCCAAACTCAAGACTACGGGGACCTGCCCGGCGGCTACGGCAAGGGCAGCTCGACGCTGCGGAACTGGATCAACGCGAACTTGCAGAAGGACAAGCTCGCCCAGTCCGGCGGCACCAAGCCCGCGCCCGCCGCGAAGCCGCTTTACTCGCAGGACTTCGAGAAGGCCGATCTCGACAAGGTGCCAGACGGGATGCTCGTGCTGGACGGCGGCTTCGCCGTGAAGCTGGCCGGCTCCGGCAAGGTGCTGGAGCTGCCGGGCGACCCGCTCGAGACTTTCGGCATCCTCTTCGGCCCGACGGAGAAGGACGGCCTCTGCGTGCAGGCTCGCATCCACGGCACAGGCAAGGGCCGGCGCTTCCCGGTGCTGGCGGTGGGCCTTTGCGGCGTGGGCGGCTACAAGCTGCAAGTCTCCCCGGCAAAGAAGGCGCTCGAACTCTACCGGGGCGAGGAAGTGAAGGCAGCGGTGCCGTTCGAGTGGCAGAGCGGCAAGTGGGCGCAGTTCAAGTTTCAAATCCGCAAGGTCAAGGACGGCGAGTGGCAGGCCGAGGGCAAAGTCTGGGCAGAAGGCACCGCCGAGCCAGCCGCGTGGCAGATCAACTTCACCGAAACCACCGCTCCGACGCCGGGCCGCCCGTCCATCTGGGGCCTGCCCTTCTCCGGCACTGCGATTCAATTCGATGACCTGACAGTGACGGCGGTGAAGTGAATTTTGCCCACGGATGACGCGGACAACGCGGATGACGACGAATTTATCCGTGTCATCCGCGTCATCTGCGGGCAACCTTTTCCAACAAATGAAAACAAAACTCCTCCTCGCGCTGGCCGTGACCAGCCTTTTTTTCACCTCCACCCAGGCCGCTGACTACGCGCCGAAGGTCGGCCTCCAGACGTGGAGCTGCCGCAACATGAACTTCGACGAAGTCGCCGCCTTCGCCGAGAAGAACGGGCTGAAGCACGTCCAGGCCATCGGCAAGCACATTGACCCGATGGGTTCGCTCGAAGAGGCCAAGCAGAAGAAGGCCGTCCTCGATGCGAAGGGCATTCACTTCTACACCTTCGGCGTCGCCGGCACCTCGCCGGACAAGGAAGTGAACCGCAAGCTCTTCGTCTTCGCCAAGGCGATGGGCATCAAGGTCATCGTCGTCGAGCCGAAGAACGAGAAGGCCCTGTGGGACGGCCTCGAGGAACTCGTGAAGGAATACGATGTGAAGCTCGCCATCCACAACCACGGCAAGGACTCAGTCTATGGCACTCCTGAGAAAGTCTGGTCTGTCCTCAAAGACCGCGACAAGCGCATCGGCGTGTGCATGGACGTGGGCCACATCACTGGAGCCGGGTTCGATGCGGGCAAGGCATTCGTGGACTACAAGGGCCGCGTCTATGACATCCACTTGAAGGACAAGAAAGTGGACCTCGTGGACGGCAAGCAGGTCATCACCGACGTGCTCGTGGGCACCGGCGCCGCGAACTACAAGGGCCTGCTGGCCGAGCTGAAGAAGGCCAAGTGGGACGGCGTGATGGCCATCGAGACCGACAACGCGACCTTCGCGAAGGAGCCGACCGAGTTCGTGACCGGGGCCGTCAAGTTCGTGAAAGACCACGCGAAGTAGGGCGGAGCGCGGGCGTCCCCGCCGCCAGCGCTTGCATCCGTCGAGAAGGTCCGCCTTTACCCGAAGGGCGCGGTGTGTGCCCAAGCCGCCGGCCTTTGTGATTGCCCGCCGCGCCGCCGTGCGTCGTAATTCGCCCCGCAACGAACCGTCATGGCCGCGCCCTTCTCCCATCTCAAAGACCTCGACTACTCCGTCGTGCAGCAGTGCATGCACTGCGGCCTCTGCCTGCCCACCTGCCCGACCTACGACGCCACCAAGCTCGAGCGCAACTCCCCGCGCGGCCGCATCTCCCTCATGCGCGCCATCGCCGACGGACGGCTCAGTCCCACGGAGGCCTTCGCGGAGGAAATGTATTTCTGCCTCGGCTGCCTCGCGTGCATGACCGCCTGCCCGGCGGGCGTGAACTACGCCGAACTGTTCGAGCACGCCCGCGCCGAGGCCGAGGCCAGCGGCGTGTTGAACAACCCGAAGCGCAACGCCATCCGCGGCTTCAGTGTCGGCTGGCTGTTCATGGACTTGAACCGGCTAAAGGTGCTCGGCTTCGCCATGCGCCTCTACCAGCAGCTCGGCCTGCAATGGCTCGTGCGCAACAGCGGCGTGATGAAGCTCCTGCCCAAGCGGCTCGGCGAGCTGGAGGCCATGACGCCGGACATCCAGCCCGCGCTCTCCTCCGACCTCATCGAGCCGGTTACGCCCGCGCGCGGCGAACGCCTCTACCGCGTCGCCATGCTCACCGGCTGCGCGCAGGACCTCATCTTCAGCGACGTGAACGTGGACACCGTCGAGGTTCTCTCTCGCAACGGCTGCGAAGTCATCACCCCGCCCGAGCAGCACTGCTGCGGCTCCCTGCACGCGCACAACGGCGAATGGGAACTCGCCCAGCGTCTTGCCCGCCGGAACATTGACCAGTTCCCGCCCGACCAGTTCGACGCCATCATCACCAACGCCGGCGGCTGCGGCTCCCACCTCAAGCACTACGCCAAGCTGCTCAAAGGCGACCTCGTCTATGAACAGCGCGCCCACGCGTGGGACGCGAAGGTGAAGGACATCCACGAGTGGCTCGGGGAAATTAAGTTCCGAGTTCCGGGTTCCGAGTTCCGAGTCGGTGATGCGTGCGCCAGCGCCTCCCAACCCAGAACTCAAAACTCAAAACCCGAAACGGTTGTGACTTACCACGAGTCCTGCCACCTCTGTCACGGCCAGAAAATCACCAGCCAGCCCCGCGCGCTGCTCCGGGCCATCCCCGGCGTGAAGCTCGTGGAACTGCCCGAGAGCAACTGGTGCTGCGGCAGCGCGGGCATCTACAACCTCACCCAGCCCGAGATGGCCAACCAGCTTCTCGAACGCAAGATGAAGCACATCCGTTCGACCGGCGCGGAAGTCATTGCCACCGGCAACCCCGGCTGCCTTCTCCAAATCGTCAACGGCGCGAAGGCGGAAGGCCTGAACCTCCGCACCGCCCACCCCGTCACGTTGCTCGCGGAGGCGTATCGGCGCGCCAACTAGCGCGGCTGGCACGATGCGAGTCAACTCGCCGGGCGTGCGCCCCGGGTATTGCGTTGTTCACATCTGCATCGTTCAGGATTACGAGCAAGAGGCTGTGCACGTCGGCGGGTTGGACAGGCGGCCGTTTCTCCAACTACACTCCGCGCCCATGCGCATCGTCACCTCCACCGCCGCCATGCAACGCCTCGCCCTCCGCTGGCGGCGGGCGGGCACGCGCGTCGGCTTCGTGCCGACGATGGGCTACCTTCACGACGGCCACCTCAGCCTCTTGAGCCGCGCGCGCCGGCTCGTGGGCAAGCGCGGCATCATCGTCGCAAGCATCTACGTGAACCCGGCCCAGTTTGCGCCGACGGAGGACTTGTCCGCCTACCCGCGCGACTTGGAGCGGGACAGAGTGCTTTGCCGCAAGGCAGGTGTGGACGTGCTCTTCCTCCCCTCCGACGCCGAGATGTATCCGGGCCGCGCCCCCGGCGGCCATAGCACCCACGTCATCGAGGAGCAGCTCTCGCAAGGCATGGAAGGCGGCGCGCGCCCAACGCACTTTCGCGGAGTGACCACCGTGGTCGCCAAGCTCTTCAACCTCGTGCTGCCGGACGTGGCAGTGTTCGGCGCGAAGGACTGGCAGCAGGCCGCGATCATCCGCCGCATGACGCGTGACTTGAACTTCCCGCTCAGGCTCGTCGTTGCGCCGACGCGCCGCGAGAAAGACGGCCTCGCGATGAGCTCGCGGAACAAATACCTCTCCGCCGAGGAGCGACCGCAGGCGACGATCCTCTGGCGTGCGCTGAAGCTGGCGAAGGAGGTCGTCACCAGCTCGCGGACTCCGAACTACGCCGACGTGCTGAAATCGGAACTCGCCGCCCTCATAGCAACTCAACCGGCTGCACGGCTCGACTACCTGGAATTCTTCGACGGAGAGACGTTGCAACCCGCAACCGCCGTCACCCGCGGCGCTCACATGGCCCTGGCGGTGTTCATCGGGCGGACGCGGCTGATCGACAATGCGGTGCTGGGGTAAGCCAGCACCGCCTACCGCAGCCGCCGCTCTATTTTCTCCAGCTTCCTGATGCGGGCCTCGACTTCGCCGTTCATCGCTTTGCGGAGCTTCTCGGATTTCACCGGGTCATTCGCGAGTTGCTCCAGTTTGCGCTGATACTTGTCCGCGACGTGGTCGCGGATTTGCCCAAGCGAAGCAGATTTGGATTCCAACCTGCCCTCGACGCGCACCTGTCCCGGCGGCGGCGCGGAGGGCTGGAAATCTTCAGGCAACGTCGTGAGCTGCCACTCGCCCTGGTCCTCGCGGTAGAACTGCATCTTGAGCGGGAGGCACAGCTCGCGGTCGCCGGCCTGGAGCGTCACCCGGTCGTGCTCGATGGAGAGCACTGTGCAGGAGCCGATCTTTTCTCCTGTCGCTGCGGCCTTGCGATACGCCGTGCTGGTGCCATCGAAGAACGCCACCGAGCCCCGCTCCGAACTCATCGTGCCGATCAGCGCCAGCGCCTCCACCTTCGGCGTGCGTGGTGGCGTGGGCACGGCCTCGACCGGTGATGGTGGATTGCGGTTGGTGTTGAAAACATTCCGCTGCGTGATGACGGCGAATGGTTTGAAACCGTCATCCACCTTCGCGAGCTTGGCTGGCGAGGGTTTGCTCGTCGTGACCTTGCTCGCCGCTGCCGCCGGGAGCGCCGCGACCAACAGGAGCATCATCCACATGCGGACGAGGGGGAAGGCACGGCGAGATTTCACGATGGGCGAATCAGCTTCAGCTTGCGACGCCTGCTGGACGGCCACGATAAGCGGGAAGTTTCAACCAACTTCAGCCTTGCGCCGCAATGCTCCCCGCCAATTGCTTTCCCGCTTCGCCGATGCTAACCCTTGCGCCATGAACCACCGGCCGAACTGGGTGCTCATGGCACTGCTCTCCTGTGTCGCAAGTGCGCCAGGGGCGCAGCAGCCAGCGGCGGGCGCAGTGGGCGCAGTGATGGGAAAGTTCTGCGTGGACTGCCACGGCAAGGACGCAGTGAAAGGCGGCCTCAACTTGGAGAAGCTGCTCCCCGAAGACGTGAGCCGGAATCCCGACGCGTGGGAACAAGTCGTTCGCAAGCTGCGCGCGCGCCACATGCCGCCCATCGGCAAGCCACGCCCGGATGAGAAGACGTTTGATGCGGTAGTGGCTGCGCTGGTGACGACGCTCGACCGCGCGGCGGCGACGAAGCCGAATCCCGGCCGCACCGACGCTGTTCGGCGGCTCAACCGCACCGAGTATCAGAACGCCATCCGCGACCTGCTCGCGCTGGAGATTGACGCGACGGCGCTGCTGCCGCCGGACGAGGCGAGCCACGGCTTCGACAACGTCACCGTCGGCACGCTTTCGCCGACGCTTCTGGATCGCTACATCACGGCGGCGCAGAAAATCAGCCGGCTCGCGGTCGGCGGCGTGCAGCGCGCACCCGGAGGCGATACGTTCCGCGTGAAGCCCGACATCACGCAGGAGGAGCGCATCGAGGGCCTGCCGCTCGGCACGCGCGGCGGCGCCTTGATCCGCCACACCTTCGCGCAGGACGGCGAATACGAGTTCCAACTCCGCCTCACGCGCGACCGGAATGATTTGGTCGAGGGCTTGCGAGAGCCGCATCAAATGCTCGTGCTGCTGGATGGCGAGCAAGTTCACTCCTTCACCGTGAAGCCGCCGCCGCCCGGCAAGGGCCACAACGACGTGGACACCGGCTTGACCGTCCGTCTCCCCGTGAAGTCCGGCCCGCACGCCGTCGGCATCACGTTCCTCAAAAACCCTGCGTCGCTGCTGGAGACCGCGCGCCAGCCCTACAACGTCAGCTTCAACTTCCACCGACACCCGCGCCAGTCGCCCGCGTTGTATCAAGTGTCCGTCACCGGGCCGTTCGCGGCGAAAGGGCCGGGCAACGCGCCGAGTCGTCGTCGCATCTTCATCACGCAGCCGAAGTCGCCGGGCGAAGAGGAAACGTGCGCGAAACAAATCCTCTCCACGCTGATGCGTCGCGCGTATCGGCGTCCGGTGAACGACGCCGACCTCGCGCGACCGATTGAGTTCTTCCGCGACGGGCGCAAGGAAGGAGGGTTCGACGCGGGCATCGAAGCCGCGTTGAGCGCGGTGCTGGTGAGCCGCGAGTTTCTCTTTCGAGTCGAGCAGGAGCAGAAGGGCCTTGCGCCAAAGACGACGTATCGCATCAGCGACTTGGAACTCGCGTCGCGCCTGTCGTTCTTCCTGTGGAGCAGTATTCCCGATGACGAGTTGCTCGACGTCGCCGCGCGCGGCCAACTCGGCAAGCCCGACGTGCTCGCGAAGCAGACGCGCCGGATGCTCGCCGACCCGCGTTCGCGTTCGCTCGTCAGCAATTTCGCCAGCCAGTGGCTGCACCTGCGCAATCTCGACTCCATCACGCCCGACGGACGGCTCTTCCCGGACTTCGATGACAACCTGCGCCAGGCGATGCGCCGCGAGACGGAGCTGCTGTTCGAGGAAGTCCTGCGCGAAGACCGCAGCGTGCTCGACCTGCTGCGCACCGACCACACGTTCCTGAGCGAGCGGCTCGCGAAGCACTACGGCATCCCGAACATCTTCGGCGAGCGCTTCCGCCGCGTCGCGCTCGCGCCGGAGTCGCCACGCGGCGGGCTGCTGCGGCACGCGAGCGTGCTCACGGTCACGTCCTACGCCACGCGCACGTCGCCGGTGATTCGCGGCAAGTGGATTTTGGAAAACCTCGTCGGCACGCCGCCCCCGCCGCCGTTGCCCGACGTGCCCGCGCTCGATGACAACAAAGTTTCCGCCAGCCTGCCCGTGCGCGAGCGTCTCGCCGCCCACCGCGCCAACGCCGCGTGCGCGAGCTGTCATGACTTGATGGACCCGGTCGGCTTCGCGCTGGAAAACTACGACGCGCTGGGCCGCCGGCGCACGCTGGAGGAAGGCCGGCCCGTGGACGCCACCGGCGGCTTCCCCGACGGCGCGAAGTTCACCGGCGTCGCCGGGTTGGAGCAGACGCTGCTGAATCGCCCCGAGCTGTTCGTCGGCACGCTCACCGAGAAGCTGCTCACTTTCGCACTCGGACGCGGCGTGGAGCCATTCGACGCGCCGGCAGTGCGGCAGGTGGTGCGTGAGGCAAAGGCTGACAACCATCGCTTCTCTGCTATCGTCCTTGGCATCGTCAAAAGCACACCGTTCACCATGAGGCAATCCCCATGAGCACCTTCACCACCCGCCGCTCCCTCCCGCGCCGCACCTTCCTGCGCGGCATGGGCGCGACGCTCGCCCTTCCGCTCCTCGACGCGATGGTCCCCGCAGCCACCGCCGCCGCGAAAACACTCGCCACGCCCGTGCGCCGGCTCGGCTACGTCTTCATGCCGATGGGCGCGGACATCACGCGCTGGACACCGCCGGGCGGCGAGAAGCTCGACGAGCTGTCGCCCATCCTCAGCTCGCTCGCGCCGGTGAAGCAGCACGTCAACGTCGTCTCGAATCTCGAAATCAAAAACGCCTACCCCGGCACGCACGCGACGTCGAACTCGTCCTTCCTGAGTTGCGCCCGCGCGAAGCACACCGAGAGCACGGATTATTTCCTCGGCACCACGGTGGACCAGCTCGCCGCACAGCAACTCGGGCGCGAGACGCAATTGCCTTCTTTGGAAATGGCGATGGACATGATGCAGACCGTCGGCCAGTGCGACAACGGCTACGCCTGCGTGTATCAGAACAACCTCTCGTGGTCCTCGCCCACTACGCCGCTGCCTGCCGAGGCGCACCCGCGTCTCGTGTTCGAGCAGCTCTTCGGCGAGGGCGGCACGAAGGCCGAGCGCCGCGCCGCGCTCCGCAAACGCGCGAGCCTGCTGGACTTCGTGAAGGACGACCTCGCCCGGCTCGAACGCGCCCTCGGCCCCGCCGACCGCGCGAAAGTGAGCCACTACCTCGAAACCGTCCGCGAGGTCGAGCGTCGCATCCAGAAGGCCGAGGCTGGCGTCGCGGAGAATCCCTTGCGCGACCTTGACCGCCCCATCGGCGTCCCCGCGAGCTACGCGGACCACGCGCGACTGATGTTTGATTTGCAGGTGCTCGCGATGCAGGGCGACGTCACGCGCGTCATCACCTTCCAGCTCGCGCGCGAGACCAGCAACCGCACCTACCTCGAGACCGGCGTCTCCGACCCGCACCACCCACTCTCGCACCACGGCAACGACCCGGAGAAAGTCGCGCGCATGGCGAAGATAAACCAGTTCCACGTCTCGCTCTTCGCGGAGTTCCTCGGCAAGCTCGCGGCGACGAAGGAAGGCACCGGCACGCTGCTCGACCACTCGCTCTCTCTC
>JACRKB010000275.1 GCA_016235545.1 Verrucomicrobiota bacterium | reverse complement strand
TCGGAGGCGGAGATCACGCGCCTCGCCGGCTTTTGTGGACTGAGCGAGCGAGCCTTTATCCAGCAGTTCGCGCGGCTGCGGCCAGACCGCCGCGGGCTTGCGCTCATGGACAAGCCAAACGGGGAATGCGTCTTCCTTGATGGCGAGAACTGCGCCGTGCAGCCGGTGAAGCCGCAGCAGTGCAGCGATTTCCCGAATTTGTGGAACTTCCCCGGCTTTGAGCAGACCTGCCGCGCGGTGCCGAAGCTGGTTTCGAAGGAGGAACACCGCCGGCTCGTGCGGGCTGCGACGGGCCGCGAAGCCTAGTCTCGCGTGATGCCAAATGTCTTCTCGAACTCCGCCGAGAAGGCGCGCATCTGCGCGATGATCTTGTCCGGCTGCTGGGAGATGCTTTCCACCATGCGCGGCGCCAGCTCTGGCTTGCGGCGCATCAATTCCACCGCCGCCACGATGAGCGAGAGGTTGTTGTTGATGTCATGCCGGGCGGTGCCGAGCTTCTCGTTCAGCTCGGCGATCTGCTCGGGTGTGAGCGTGACTGATGTCTGCGGCATGGCCATGCGCGGAGGATGGTAGTTTCAGGCGGCAAGGCAAGCCCAGGCAGCTCAAAGTTTATGGTCGGTCGGCTTGACGCCCTTCTGGTAGCCTTTGAAGCCATACATCGTCGGCTTGAACTCGCCGACGTAATCCACATTCGCCTTGCCCGGCACTGCAAGCCCGAGACCCCAGAAGACGCTGTTGACGACGAGCCGGCGCGTGCCCTCGCTCTCGAGGTCCGTGGCCGCGCCCATCGTGGTCGTGAAAATTTTGTTCACCTTGCCCGCCTCGTTCTTCACCTCGCGCGTCCAGGCGATGGGCATCATCGGGTCGTTCACGCCCTGCTCCTCTTTGTCTGTGGCGCGCTTCGTCCTGTAGTCGGCGGGCTGGGTGTCGGCGGTCATGCCCTTGAGCACCTGGCCGCGCACGAGGATCGTCGCGTCGGCGGGCGGATAGGCTTCATAGACATCCGAGTTGGCAAAGATTTCCTTCACGCCGTTGAAGAGCGGGTTTTTCTCCGCGCCTTTCTCGATGACGCCGAGCGTGGCCTCGACCTTGTGCCGTCCCCAGTGGGAAACCCACGTCTCGCCGAGCACCTGCTTGCCGAAGCCGCCGTTCTTGCCGAAGTTCCACTTCTCGAAAGGCCCCTTCAGCCCGTTGAACGCGTGTGTGCTGGTGCGCAGTGCGATGATTGGCACGCCCCGGTTCACAGCGGCCTCGAAGCGCTTGTTCGCATCGTCATCCCAATGGCGGAAGCGCAGCAACATCACGATGGCGTCTGCAGAGTCGAGCGCCTCGGGGTGCGAGAGGCTGCCGCCGGCGTCGGGATTGATGACCCCGTCGGCATCCACGGAGAAGAGCACCGTGCATTTGAAGCCGTGACGCTGGCTGAGAATCTTGCCCAGCATCGGCAGGCCTTCCTCGCTGCGATACTCCTCGTCACCAGCGACCAGCACGATGTGTTTGCCCTTGCCCGGCCCCGCCTTCGGCTCGTAAGTGACCCACGTCTGCTCGGCGGCGCTGGCGGCGGCGGCAAGTGAGGTGGCAAGCAGTGCGCTGAGGAGGCGACGGGAGAGGCGGGCGGTGAGTTTCATGTTCAAGTTGGCGTTGGACGCGGGCGGGAGGCTAGTGCTTCGGCGAATTCCCGCAAGGGCGGGGCTGGTGAACGAACCTGGCGTTGAGCGTGCGTGGGGTGGTAGGGGTCACCTCCGATGTCTGACAAGCACAGCCTCATCACGATCCTGTCCCAGCTTCCCGATCCTCGCGTCTAACGCTCCAAGGAGCACGAACTCACCGACCTGCTGGCCATCGCCCTCCGCACCATGATGGTCGGCAGCGAGAGCTGCTATGACATGGAGGACTTCGGCCACGCCCGCAGAGATTGGCTCCAAACCTTCCTGCGATTGCCGCGCGGCATCCCCAGCCACGACACCTCCAACCGCCTCTTGCAAGCACTCGACCCCGCCGCCCTCGACGGCAAGGCCGCCCGCCGCGCGACCTGCTCAGCGCCTGGGCCACCGAGAAGAGCAACGAAATCACCGTCGTGCCCGCGCTGCTGCGCCAGCTCGAACTGGCCGGCTGCATCGTCACCGCCGACGCGCTGCACTGCCAGAAGAGCATCGCCAAGGAAGTCATCGAGTCCGACGCCGCCCTGGCCACGCTGACGCAGGTGGACAAAAGCCACGGCCCGCTGGAGACCCGCCGCTACTGGCAGAGCGAGCGGCTGGCATGGTTCGCTGACCGGGCCAAGTGGGCGGGCCTGGGCAGCGTGGGCGTGGTGGAAGCCACGCGGAGGGTGGGTGACCAGACAACGGTGGAACGGCGCTACTACTTGTGCAGCCTCCCGGTGGACGCCGCCCAACTGGCCAAAGCGGTGCGCGGCCAGTGGGTGGTGGAAAACCAATTGCACTGGGTGCTGGACGTGGTGTTCGGCGAGGACCGTGGCCGGGCGCGCACGCGCCACGAGGTGGCCAGCCTTGGGATGCTGCGCCGGCTGGCGCTCACCCGACTTCCGCCCCAGTAGCGGACGTCGGGTGAATCCTGCTCCACCGGTTCAGTTCGGGGAGAGCAAGATTATCATGACAAGCAGGAGGGGAATCCGAGCGCGATGGTTTCAGGCCGCCGGCACGGCTTCAGTATTGGTTCAGGACATCAATCAACTGCCGCAGCCGCCCGTAGCCGCGGCGGTTGAACCCGAAGGCGAGGCGCTGGAGGTCCATGTGCTCGGCGTCGTCAGCCTCCTCCGGCGTGGGCGGGATGACGTGGAAGGGCTCGCCGGTGATGATGTCGGCGAAGTCCTCGTTGAGCGCGGCGATGGCGGATGAGGTGGGCGGGTTTTTCAGCCGGATGACCAGCAGGTCGTGCACGAAGCGCGTGGAGTGGAAGTTCCGGTAGAAGCGCGCG
>JACRKB010000277.1 GCA_016235545.1 Verrucomicrobiota bacterium | reverse complement strand
CGTGGGCGTCCGCGCTCCAAAAACGACGGTTCATGGAGAGGCGTTCCTGCCTGTTATGATGCCTGCGCCCGGTCATTAAGTCCGGCGGGGATGTTCCGATAATTCTCTTGAGCACGGACAGCGAATGTCCCACCCAGCCACGTAGGCTGCTTCACAACGAAAGACGAATTATGAAGCACCAAATGGAACTGACCCTCGCCGCACAGGCACCCGCCTTCCACCGCGCCATGCGCCGCCAGCGGCGGCAGCCCAGCGCACGCTGGTGGTTCGACCAGATGCGCAAGGCAGTGGACGAGGCGATGGACTGGCAGCCCGCCCCGCCCGCGCGCCCTGAGCAGACGAGTCTGTTCCTGGTCGCGGGACGCACGAACGCGGCGTGAGTCATTGCGCTGCCGCAGCGGGCGCATCTCATACCATTTCGGAAGGAGATTCGGTGGAATGGCAAGGAACCGCGACGTGCGCTGGCTCCCTCTCCCTTCCTCGGAGGAGGGGAGAAGGCGCGCGTCGTGGCATCCTGTTTGCATTCCACCGAACGGCATTGGGAATTGGTGTCAGTTCCTAGCAAGGGATGCCCTGGCTTTGACGCGGAGACGCAAAGGACGCAGAGGAACGCCGAGAGAGAGCAAGCCATCGGCGCTGGCTCTCGGGTGGCAATCAGATGTTTTCTCTGCGCAACTCTGCGCCCTTTCCGTCTCTGCGTCACAGTCATCGCTTCCTTGTCCACTTCGATGTCCGGCAGAACGGGGAATCTGCCAGCCAGAGCTGGTTACCATCCGTGCGAGTCTTGCAAGAAAGTGAGATGCGCCCTGCCGTGGCTACCTGGCCTGCGCGGGCGCGTCAGTGGCGATCGAGCGCGGAGCGACGAGGGCGCGGAGTTGAGGCACGTCGAATTGTTCCAGCAGGCCGAAGCAGAAGAGTTCCGGCTGCCGGTCCACGCCGATGTTCTGAGTGATGATTTCCTTGAGGCTGCCCAGCGGCTGCCGCAGATCGAGGCTCGCAATCGCCTTTTCCTCCAGCGCGGCGGCCACAGTGGCGAACACGCTCGCGCGCGGGCCGACGCTGACCAGCTTGATCGGGCCGAGCTTCCGTTCCGTGGCGAGCCAGCGAGCGGTCGCACTCAACTGGCTGGCCTGCAAACCCAGCGGGCGATCGCCCACGCTGGCCACGAGGAGTGCGAAGAGGAAATCCTTCTGTGCGATGTGCGACTCGCCGAAGTAGAACGGGTCCAAGGCCACGACGCGCTGGCCGTCGGCCAGCATCTTGTCCACATCCGCAGCGAGGGACTTGCGGCCTGCGTCGTCCACGAGCAGGACAGTCCCACGCGGCGTTCCCTTCACAAGCTCGACTGCGGGCACGGTCCAGGCGTCGCCCATTCTCAGCCGCCAATGCGTGGCGGCGATGCCGTTGGTGCTCTCGGTGCCGCCGAGTTCGGCGGTCACGGTGTAGTGTTTGGCGTGGACGATGCCGCCGAGGAGGCCGCGCTGGGACTGCTGCCAGCGCTGGTGCGAGGCGGGGGAGGGCGGAGCGGAGACGACGCGCGGCAAACTCTTCACAAGTCCGAGGGCAAGCTTGTTGAAATCCAAGTTGTCCGCTGGGAGCGGCACGTTGAGCTCATCGGCCTTCTTCACTTCTGCTTCGGCGAGGATTTCCTTCGCGTCGAATTTCGCGTCAGCGGGGAAAAAATTGTCGCCGACCATGCGGTAGAGGGCTTCGCGGTTGTCCTGCTCGAAGTTGTGCGTGCCGGGGACGTGGTTGTTGTGCCAGCGGATTTTGTTGTCGGACTTGAACAGCTTGAAGACCGGCTGTGCGGCGTCGAGCAGCGGCTGGAGAGCGTGGCCGGTGGCGAAGCAGCAGTTGTCCTTCGCGTTGAACGTCAGCAGAGCGGCGCGCGGGGCGAGCATGGCCGTGAGGTGCGTGTAATCGGCCACCGTGGCGAGGTCGCTAGGCGTCTGCTCGGAGTCGCCGAGGTCGCCCAAGTTCCGCGCGCGCGTGCGGAAGCTGGAGTAGCCGGCGACGGGGTTGGCGAGGGTCACGCGGGTGTCCAGCGAGCTGATGAAGATGGTCTGCCAGCCGCCGCCGGAGACGCCGCTGACGGCCACGCGCTGCGGGTCCGCCTCGGGCAGCGCGAGCAGGATGTCCAGCCCGCGCGACATGGCGAGGTAGAAGGGAGCGATGCCGCTGGAGCCGCAGAGGTCGAGCTGATTCATGGCGTAGTGCGCGAAGCCCGCGCCGCGCAACTGTCCCATGTTGAGCCATTCGGCGTTGAGCGAGATGACGCCGCGCTTGGCGAGGTTGGCGCAGCGGATTTGTTTGTAGGGCGCGGCCTTGCCGTTGCCGTCGTGGCCGTTGACGGCGAGGTGGACGGGCACCTTGCCGGAGATTTTTTCCGGCAGGTAGAGCAGCGCGGGAATCCAAAGTCCGGGCAATGCCTCGTAGCGCAGCTTGCGAATCGAGTAGCCGGGGCCGCCGGGAATTGTGTCGAGCCACTCGACCTTCGTCTTGGCGTCGCGCCACTGCCGGGCTTCGCCACGGAAGATGACATTGTCCAGCACCTCGCGTCGGAGGCGGGCGGCTTCCTTCTCCCATTCTGCGGCGGATTTCAGCGCGGGCATGAGCGGGACGCGATCCTCCGCGTAGGCCTGCACCTCGGCGAGCGCGAGGTTCGGACCGATGATTTCGCGGGCCAGTAGCGGGGCGAGGCCGCTGGTCTGCGCGGCGGCGGAAAACAGGCTGACGGCCAAGGCGCACAGGGCGAGGAGCAAGGACGGTTTCATGGGCGGATGATGCGAGGTTGCGGAGCGGACGGCAACTGTGCTGGAGCGCGGACGCCCACGTCCGCAGCCCTTCCGCCAGCCGCGCAAGTGCTGCGGACGTGGGCGTCCGCGCTCCATCACCCGCCGGCGACGATGCGGACGATTTCCAAGCGGTCGCCGGGCTGGAGCGTGCGCCGAGGAAACTCCGAGGGCGGCACTGCCTCGCCGTTGTGCTCCACCACCACGCTGCGCGGGAGCAACTGCTGGCTGACGAGGAACTGTTCGAGGGTGCAGGGGAA
This sequence comes from Verrucomicrobiota bacterium, assembly GCA_016235545.1. Classification (GTDB taxonomy): domain Bacteria; phylum Verrucomicrobiota; class Verrucomicrobiia; order Limisphaerales; family SXTU01; genus SXTU01. The sequence continues at coordinate 3,770 of JACRKB010000277.1, read as the reverse complement.
CCCGGTGGCGATTTCCCGTCCGTTGGCGATGACGTGCGGCACGGCCATGGAGCTCACTTCACCCCGAGCTGGAGCGTCTGCCTCACTCCGTCCACGGTGACGATGATGGCGTTTGCCTGTGCTTCCTCCATGCGGACGAGCTGGCGCTTCCCGTCAATGAGCATGGACAGCTCGCTGCCCGGCTCGAAGCGTTCGCCGTTGATGATGGCGACGGTGCGCCTGGAAGTGCGCAGGAGCGAACGCAGCTCCAGCTTGATCGCTGGGGGTGTTGGCGGGCGCAGTTCGCGCATCGGCCCGGACAAGGGAGTGGCGGCTGTCGCGCTGCCGGCCGCGGTGGGCAGCCCCGCTTCCGCGCCGGTGCGCACCCATGACACGACACCGGGCAGCCCCTCGCGCGCCTCGAACTCGATGGCGCTGAGGATGACGCCCTTCGTGTAGGGGTTCTGTTTGATGCGGGCGATCTCGTTGGTGTCGTTGCGGCGTGCGGCGAGCTTGAAGGCGAACAGCTCGCAAAGCGCCTCGCGCGTGTCGGGGTCGAGCTTCCGGTCCGGATTCACGTTTTCGTTCAGCCAGAGGTGGGCGAATTCGTGCGCGCAGGTGGAGAGCGTCGTGTTGCGGAGCTGGCCGCTGATGAGAATGACGTTGTGCGCGAAGCCGCCGCCGACGGGCCGGCTGACGGAAAAGCCCAGCCGATGGAGCGCGTTCGGGGTGTCGCTGCCGGCCTTTGCATTCCAGTAGTCCACGTCCACGAGCTGCACGGCCACCTCCGGGCTGCGAAGCACGAGCGAACCTTCGGAGAGCGTGCTCAGCTCGCCACGCGCCAGCGCGAAGAGTTGGCGCGCCTCGTCCCCGGCCACGACGACGTTGGGCGCGTCCGCGCGGCAGAAGAGGCGTCCGTCGGTGGTCTTGGTGGTGGCCTCCTTCACCGGCAGGCCGCAAAGAGAACAACGCGCCGGCAGCTTCTCGCAGTCGGCGCAGATGTTGTTGGTCTGGTTGTGAATGAAATATTTTCCGACAAGCGGCGACTTGTCGCAGACCACGCAGGTGGGCGGGGTGTTGGGCAGGGCAGGGGAGTTATAGTGCTGGGCACGAACCTTCGGGACCAGCCAGACGCTTAGGAACAGAGTCGTAGAAATCGTCGCCAACAGAGTTACGCTGGTTTGTCGCGATGGTCGTGATGTCCCGATGCATTCCTCGGCATTGAACTCCCGGAGTATCGCGCCAACACCATCAGACTGAAGTTTCATCTCACGCTTCACCAAGCCTTCCGTGCCAGGCGCGTCATCACTCTGAGTTTCCGTAACCGTCAGGGCCGAGATGCGCGCACGAATGGTCTTTAGCCGACAGGCAAGCAAACGTTCGGCGAGGTGCAGGATGTTCTTTGTCTTTCGCTCCTTGTCCGCATCTGCGGCCATCGCGAGACTTCGGACTGCCTGCCGTAGCGACAACTCAATATCGTGTGCCTTCGTTTCGTGCGTCAGACCGCTAAATTGTCCCATCCATTGAGCCATTGTCAGCTTTGCTTGTTGGGCAGTTTCATGGTCACGCGCTCAACGCAGCATCCCAGTCCTTCCAGACTGGCTCGTAACCGATGCGGCGGATGAGGGCGGCAATCTCCTCCGGCGAACGATCGTCGGCAATTTCAAATTGTCCGGTCGCGTTGGTGGAGCACCCAGCCGTCGTGGCCCACTCGCTCGCACCGGAGGCCAGCTCCACGATGCGCCCGCGCTCGGTGCGATGGATGTTCTCCCGGCCCGCGCCCGTGTAACCGCCCGGCTCCGTGTGGCTGCCCGCACTTGCGAGTGTGATGCCCAGCGGCAGCAATCCGTCGCGAAGAGACGCCGGCTCGCGTGTCGAGAGCACGAGGCCCACATCCGGCAGCAACAGCCGAAACGCGGCGACGAGCTGCACCAGTTCGCGGTCGGTCATCGTCGTGAGCGGCTCAAACTCACCCGCGCAGGGACGCAGGCGCGGGAGGGAAACCGTCACCTGCGCCTTCCAGCAATGACGCAGCAGATACTGCGCATGGGCCGCCACGCTCAACGCCTCGCGCCGCCAGTCCGCCAGCCCGTAGAGCGCGCCGATGCCCAGCCGCCGGAAGCCCGCCGCGTAAGCCCGCTCCGCCGTCTCCAGCCGCCAGTCGAAGTTCCGTTTCGGCCCCGCCGTGTGCATCCGCTCGTAGATGCCCCGGTCGTAAGTCTCCTGATACACCACCAGCCCCTCCGCGCCCGCCGCCACGATGGGCCGGTATTCCTCCGTCTCCATCGGCCCGACTTCGAGCGAGAGGCTCGGCCACTCCTCATGCAGCGCGCGGACGCACGCCGCCATGTAATCGCCGCCGACAAACTTCGGATGCTCGCCCGCGACCAGCAGCAGGTTGCGGAAACCCTGCTCGTGCAGCGACCGCGCCTCGCGCCGGACCTCCTCCACCGCCAGCGTCACGCGCAGGATCGGGTTGTCGCGCGAGAAGCCGCAGTAGGCGCAGTTGTTGATGCACTCGTTGGACAGGTAGAGCGGCGCGAAGAGCCGGATGACCTTGCCGAAGCGCTGCTGCGTGAGAGCCTGCGACCGCCGGCACAATGGCTCCAGCAACGGTGCGGCTGCGGGTGAGATGAGGCGTGCGAAATCTTTCAGCGACAACTGCGACTTGCCGAGGGCGGCCTGTGCTTCCGTCAGCGAAGCATGTCGGGAGGACTGCTCCAAAGCCTCAAGCGGCAGCGCGTTGAATTCGGCGATAAAACTCATTTCGCAGACCGTAACAGGGCAGGGGACCGCGGCAAGCGGCGAGGCAAGTGCAACCAACGCGGCCTAACGACAAAAGCTCAGCGACCCGGCCCACGAGGGCGTTGGATTGCAACCGCGACGCGATGGCCGGGTTTGCTACAGCGCATGGTTACGAGGCCATTAGTGGCAGCCCCCTCCGCAAGGAGGCAGTGCTGACCCTGTTTGAGAGATTGCTAAATTAAGTTCGCCGTTACGGGCACCCGTGTCCCGCAACTTGAATTGTCGGAGCAGGCCGATGCGCGCTTTTTTTGGAAAAATGCCGGCACGGCCTTTTTGTGTTGCTGGCAACCCCCCGCCACCACAACAAAACAGCCCTCAGTCTGTTACTTGAGAGGATCACGATTACGAGCAGGAGGAAAGGCCACCGCGCTGCAAAAAACTCAGATGCGTCCTCCTGCTGCCAAACTTTGCCTGCCCCTCGGCGCTTGCCCGCTCACGGTCCTGCCGGTGGCGTGACCTTGTCGCCGAGGCGGAAGAACTGCCAGAAGGCGTCGAGCTGTTTGGCGGTGTCGCCGCCGAGCACGTCGGGCAGGGGGCTGGAGCCGTCGTCCTGAAAATAGACCGGCATCTTTGTCTGCGGCTCGATGCGCATCGGCCCGCGCATCCAGCGGTCGTAGTAGGCGCGTTGCAACCGCTCCACCGGATACGCGAAGTTCACGCCCTCGCTCTCGAAGACCTGCGCCGCCTTCGCCGCGCCGACGCTGTGGCACGAGATGCACGAGAAGCCGCCGTCCACACCGATGAGTTTCTGCCCGACCTTCGCAAGCTCGGCGTCGAGCGGCGGCTCGGCGGGTGTCTGCGGCGGGTAGCCGTGGGACATTGCGAGGCCGGTGGCGAAGTCGGCGGCGTATTTCGGAAAGGCCGGCATCCGGTGCGCGAGCCAGTGGCGGGGCTTGTATTTCACGTCGCCGGCGATGAACTGCGCCATCCACTCGGGCTTCAGCTTGCCTCCGAGCTTGTCGTAGCTGGTGAAGCCGTCGAGCTGT
>JACRKB010000273.1 GCA_016235545.1 Verrucomicrobiota bacterium | reverse complement strand
CCCCTCCTTGGGAGGGTGCGTTTTTTCCCCGTCCCCAGCCGTGTTTCTTCTGTGTTCCCTCCGTGGCCAAACAATCGCTCCGGCTAAGCCAGCCAACCCGCTGCGGACGCGGACGCGGGCGGACGCGCTCCGTTGCCTCACCCGGCCTGAACCACCAGCGCAGTGGTGTTGTCGCGGCCGTCGTTTGCCAGCGCCGCTTCCACCAAGCGGTGCGCCACGGTGTTTGCGCCTGGGGAGTCAGGTGAACGGAGCAGCTCGACGAGTTGGTGGTTGTATAGCCCCTCCGTCAGCCCGTCCGTGCACAGCAGAAAAATGTCCCCCGGCTCGTAGGCCACCGCGCCCACCTGCGGGTCCACGAACTGGTTGCCGCCGCCCAGCGCCTTCTGGAGCACGTTGCGGCGCGGGTGTGTGCGCGCCTCGCGCTCGTTGATCTGGCCGTTGCGGAAGAGCCAGCCCACATGAGTGTCATCCGCGCTGAGTTGTTTGATGCCGCCCTCGCGCGCGGAGAGGTAGTAAATCCGGCTGTCCCCGATGTGGCCAAAATACATCCAGCCCGGCGTGAACCAGCACAGGCTCAACGTCGCCTCCATCCCCCGGCACTCGTCGTAGCTCTCGCCCACATACACCAGCGCCCGGTGGACTTGGGTGAACAGCTCCGTCAGCACATCGCCGAAACCCGCGGCCAGCCCGGTGGCGGATTGGTGGAACGAGCGGGGCAGCAGCTTCGTGATTTTCTCCACGGCGATGCGGCTGGCGTATTCCCCCGCCTTCGCCCCGCCCATGCCATCGCTCACCGCGAAGGCGAAATCCATGCTCTTCGTCGCCCCCTCGCCGACCTTGCCCAGGTGGTGGACTTCCCGCGCGTCGAACTGCAGGCCGAGGAAGGAATCCTCGTTGTTGGGCCGGACCTTGCCGCGATCAGTGCGGCCCGACCATTTCAGGCGCTCGACAGTCGCGGTCTCACGTTGGGGATGCTTCATGTTGGGGAAAGTTGATCGAAACCTGGCAGCACCGTGGCCAGCTCGAAATCTATGATGCAGAACTGCCCGTCGGCCTGGCGGTAGGTCACGTTGCGCATCTCGGGGTCGTCGTGGCGCACGCCGAACTGCTCCAGCTCGGCGAAGAGCTCACGCGTTCGCGCAGCGTCCAGATGCTCCACGCGCGAGCCGCAGTTGCTCGTGATGATGCGCAGCCGCGCCGGGTCCGCCTCCAGCAAGCGGGGCACGAACCCGCAGCCGCGCGCCTCCAGCAGCCGCAGCAGGCGCACCTCGTTGGCGAAACGTTCCGGCGCGTTGGGCCCGTGGAACACCTTGATGACCCGGCCATCAAAGGTCAGGTTCACCGTCGCCCGGAGAGTGTCTTTTACTTTCAGCATTGTCCTGCGCCTCGTTCCCTTCGCTGACGCCGGCCGAGCATGGCGCATGAGCGCCAGCTTGAAAAGCCGCGCCGCGCTGATTCGCCCAGCTTGGCCAACTTTAGCCAGCCCGGCACCGGGGTGCTGGCCTTGGGCCATGAACTGTGATCGTGAGCAAAACCCTTGGCAAACATGGACAAAACTCACCTCGGCCCATCGCAACTGAAAAACCCTTGCCCCGTGGCATCGGCCCTGCTCAACTCGCCGCCAAGCGATTCGCAACGAGGCCCCGGCTTTGTTGTCTCGCGCAATACTGAACGAACAACACCCACGCACATGGCTAAATACAAACTCGAATACCTCTGGCTCGATGGTTACGAACCCGTCGCGAACATCCGCGGCAAAACGCAGGTCAAAGAATTTGCGAGCTTCCCGAAACTTGAACAGCTCCCGATGTGGGGCTTCGACGGCAGCTCCACCCGTCAGGCCGAGGGCCGCAGCTCCGACTGCATGCTCAAGCCGGTCGCCGTCTATCCCGACACGACCAAGAAGAACGGCGTGCTCGTCATGTGCGAAGTCATGATGCCCGACTGCAAGACGCCGCATCCCTCCAACGGGCGCGCGAACATCCCTGACGATCCCGGCGCATGGTTCGGCTTCGAACAGGAATATTTCCTCACCAAGAATGGCAAGCCCCTCGGCTTCCCGGAAACCGGCTTCCCGTATCCGCAGGGCGAATACTACACCGGCGTCGGCTACAAGAACGTCGGCTGCATCGCCCGCGAGATCGTGGACACGCACCTCGACCTTTGCCTCGACGCCGGCATCAACCACGAAGGCATCAACGCGGAAGTCGCCAAGGGCCAGTGGGAATTCCAGATCTTCGGCAAGGGTTCCAAGAACGCCGCCGACCAGGTCTGGGTCGCCCGCTACCTGCTCATGCGCCTTTGCGAAAAATACGGCGTGGATGTGGAGTGGCACTGCAAGCCGCTCGGCAAAGACGTGGACTGGAACGGCTCGGGCATGCACTCGAACTTCTCCACCACCTTCATGCGCGACGCCGGTGGCAAGGACTACTTCGAAGCCCTCATGGCCGCGTTCGACAAATACAAGAACGAGCACATCGCCGTGTATGGCCCGGACAATCACCTCCGCCTCACCGGCCTGCACGAGACGCAGTCCATCGACAAGTTCAACTACGGCATCGCCAACCGTGGCGCATCCGTCCGCGTCCCGCACAGCTTTGTGAACAACGACTACCGCGGCTACCTCGAAGACCGCCGCCCCAACTCCCAGGGCGACCCCTACAAGATCGCGGGCCGCATCCTGCAGACAATCAACAGCGTTCCGCTGCCCGCCGCCAAGAAGGGCAAGAAGTAACGGCAGCAGCAACACCGTTCACAAGGGCGTGGCCACCAAGCCGCGCCCTTTTTCTTTTCCCCGCTTCCTGAGCCATATTCCAGACCTCTCGCGGATGGCGCCTCTGCTTTGCGCTTCCCTTCATCACGGGCTTCCGCCAGCGTTTCGCCCGCACTTATGGCAAAAACGCACTCCTACAAATTCTGCTTCGGCCCGTGGAACATCAGCGAAGGACAGGACCCCTACGGTCCGCCGGTCCGTCCGCCACAAACCTTCGAGTGGAAACTAGCGCAGCTCAAGAAGCACGGCTTCGACGCGATGATGTTCCACGACGACGACGCCGTGCCCGACCTCGCCAGCAAGTCCGCCAAGCAAATCCTCAAGGAGGCGCGCGAACTCAAGAAACGCCTCGACGGCCTCGGCATCGTCGCTGAGATGGTCGCCCCGCGCCTCTGGTTCCACCCGAACACGATCGACGGCGGCTACACCAGCAACGACCCCAAGTGCCGCGCCTACGCCATCGAGCGCTCGAAAGTCTGCATCGACATCGCGAACGAGCTCGACACCAACCTCATCGTCCTCTGGCTCGCCCGCGAGGGCACCTACATCCGCGAAGCCAAGAACGCCCGCCGCGCCGTGGACCAGCTCGTCGAAGCCTTCGACGCGATGCTCGCCCACGACAAACGCATCCGCCTCTCCATCGAGCCCAAGCCCAACGAGCCGATGGACCACGCCTACATCCCCACCATCGGCCACGCGCTGGCCATCGCCCAGCTCACGCGCGACCCCAAGCGCGTCGGCTGCCTCATCGAGAGCGCGCACGCCACGCTCGCCGGCCTGGACCCGGCGGACGAAATTGATTTCGCCTGCGCCTTCGGAAAGCTCTGGTCCCTCCACCTCAACGACCAGAACGGCCTCAAGTATGATCAGGACCGCCCGTTCGGCTGCACGAACCTGCGCAGCGCCTTCGACCAGATCCGCGCGCTCGAACGCAACGGCTACGGACGGAAGGGCGAATACGTCTGCTTCGACGTGCATCCCTTCCGCACCACGAAGGAGGAGCACTGGCTCGACCATCTCACGAACAGCCGCCGCACCTTCCTCCGCCTGCTGGAGAAAGTCCGCAGCTTCGACGAGAAGGCCGCGCAAGCCCTCGTCGCCGACCGCAACTATCAGGCGCTCGACCAGATGGTGATAGAGCACCTGCTGGGCAAGTAAGATGGAGCGCGGACGCCCATGTCCGCAGCCAATGCCCGCCCGCTTTTGAACGTTCCGGATGGCCCGCTCCCGACACGGCGGATTTCTGGCCGCGCTGCAAACCAGCTTCCTGCTGGTGGGATTGATGTTCTTCATCAAGGCGGTCGAGGTGATCGGGGGGCTTTCCTTCGCCGGCCTGGGCATCCTGCCGCGTGACCAGCGCGGGCTGGTCGGCCTGCTCTTCAGCCCGCTCCTGCACGGCAACGCCGCGCACCTGCTCGCAAACGCCGCGCCTCTGCTCGTCCTGCTCACGCTGCTTTTTTGGGACCGCAAATATCACCCCTGGCTCACGCTCGCGCTCATCTGGCTGGCGAGCGGGCTGGGCACCTGGCTCATCGGCCGGGGCATGACGAATGGCCAGCTCACGGTCCACATCGGCGCCAGCTCGGTGATTTACGGGCTGGTGGTGTATCTCCTTGTCGCGGGCTTCCTGATGGACAGTTGGCGCGCGGTGTTCGTGGCCATTGGCGTGGGCGTGGCTTACGGCGGAATTTTCTACGGCGTGCTCCCGCAGTCGGGCCCCATCTCATGGGAAGGCCACTTGTGCGGGGCGATTGCCGGCTTCTTCACGGCGCGGCACAACCATCGGTGAAGGGGGAAGAATTGAAGAGCGGGCAGGAGATCTGTTGACCCTTGAACCTTTCAACCTCTCACCTTTTTCCACCTCACGCCCTCCCTACTGCTGATGCACCCGCATCCGGTAATAACGCGCTGTGCCTGTCGCCTGGTTGTCGCTGGCCTGGAAGTTCGCGCCGCTTTGGAAGTTCGTTGTCACGGGGGACCACACGATGGGTGCGCGCAAGCTGGTGGTGAATTCGAGCACGTAGTTCCGGCCCGTGTCGCCGGTGGCTTGGAGGCTGAACTGGTTGCCCGCCCGGGACAGGTTGCCCAGCGTGATGATGTTGCTGTAGCGCGTGAGCGGAAAGTTCGCGATGCCAGGGGCGCCGCTGATTCCCATGATCTGGTTGTTCGGGGAGAAGAAGCCGCGTCCGTTGAGGTCGAAGTTGTTCAGGCTCACGTTCCAAGTCGCGTTGACCACCTTGAGCACGTAGTTGCCGCCGCCGTCGGTGTAGGATGCGCCGGAGACGTAGTTGGTCCCGTTGATCGTCGTGCCGCCATAGACCTGCACGTTTGTCACGCCCGTCGCGCCGTCGCTCACCAAGCCGGTGATCTGCTGCGTCGCGCGCAACGCCACGAACACCAGGTTGGATTGGTTCACGTTGTCCACCACCACGCGATCAATGCTGAAGCTCACCAGGTTCGACGCGGCGGTGCGCTGGCTTTCCAACGCGATGTTCCATGTCCCCGCGCTCACGCCGATGTCGAAGTTGCCCTGGGCGTCGGTGGACGGGTAGTAGGAGCCTGCGCCGTTCTGCGGAAAGGGCACGGGCTGCACTACGATCATAAAGTTCGTGAGCGGCACGCCGAAATTATCGAGCACCTGCCCGGTCAGGTGCGCCGTGACCGTCCGGCTCGCGAAATCAATCCGCAGGGCTTGGCCATCCGCAATGGTGGCGTTCGTCCCGTTCGCCAGAATCCCCCGTGCGAGCAGCGCATCGCTCTCCGGGCCGACGGACCATGATCCTGCAAGCACGCCAAGGGTGAAATTGCCGTTGGCGTCGGTCAGCCCGCTGGCGGACACGGAACTATTTTGGATGCGGGCGGAGAAGGGCATCGCAGCAATGCCAGTCGAGGTGCCGCCCACCACGAAGCTGCCATGGAACAACGCGGTCGCTGGCTGAAACGACAACACCAACCCCGTGACGCCGGCGACAGTTGTGTTGATGCTCGACAGTTGTTCGGGAGCCACGTAGCCCAGCGCCGTGAGAGCCGTTTCCTCCACCTCGGGCGACCATTCGCCGGCCACGACCCCGATGCTGAAGTTGCCCTGGTCATCGCTGTAGCCCAGCGCGAAGAGCTCATTGGTGGACTGGAGACGCACCTGCACGCCGGCCAACACGCCACCCGTGGCCGAGTTCGTGAGCGTGCCGGAAATGGTCCGATTGGCCGGTGCCAGCGACAGCGTGACATTCGTGCTCACGCCGGCCCCGACCGTGACGGTGGGCGCGGCCCCGAAGTCCGTGACCATGCCGCTCTTGGTCGCGAGCACCTGGTAATTGCCCGGCGGGCAACTGATCGAGAACATGCCCGCCGCATTGGCGATCCCGCCTGCGAAGAGTTCGCCGCCGTCGGCGGAGGGCTTCAGCAGGATGATGAACGCGTTGGGAGCGCTTGAAACCGTTCCGGTGACTGCCTGGCCGAGCGTGGAATTGGTGACTGCGAAGGCCCGCACCAATGGCAGAAAGTTTGTGGTCGGGCTGGAAACGCGGAAGAGGTAGGGCGCGACATGATGAGCGAAATCCTTTGGGTCGCTGAAGTCTATCGTCTCGTTGATCACGCCATTGGCCGTCTCGTCCGCGTCGCCGGGCACGTTTCTGTTCCGCACGCCGCCAATGCGCGAGACCTGCCCTTCGATGAGTTTGAACTGGCCTACCAGCGGCTCGCCGGGATCCACGATGCCGTCGTTGTTTGCATCAATGAACTTTTGCAGCAGCACCGGCTCGCCGCTCGTGAGTCCGGTGATTTGCAAGTCGAGTGCGCCAGTGAAAAGGTTGCTTACAGCGGACTGCGACAGGGTAAAATTCACTGCGGCAGAAGCAGGGGCGAAGGCGAACGCAGCGAGGGACAACAGGAAGATGAAGAGGCGGTTCATAAAGGTCGAAAGTTTAGCGGACGCAAACGCCGGAACACTGACCGCATACGGATAGACGCACACCAACCGTTGCGAAACAAGCCGCTAAACGGCTCTGGTTGGCTGCCGGGCCGCGCAGTCCGGAGCGCGCGCAGCCCCGCCGACCTAGGATTGAGCCGAGTCCATGCAGTTGACTTGAACCACAAAGGAATCGTTCCGGTTAAGCCGAGTCCGTGCAATTGGAGCCATGGTCGCTTTGACGCAGAGACGCAGAGACGCAGAGGACGCGGAGGAACGCAGAGTTTGAGGCAAACAGTTTGTGTTCACCATTTGGTGTCCCTCGCCGGTGGCTTCTCAGCGCATCTCTGCGTCCTCTGCGTTGCTGCGTTGAAGAGAAGCCAGCGGATTTCAACTGCATGGTTCCGGCTCAGTTCTGGGCGCGTCCGTTCCGGGCTTGCCGCCTCCCGCGCGGCTGCCCATCCTCGCCGCGATTTTTGAAACTGTTTGCTCACCTGACTGACACCCGATGACTGAACCCGCCATCACCCCGGAGCTTGTAGCCAAGCACAACCTCACGCCGGACGAATACCAGAAGGTGCTCGAAATCCTCGGCCGCCCGCCAAGCTACACCGAGTTGGGCATCTTCTCCGTCATGTGGAGCGAGCACTGCTCTTACAAGAACACCCGCCCGGTGCTGAAGACTTTCCCGACCAAGGCCGCGAACATCCTCGTCGGCGCGGGCGAGGAGAATGCGGGCATCATTGATGTCGGCGACGGCGTGGCCATCGCGTTCAAGATCGAGTCGCACAACCATCCCAGCGCGGTCGAGCCGTTCCAGGGCGCGGCCACCGGTGTCGGCGGCATCATCCGCGACATCTTCACCATGGGCGCGCGGCCCGTCGCGGCGCTGAACTCGCTGCGCTTCGGTGAACTTTCCAATCCGGACGTGCGCCACCTTTTCACCGGCGTCGTCTCCGGCATTTCGCACTACGGAAACTGCTTCGGCATCCCGACCATCGCGGGCGAGGTGTATTTCGACAAAAGCTACGAGGGCAATCCGCTCGTCAACGCCTTCTGCCTCGGCGTGCTGCGCCACGACCAGATCACGCGCGGCGCGGCGCACGGCATCGGTAATCCGGTCTTCTATGTCGGCCCGGCGACGGGTCGCGACGGTCTCGCGGGCGCGGCGTTTGCCTCGCAGGACTTGACCGAGGAATCCGCCGAGCAGCAGCGCGGTGCGGTGCAGGTGGGGGACCCGTTCATGGAGAAACTCGTCTGCGAGGCGTGCCTCGAACTGCTCGCCACCGGCTGTGTCGCCGGCATGCAGGATATGGGCGCAGCGGGCCTCACCTGCTCGACCTGCGAGACGGCGGCGCGCGCCGGCACGGGCATCGAGATCGAGTTGGACAAGGTGCCGCAGCGCGCGCCGAACATGAGCAGCTACGAGATCATGTTGTCCGAGTCGCAGGAGCGGATGCTCATCGTCGTCCACAAGGGCCGCGAGGAAGAGGTGAAGAAGATTTTCGACAAGTGGGATTTGCCGTGGGCAGAAATTGGCGTCGTGACGGACACCGGCCAGATGGTCGTGCGCCACGGCGGCAAGATAGTCGTGGACGTGCCTGCCAAGAAGCTCACCGAGGAAGCGCCGGTCTATCAGCGTGAATCGAAGGAAGCGGCTTACATGGAAGCCGTGCGCGCGTTCCGTCTCGATGGCATCGCGGACACGACCGACGCGGCAGGCGACCTCAAAAGGCTCCTCGCCAACCACTCCATCGCCTCGAAGAACTGGGTCTATCGCCAATACGACCACATGGTCCGCGATGGCTCCGTGGTCTGCCCGGGCAGCGATGCCGCGGTCATCCGCATCAAGACGGACAGCCTGCCCATCACGAAAGCCGAATACGCTGCGAAGCAGGCGGGAGAGCAGTCAGCGGTCGGCGATCAGCAGTCAGCGATGCCGGACAAATATGTCGCCTTCACCTGCGACTGCAACGGCGGCTACGTTTATCTCGACCCCTATGAAGGCGGGAAGGCCGCCATCACCGAAGCTTGCCGCAACCTCGCCTGCTCCGGAGCGGCCCCGCTCGGCGCGACGGACAACCTCAACTTCGGCAACCCGCACTACCCGGAGATTTTCTGGCAGCTCAAGGAATCCGTGCGCGGCCTCGCCGAGGGCTGCCGCGCCTTCAACGCGCCTGTCACCGGCGGCAACGTCTCGCTCTACAACCAGCGCGGCGCGCTCGGCGCGATTGACCCGACGCCCACCGTCGCCGTTGTCGGCCTCATCGAGAAACCGGAGCACATCACCACCTCGTGGTTCAAGGACGCGGGCGATGTCATCATCTTGCTCGGCGCGCCCGTGGACACGGCGGACCCGTTGCAAGGACTCGGCGGCAGCGCGCTGCTCCAGACACTGCACGGCAAGAAGACCGGCCTTCCACCGCGCGTGGACTTGGAAGTGGCGCAAGCTCTCCACGCGACGTTGCTCGGGCTGATTTACACCGGCTCGGTGAAAAGCGCTCATGATTGCAGCGAAGGCGGCTTGGCAGTGTGCATCGCGGAAAGCTGCATCGCGCAGCAGACCGCGCGCGAAACGCCCCGGCTCATCGGCGCGACGGTGGACTTGTCCGCTGTAGCGGCGGTCTGCGACCGCCGTCCCGAGGCCGCTGCGACCGACGGCGCTGACACAGCGCCGCTACCGCCGCGCCTCGACGCGCTGCTCTTCGGCGAGACGCAGAGCCGTGTCGTCATCACCTGCAAGCCGCTCGACGCAACCAAAGTCATTGAGCGCGCAAAGCTCATGGGCGTGCCCGCCGCGCGCATCGGCACCGTGGGCGGCGACGCGCTGGCCATCAAGACGACGGGCGGCGAATTCGCCGCGCCGGTGGCCGAGTTGCACGACGCCTGGTGGAACGCCATCGCCCGCGCGATGGCGTGAGGGGAACACTCCTGTCCCGCAGTCCAGCGGCTTCGCGGCCGTCTGCCACGTCTGGCAGGAGTGTCCTCCTCGCGCACCAAAAGACTTTGCGTTGTCCTCGCGCTTGCTATCGTCCGTCCATTCGCATGAAGACCTCACTCCGTCTCGCTGCGCTTCTCGCGCTCACCTTCACCGCTTTTGCCGACGGCCCGGCTGACAACAAGGCCGACACGGTCCGTCGCGTGCCGCCCGAGGGAGTTCAAATCACTCCTGCTGCCCGCACGGAACTCCAGGCCGGAGCCGATGCGCTCGCAAAGGAGATCGATTCGCTCCGCACCTCGCTCAAGGGAAAGCCCGCGCTGCTCGCTCTCTTGCCGGATGTGCAGATTTACCACAAGGCCGTGGACTGGGCGCTGCGGCACGATGAGTTCTACAGGACCAACGAGGTCGCCGTTGCGCGCGACTTGCTCAAGCGTGGCGGCGAGCGCGCGCAGGCGCTGCGCGAGGGCAAGGCTCCGTGGCTCGCGCAAACAGGGCTCGTGGTGCGCGCGTATCAGTCGAAGATAGACGGCTCAATCCAGCCTTACGGCCTCGTCGTCCCGCCAAACTTTGCGCCCGGTGGCGCGCCGCTGCGGCTGGACTTCTGGGCGCATGGACGCGGCGAGACGCTTTCCGAACTCTCCTTCCTCGACCAGCGGCACAAGTCACCCGGGCAGTTCGTCCCGCCCGGCGCGCTGGTGCTGCATCTCTACGGCCGCTACTGCAACGCAAACAAGCTCGCCGGCGAGGTGGACCTGTTCGAGGCGCTCGCGCACGCGAAGAAGTATTATCCGGTGGACGACCGCCGGCTGGTGGTGCGCGGCTTCTCGATGGGCGGCGCGGCGGCGTGGCAGTTCGCGGCGCATTATCCCGGAGTCTGGGCTGCGGCTGCTCCCGGCGCGGGCTTCAGCGAGACGCCGGACTTCCTGAAAGTTTTCCAGAAGGAGGAGATCAAGCCCACTTGGTTCGAGCGCAAGCTCTGGCACATGTATGACTGCACGGATTACGCGGTGAACCTTTTCAACCTCCCGACGGTCGCCTACAGCGGCGAGGCGGACTCGCAGAAGCAGGCCGCCGACATCATGGCCAAGGCGCTTGCCGCCGAGAACCTGAGCCTCACGCACATCATCGGGCCGGACAAAACGCCGCACCGCTACCACCCCGATTCCATCGTCGAGATCGACCGCCGCATTGATGGCATCGTCGCGCTGGGCAAGGACCCCGCGCCGGACCAGGTCCGGTTCACGACGTGGACGCTGCGCTACAACCAGTCGCACTGGGTGCGGCTCGATGGGCTGGAGGAGCACTGGAACCGCGCGCGGGTGGACGCGACTCAGATATTTTCCGAGAACATTGTGCGCGTGAAGACGGCGAACGTGGCCGCCTTCTCCCTGCTGTTCCCCGCCGGCTCCTGCAAGCTGCTCCAGGGCAGCGCGCCGCGTGTGGTCATCGACAACCAGAAGCTCGAAGGCCCGCTCATGGAGACCGACCGCTCGTGGACGGCGCACTTCCGCAAGCTCGCGGGCAAGTGGTCGCTCACGGCGTTTGCGGAGGACCTCGCGCTGCGCAAACGCCACGGGCTGCAAGGCCCGATTGACGACGCCTTCCTCGACAGCTTCCTCATGGTGCGCCCGACGGGCCAGCCGCTGAACCCGCGCGTGGGCAAGTGGGCGGACACCGAGATGAAGCACGCCGTGGAACACTGGCGGCGGCAGTTTCGCGGCGACGCGCGGATGAAGGACGACAGCGCCATCACCGACGCGGACATCGCCGCGCACAACCTGGTGCTCTGGGGCGACCCGGCGAGCAACAAGCTTCTCGCCCGCATCCTCGACCGCCTGCCCATCCGCTGGGATGCGCAGAACGTCCGAGCCGGCGCGCTGTCATTCCCGGCGAGCGAGCATGTGCCGGTGATGATCTACCCCAACCCGCTCAACCCTAAGAAATACGTGGTGCTCAACAGCGGCTTCACCTTCCGCGAATACGACTACCTCAACAACGCGCGCCAGGTGCCCAAGCTGCCGGATTACGCGGTGATTGACCTGAACGTGCCCGTCGGCTCGCGTTTCCCCGGCGGCATCGCCACGGCGGGATTCTTCGGCGAGAGGTGGGAGATGCTCCCCAGCGGGACGAAGTGAGCGGGGCGCACTCAGCAAGAGGGAAAGTGGGCGGGTGAGGGAGTGGGAAAGTGAGATAATCCACATCCGCCCGCGCATTGGGACCATGAACCGGAGTGCCGTGAGGGTGTGCGCTTGCATCCCCCCAGGCGCGGGTCGTTGTCACCCCTCAGCTGGTTTGGCAAAGCGGCAAGAGTGTCCCCTCCACGGAAGGATCTTGGAGGGATTGGAAACGGGCGCTCGGATGCCGTCTCACTTTCTAGTCAAGCTCTCGCAAAACTCTGTTGGTGCTGAGTGATACCAAATCCCATTGCGAGTTGGTGGAATGCGAACCGGACGCCACGACGCACGTCTTCTCCCTTCCTCGGGAGAGGGAGCCGGCGCACGCTGCGGCCCCCAGCGAATCCACGGGATTTCATTCCGAATTGGTATGATTTCTCCCTCTCCTGAATCCTTTCCTCACTCATGCCTCGTGGAGACAGGAAGAAAAAGCGCCGTGTGTTGCAATAGCCTTTGGTTTTACCTCTTTCTCACCTGCCCCTGGCTCCTGCCTCTCCGGGCGCACAATAAAGTTTTGTCTCACAGGCTGTCCGTGGTCACTATCAGCACAGTCCTATGGATTATGTCGGCATCGTCCTTTTCGCCATCGTGCTGTATGTGCGGCCGCAGGAGTTCATCGGCTTGCTGGACGCGTTCCGGCCCGCGCTGAGTTCGCTGGCGCTGGCGGGCGTGGGCTTGTTCGTGCGTCCGGGAGGCGTTTCGCCCAAGCAGTTGATCCGCACCCCGATGGACTGGCTGATGATGGCGTATTTCATCTACATCCTGTTCTGGACGCCGGGGGCCATCGGTGACTTGTGGAAGCGGCTCTACCCGTTCATCGGCTTCTACCTGCTGGTGGTCATGACGCTCACGAGCATCCGGCGCATCTACACGTATCTGGCGTGGCTGTGCGGGGCCATCATGTTCGTCGCCATCATGGCGCTGTTGAGCCTGGTTGGCTTTGACCCACTGGGATCGCAGGCCACGACGGCCGGCTCGCTGGGACGTCTCACGCTGAACACGTCGCTCTTCAGCAATCCTAACGCGCTGGGCCACTCGGTCATGGTGGCGGTGCCGTTCCTCTACTTCTTCATGTTCTGGAGACGGCCCATATTCGTGAAGGAGGTCGGCGCGCCGCTGATCTTCCTGCCGCTGCTCTGCACCTACTTCACGGAATCCAAGGGCGCGTTCATCTCTGGCGCGGGTGCGATCGTCGCCACTCTAGCCTTCGGCCGGCCCAAGTGGGTGCAGTTCATCCTGCTGCCGATCCTGCTCGTGGGCGCCACCAGCGCGGTGCCGTTGCTGCCGCGCTTCGGCCAGGTCAAGTTCGGCGGTGGCCAGGCGCGCAACGATGAGGCCGTGCTGGGCCGCATCCAGGCCTTCGAGTTCGGCAAGGAAGCTCTGGAGCGAAACAGGTTTGGGCTGGGCTACGGACAATTCGAAGTGGCCTTCATCCGCAAGGTGGGAGAGCTGAAGGCCCGCGCCTCTCATTGCTCCTACAACCAGATCGGCGCCGAGCTGGGCTGGTGGGGGCTGCTGCTCTTCTCCGGCATTCTTTACGCCGGCTTCCACTCGCTCATGCGGGCGCGCACGGCGGATGACAACGAGGAGCGGGTGCGACGCATCCTCTTCTGCGCGCTGCTCTCCTTCGCCGTGTCCTCGTGGATGATCGACTTCGGGTTCCGCGCCATCTTCTTCGTCACCGTGGCCATGATCAGCGCGTTCCACCGCATTCTCATGGACCGCTCGCCCAGCTACGCGCCGGAGACAGATGAAGCCAACCGCGAGGAGTGGGGCGGCGTGATCGGCATCAAGGAAACCCGGCTGGTTGACACGGGCGCGGCGGTGGAAGCGCCCACAGTGGCCAACGCGCAGGATTACCTTCTCCAACGCAAGGTCGTCCGCGGCGTGCCCACCCGGCCCCGCCAGTTCCTCGCCGCGCAGACGGGCGTGGCCAGCACCCGCGATGAACCCCAGCGCCCCGCCGGCTATGTCCCCCCCATCAAGGACGATGGCAACCTGCCCCCGGAACTTGCAGGGGCTGGCGTCTTCATGCCCTGGCCGCGGTTCCGCTGGTATGACATCGCCGGCGTCTATCTCAGCCTCCGCCTCGTGCTCTACATCCGCGACTACGCAATCAGCTTGTGACCCGCGCCCCGCATGAGCAGCGCTGACTCGTGGCAAATCCTCTTCTGGTCGAGCTTCGCCGCGCTGGCCTACACGTTCCTCGGCTACCCGCTCCTCATTGGCGTGCTGGCCAAGATCGCCCCCCGCCCGCCCGCAAAATCCCGGCCGGCCCACCCTCCCTCCGTCTCCGTCGTCCTCGTCGCCTTCAACGAGGAGGCCCGCATCCGCGCACGCGTCGAGAACCTGCTCGCCGCTGACTACCCCGCCGGGCAACTCGAAGTTCTCGTCGTCACCGACGGCTCGACCGATGGCACAGTCGCGCAGCTCCGCGCCCTGGCCCACCCGCGCGTCCGCGTTCTGGCCCGTGAGCAGCGCTCCGGAAAGTCCGCGTGCCTCAACGCCGCCATCCCCGACGCGCGCGGCGAGATCGTCGTGCTGTGCGATGCCCGGCAGCGCTTCGCCCCGCACACGATCCCCGAGCTGGTCGCGAACTTCTCCGATCCCGCGCTCGGAGCGGTGAGCGGCGCGCTGGAGATTGACCCTGCGGCGACAGGCGTGGGCGGCGGTGTGGATTTGTATTGGAGGCTGGAGAAATTCATCCGGGCCAGCGAGGGCCGGTTCAGCTCCACCATCGGCGCCACCGGCGCGGTCTATGCCATCCGCCGCGACCTCTTCCAGGCCATCCCCGTGGACACTTTGCTCGACGATGTGGTCATCCCGATGCAGATCGCCGTGAACCACCGCAGGCGCGTCACCTTCGACCCGACGGCGCCGGCCTACGACCCGCAGACCACGGACCCCGCGAAGGAAAAGCGCCGCAAGCTGCGCACCTTGGCGGGCAACTTCCAGATGCTCGCGCAGCATCCCGGCTGGCTCCTGCCGTGGCGCACGGGGCTTTGGTGGCAATTGCTTTCGCACAAGTATTCCCGCATCGTCGCGCCCGTGTTCATGGTCACGATGCTGACAGGAAACGCCGCGCTGGCGGGCGAGCCATTCTACCGCATGGTCCTCGCCGCGCACGTGGCCTTCTACGCGCTGGCGCTGCTCGGGCTGGCGCTGCCAGCGCTCAAGTGGAAGCCGCTGTCCGTCCCCGCCGGCTTTGTGTTCCTCAACCTGATGACCGTGGGCGGCTGCGTGAACTGGCTGCGCGGCGCGTATCGGCAGGGGAAGTGGTGATGAAGACCGGGATTAAGATTAAGAGTAAGATTACGAGTAAGACGAAAAGGAACCCGCCGCTCGTCCTCCCTCTTAATCTTAATCGTAATCTTGCTCTTAATCCTCCCCCGCCATTCTGACCCGATGCTTCGCTTCGACTTCCCCCTCCAACGCCTGCCCTTCGGCAAGGCCACGCACACATGGTTCGCCGAGCGGCCCGACCCCGCCGATGCCCGGGGCTTCGCGATTTATTACCAGGCCAGGTCCACCACGCCCGCGCGGGGCTTTGTGCGCGAGATCAAGCACACCAAGTTCATCAGCCTGCTGGGCACGGAGGAAGACATCTTCGACCAGATCGGCAAGAACACGAAGCACAAGATCAAGCGCGCCATTGCCGAGGGCGGGCTGCGCTTCTCGATCATCGAGAACCCCGACGAGGTGCGCGAGCTTTACAACCAGTTCGCGCGCAGCAAGGGGCGGCCGCCGCTGGATGAGCGCAGTTTTCGCGCCTACTGGCCGAAGATGCTCGCGACCAAGATCAGCGCTGATCACGAACCCCTCGTCATGCACGCCTTCCTCGTGGACGAGGGCCTCAAGCGGGCCAACCACCTCTACTCCGCCTCCACCTTCCGCACCACGGAGGACAGCGACCTCCGCAGCCTGATTGGCCGCGCGAACCGCGCGCTGCACTACCTGAACATGCTCAACTTCAAGGACCGCGGCCTGGCGATCTACGACCTCGGTGGCTACGCCTTCGGCACGCAGGACCCGGAGCTGCAGGAGGTCAACGAGTTCAAGGATGGCTTCGGCGGCCAGCTCATCGAGGAGAGCAACTACATCTCCCTGCCACTGCACTGGGCGCGGAAGATCAACCGCCTGCTGCCCGGAAGAAGGCAGGCGTAGCCGGGGACCAGGACTATGATTACGATTGAGAGAACGAGTAAGAGTAAGAGTAAGAGTAAGAACCGAACTACCCCCCTCCCCCTCCCCCGTCCCCTCTTAATCGTAATCGTAATCTTGCTCTTAATCCCGCTCCTCCCCTTCCACTCATGATCACCATCCCCCTCTCCCTCGCCCGCACCAAGGCCGTCCAGGCCGCGCACATCTGGTTCGCCGCCAAGCCCAGGCCGGGTGATGCGCTCAAGCTCACTTATTTCTACAACTGCAAGTTCACCGGCCCGGTGAAGGGCTT
>JACRKB010000272.1 GCA_016235545.1 Verrucomicrobiota bacterium | reverse complement strand
GAGCCGGAGGGAACCACGGATCACACGGATCACACGGATAAGACCAGCAGCAGGCGAAGCGTTTCCCATCCGTGGAATCCGTGTTATGCGCAGCTGCGCATAACACGGATTATGCGGAGGTGTCAGTTATGTTGAGTTGAGGGCTTACGTTATGAGTGGATTCTGTTTGTTTTGTGAGTGACTGAGGGTATGAGGAATGGTGGCGGCCCTTTGAGAACCGATGTGTTCCCAGGGTTGCCATGCTAGAAACGCTCCTCAGAAACCGACGCCTCGGGCGGCAGATGGCCAGTGGCCACCTCCGCATAATCCAGCAGGAGTTCGCGCCGTATTTGCGTTGTCGAGGGCACGCGCCTTCCACCGTGCTGGCTTACTGCCGAGCGGTGGTCTGTTTTGTGCGATGGTGGGTGCGCACACGGGGTTGCCGGGGACCCCTCCGGTTCGAGGATCGGTCGGGGTTCTTGCGCCAACGTCGCGACGGGCGGCTCCGCCTGGCGCCCGACCGCCAACGGGTTTGCCGTGCCGCCGTCGGGAGGCTCTTTGATTTTTTGAGGCGACGACACCGGTGGAAGCCACCTTCGCCGCGGGAGCCCCAACGGCGAGCAACTGAGCGAGTTCTGGCGGATTATGGTTTCTACCTGCGCTCCGTTTGCGGCCTGGCCGAGTCGAGTCGAGGGAGGCTGCAACGGGAAGCCAGGGGCTTCTTGGCGTGGCGGTGGGCTCGACGGCGAAGGAACGGGAGGCAGCTTGGGCCCGCTGACCTGCGTCGTTACATGGCCTACCGCGTTCACGGTCTAAGTGCGGGTTCGATCCGCACCTTGGGCGCGTGCTTGCGCAATTTTGTTCGTTTTCTGGAAAGCCGGCGGCGCGTCACCCCGGGTTTGGCCGCCAGCGTGCCCGTCTACGCTCCCTGGCCGAAACGTCCGTTAGCGCCCGCTCTGGGGGAGAGGGCACTACACCGCTTCTTAAGCTCGTGGAACCGCGCCACAGCGCAGGGTCGGCGGGACTACGCCATGGCGCTCTGCTTGGCCGAGATGGGGTTGCGGGCTGGGGAGGTGGCCGGATTGGATTTGGCGGACTTGGACTGGCGTGCGATGACCCTGCGGTTACCGCAGACCAAACAGCGACGCGATCGGCTCTTGCCGCTACCTCCTTCCGTAGCCAAGGCGTTGGTGAGCTATATCCAACGCGGTCGGCCTGCGACGCCCAGTCGGGCCGTTTTCGTTCATCACCACGTTCCCAAGGGGCGCCCGCTGCACACCTACGACGTGAGTCGGGTGATGCGGCAGGCCTTGGCCCGTGGCGGAATCGGCGAGGGCAGCGCCCACCTGTTGCGGCACACTCTGGCCACTCGTTGGCACCGACAAGGAGTGGACCTGAAGGCCATCGCTGATTGGCTGGGACACCGTGACTTGGACACCACAGCCGAGTATGCCTTGGTCGACGTCTCTTCCCTGCGCCAGGTGGCATTGCCTTGGCCCCAAGCACTCCGATGAAACCCACGATGCTTGAGCGTGTGCAGACCTACCTGGCTCAGCGGCGCGCCTTGGGTTACCAACTGAGAGTCGCGGGGTTCTGGCTGCGGAGCTTCGCGCGCTATGCGGATCGGGTTCAACCGCACGGTGGCTTGACGCGAGCGTGCGCCTTGCACTGGGCCTGCTCCCCCCGTGACCTTCAGCCGGCCACCTCGGCTCAGCGCCTTCAAGCGGTCCGGCGTTTTGCGCAGTTCCTGGTCCTCTCGGAGCCGCACACCGAGATCCCCTCCCGATATGCGTTTGGCCCGATCGGGATCCGCCGCCCGCCCCACATCTACAGTGCCGGACAGATCCGCAACCTGCTAGCCCGAGCTCGGCAGCTCTCCGGTCAGCTGCGACCCCACACCATGGCCACGCTCCTTGGCTTGCTGGCTGCCACGGGGTTGCGCATCGGCGAAGCGCTGCGACTAGATGTGCGTGACGTCCAGATAGAAGAAGGGTGGATCGTGGTCCGCCAAAGCAAGTATAGCCGCACTCGGCTGGTTCCCCTGCATTCAAGCGCCCTCCCCCCTTTGCGGGCTTATGCTCGCCAGCGACAGCGGCTCTTCCCGTTGGCCTGCACCTTCTTCGTTTCGGAGCGCGGCACGGCGTTAGCGCACCGGACCGTTTGTGAAACCTTCGGGCATCTGCGTCGAGATCTCGGCTCGGCGCAGAACCCGCCGCGGCTGCACGATCTACGCCATACCTTTGCTTGCCGGGTTTTGCTGCGCTGCCAAACCCACTCCAAGCCTACCGGCGATCCGGTGCTGGTGCTGGCTCGCTACCTGGGCCATGCCACCGTGCGCAGTACCTTCTGGTATCTCCACGCCTCCCCGGCCCTGTTAGCCCAAGTCGTTCGCCGTTTCCGCAGCCCCTAGCCAGCCTATGCCGACACTCGATCTGGCCCCGCTGCTCCAGCGCTTCTTCCTCGAACATCTGGCCTTGCACCGCCACCTGAGTCCATGCACCCAAAGCGCCTACCGCGACACCTTTCGTCTGTTGTTGCGCTTCCTGCAGCGGACCCGCCGCGTCCGCCCCCAATGCCTGCCGCTCCAGGCCCTGGAACCCGACACGGTCTTGGCATTCCTGGAGCACTTGGAGCGTGAACGCCACAACGGCATTCGGACGCGCAATGCACGTCTGGCGGCGCTCCATTCGTTCGTGCGCTACCTCAGCCAGTGGCTCGGACCCGACCTGCCTGCCCAAACCCGTCGAGTTCTGGCCCTGCCGCGCAAGCGCTGCGTGACCCCCATGCTGGGCTCGCTGACACGCGAACAAATCCAAGCACTGCTGGCAGCCACCGACGCCACGTGGACCGGTCGCCGCAACCATCTCTTGTTCTTGCTGCTCTACAACACAGGCGCCCGCATCTCGGAGGTGCTCTCCTTGCGGGTGGCCGACGCTCTCGACCCCGGCGCCCACGCCGTTACCCTGCGCGGCAAAGGCCGCAAGCAGCGAACCCTTCCGCTGTGGCCGCAGACCCGCCGCCTCCTGCGCCGTTGGATCCAGCAAAACCATCTCGCCTCCACGGCCCCGCTCTTGCCCAATCGCTTTGGTCAACCTTTGAGCCGCTCGGGGGTGGCGTGGCACCTTCGTCAACTGGTCGCCCGCGCACTGCCGCGGTGCCCGAGTCTGAAGGGGCACTGCATCTCCGCTCACACCTTTCGCCACTCCAACGCGATGCATCTGCTCCAAGCCGGAGTGCTTCCGGAAGTGATCGCACTCTGGCTGGGTCACGAAAGCCCCAACACCACCCACCTCTACGTCGAGGCTGATCTGGCGATGAAACAAAAACTCCTCCAGCGCGTCACCGCACCCAAAGGGGCGCGCGTGCCTTTTCACCCAAGTGACAAACTGCTGCGTTTCCTCGATCAACTCTAATGGATTATGCGGAGTTGAAAACCTCCGCCTTTGCTGCCGGAGGCCCTCAGATCGGCCTCTCCATTCACCGAGACCCCAGGCAACTCAACATAACTGACACCTCCGCATAATCCGTGTTATGCGCAGCTGCGCATAACACGGATGCCGCGGATGGGAGAAAGAAAGCCGGCCTGGGTTCGGGTCTATGGTGCCAGAGACGACCGGGAACCACCACGGATGGCACTGAACCAACCGATCCTGATTGGTTCGAGCGGCGCCAACACCCTCTTCCTGGTTGAGGATTGGCCCAGGAAGCGTGAGTTGCACCCTTGGTTGAACTTAGGGCTCCTTTTCGCTTGGCCACATCGCCCTGCTTGGAGCACCCTCGCCCCGTTGCCATGGGGAGCAAAGCCACACCCGTTGATCGATTCTCATTCGAGAGAACGCTGCTCGCCAAAGGCATCTGGCCCGTCGCAGGTGTGGACGAGGCCGGTCGCGGTCCCCTCGCCGGTCCTGTCCTTGCCGCAGCCGTCATCCTGCCGGACGTGTTCGTCCGCGACGGCATGCCGCCCGACCTGACCGGGCTGAACGACTCCAAGCAATTGAGCGCTGAACAGCGCGAGGCGTTCTTTCTCCGGTTAACCACGGACCCCGCCATCAGGTTCGGACTCGGCCGAATCGATCCACCTCAAATCGATGCCATCAACATCCTCCAGGCCACGCATGCTGCGATGAATCTGGCGCTCGCCGCCCTGAGCCAATCTCCACAACCCCCTGCCCACGTGCTGGTGGACGGGCTTCATGTCCGGAGTATCCGGATGTCCCAAACCGCCATCGTCAAGGGTGACTCCCTGAGCTACTCCATCGCCGCCGCCAGTATTCTCGCGAAGGTCACACGCGATCGCCTCATGCAGGAGTTCGATGCCCAGTTTCCTGGCTACGGATTCGCCCGGCATAAAGGCTACGGCACATCCGAACACCTGGGCGCGATCCGCTGCCTCGGCCCCTGCCCGATCCACCGCCGTTCCTTTTCCCCCTTCCGCCCCGTCGAACTCGAGCTTTTCCCACCCCCGTTGTGAACTGGTGGATCCAGCTCAAGGCGAGATTCAACCGCAAGCCCACACCGGAACATTTGAGGCGCGGCCAACTCGGCGAAACCGCCGCTCGCACTCGGCTCCAGGAACAAGGCCTGGTTTTCTTGGTCGCGAATTTCCGGTCCGGACGAGGCGAGATCGACATCATCATGCGCGACGGCCAGGCCCTCGTCTTCGTCGAAGTGAAGACCCGCACCTCCGGCGGTTGGACCCGCCCCGCCGCTGCGGTCAACGCCCGCAAGCGCCGCCTCCTTTCGCGCACGGCTCTCGCCTACCTCAACCTCCTCCATCACCCCGAAGTCCGTCTCCGATTCGACATCGTCGAAGT
>JACRKB010000271.1 GCA_016235545.1 Verrucomicrobiota bacterium | reverse complement strand
GTCAACGACGGTGACGAACGCCGTCTTTGCTATCGAGCCAGCGACGGAGCCGGTGGTGGTGACGACGGTCTTCGCGACAGTCGCACCGCCGGAGACTGTCGCGCCTGCAACCTTGCCGCCGGTGGCTATGGCGGAGGTGGCGGTCTTGCCGACGACCTTGCCGGTGGTGGTGACGACCTTCGCGCCGGTGGAGCAGGCGGTGAGCAGGGCGAGAGGATAGAAGATGGAAGATAGAAGATAGCGCGCGCGCATGATCAGGTCAGGGTGAGGAGGCGTGGCGGGCGGCGGGTTCATGAGTTTGCTTTGGAGCGCGGACGCCCACGTCCGCAGTCGGTGTCTAGGGACCGGCGGGCTGCGGACGTGGGCGTCCGCGCTCCAACCGAAACGATGCGGTTACGCAGGGAGGATGTGGCGCTTGAGGATGTTATAGACCTCGGTGGAATCGAGTTGGTGAGCGGGGAGAAGGTCGTGGCGCTCGGTGATGAGGACGGGCCAGTCGGCCACGTTGGCGGGGCGGCAGCCGTGCGAGCCTTTCACAAGCGATGCGTCGAGCGGGACGACATCCATCAACATGCGGAAGCCGAGTTTCTTGCGCAGCAGCTTGCCGGCGACCTTGAGCTTGGGGGCGCGGAGCTTGGGGTCGAGGAACAGCTCGACGGGGTCGTAGCCGGGCTTGCGGTGGATGTCCACGCAGCGGGCGAAGTCGGGCGCGTGCTTGTCATCGAGCCAGTAGTAGTAGGTGAACCACGCGTTCTCCTTGGCCACGGCGATGAGGTCGCCGGCGCGCGGGTGGTGTATGCCGGCGGCGGTTTTCTCCTTCGCGGCGAGGACGGTGGCGACTCCGGGTGTGAACTCGACGGTGGAGCGGACTTGGTTGAGGAGCGCGGCGTCGTTGACGTAGATGTGCGCGATCTGGTGGTCGGCGACGGCGAAGGCGCGGCTCGCGCCGGCGTCGAGGATTTCGAGGCCGAGTTCCTCCTTCACGGTCAGCCAGCCTTGCTCGCGGAAAATTCGGTTGAGGTGGATGGCCTTGTCCACTGGCGTGATGCCGTATTCGGAGAGCAGGACGACCTGCACGTTGCGCTTCTGGAAGAAGAGGATGAGCTCACCGACGATCTCGTCAATCAGCGCGAGGTCCTGGCCGATGTCCGGGTGCTTGGGGCCGAGGCGCTGGAGGTTGTAGTCGAGGTGGGGGAGATAGACGAGGTTGAGGGTGGGCTTGAATTTTTTCTCAACCCACTTCGCGGACTCGGCGATCCAGCGCGTGGCGCAGTCAGGGTTTCCGGCGGGGGATTGCAGCCCCGCGTTCGGCCCCCAGAAGCCGGGGAAGGGAAACTCGCCGAGGGCGTGCTTGATCTCGTCGCGGATCGAGTAAGGCCAGGAGTAGATGTCAAAGACCTTGCGGCCGTCCGCCGGATACATGGGGCGCGGCGTGATGGACCAGTCCGCCGTGGAATACATGTTGAACCACCAAAAGAGCTTGGCGCAGGTGAAGTGGTGATCGCGCGCGCGGAGCTCGTCCCAGAGCTTGCGGCCGTGGACGAGGCGGTTGGACTGTTTCCAGAACTGCACTTCCGCCAGCTCGCGGTCAAACCAGCCATTGGCGACGATGCCGTGCTTCGCGGGCGGCGTGCCGGTGAGGTAGTTCGACTGCGCGGTGGTGGTGAGGGCGGGGAAGGCGGGGTCAAGATTTACAACCGCGCCGCGCTTGCGGAAGGCGGTGATGCGCGGCGTGCGCTCGCCCAGGAGGGATTCCGTGAGGCCGACGACGTTGAGGACGGCGGTGCGGTTCATCTGGCCGCAGCGTGCCAGTGTCAGCCCGCAACCGCGACGATTTTCCGTGACCGCGCCGCGTGCCGCTCCTGCAGGCGCGTGATGGACTCGATGACTTTGGGCAGGTTCATCTCATGCACCTCGACCCCTTGGCCGATGGCTTCCAGCAACGTGATGGTCAGCTCGCCGCCGAGGTGCTCGCGGAACTCGGTGAGGCCGGTGAGCACCATCAAGTTTCCATCCGAGTCGGTGTGCAGCAGTTCCGACGCGAACAGGTCGAAGCCCAGTTGCTCCAGCAGCGCGAGCACGCGCTCGGCGCTCGCGGCGTCCAGCATCCCAATCTTCTTGGCGTAGAGCACGTCCAGCGCGATGCCGATGGCGACGGCCTCGCCGTGGCGGAGCTTGTATTCGGAAAGCTGCTCCAGCTTGTGCGCCGCCCAGTGGCCGAAATCCAGCGGGCGCGCGCTGCCGAACTCGAAGGGGTCGCCGCTCGTCGCGATGTGATTCATGTGCAGCTCGGCGCAGCGGTAGATGAGCCGCTGCATCGCCGCCGGCTCGAACCCGGCCAGCGCCTCGGCGTCGCGCTCGATGGCGTTGAAGAACTCCGCGTCGCGGATGCACGCGACCTTCACGGCCTCCACGTAGCCGGCGCGCTGGTCACGCGGCGTCAGCGTGGCGAGGAGCTGGAAGTCGTTGATGACGGCAAACGGCGGGCAGAACGTGCCGATGAAGTTCTTTTTTCCGAATGCGTTGACGCCGTTCTTCACGCCCACGCCGGAGTCATCCTGGCTCAAGGTCGTCGTCGGGATGCGCACGTGGCGGATGCCGCGATGCGCGGTGGACGCCGCGAGGCCCACCATGTCCAGCAGCGCGCCGCCCCCGACGCAGAGCAGGTAGGCGTGGCGGTCAATGTGGTAGCGGTCAATCTGCGAGTGGATTTCCGAGACGTGGAAGTAGGAGTTCTTCACGCGCTCGCCGCCCTCGATGACGATGGGCGAGCGGACCAGCTCCAGCGCATCGCCGTGCGTGGCGAAGTAGTCGGTGATGGCGCGCTCCAGGCCGGGCTGGGACTTGGCGAGCGCCTCGTCCACGACGACCAGCGCCCTGCGCCGCGTTGCGCCGCCGCCGCCCACGAGCACATCGCGGAGCGTGGGATTGGCAGGATTGAAGACGCCGTGGGTGAAATGCACCTGATGACGCCAACTGACCTGAATTGTCCGCTCTATGCTGGGCACAACGGGATAAATTTGCAGCTCGTCTGTGACGAACGCCAGTGGGAAAGCGTTCAGCTATCAGCGTTCAGCGTTCAGCCGGAACCATGCAGTTGACTTGAACCACAAAGGCACGAAGAGCACGAAGGACAGCGGCAGAAGCGGGGCCGTTCAACTCATCCAGCCGCTCCGTTCGGTGCGCCATCACCGCCTTCGTCAAATTTCAGATTTCCCTGCCTGGCCTTCGTGTTCTTTGTGCCTTTGTGGTTTTCAAAGGAATCGTTCCGGATCAGCGTTCAGCAGACGCGGCTCGTTCGCTGTGGGCTGACCGCTGACCGCTGGGAGCTGTGCGGGCGAATGGTGTTTGACGCCACCGCGTCGAAACGCTGCAATCGCGCAGCAATCCGATTGCTCAACCACATCTCGATGAACATGAACCGCCTGACACAAATCCTCGGCCTGGGCGCGGTCCTCCTCGCGCTCGCCGCCAGCGCGCCCGCCCAAACGCTCGTCCGCTTCGAGTCGCAGCCCGGCAGCAAGATGCGCATGGACGGCAGCTCGACGATTCACGACTGGCACGCGGAGAGCCAGCTCATCGGGGGCTTCATCGAGCTGGACGCCGCGTTCGTGGCTGCGCCCGACAACGCCAAGCCCGGCAAGGTCGCCGCCAAGGGCGAGACATTCATCGCCGTGCGCTCGCTCAAATGCAGCAGCGGCAAGGCGATGGACGCGGTGATGCAGGAGGCCATGAAGGAGAAGGAAAACCCGCGCATCGTCTTCAAGCTCGCCGAGCTGACCCTCAAGGACGTGAAGGGGACAGCGGTCAACTTCGAGGCCAAGGGCACGCTGACCGTCTCCGGTGTCACCAAGGAATTCACCTTCCCCGTGACGATGCTGCGGCGCGTGGACCAGTCCCGCGTCACCTTTACAGGGGCCACGGCGATGAAGATGACGGACTTCAAAATCACCCCGCCCTCGCCCACCTCCGCCTTGGGCCTCATCAAGACCGGCGACGACGTGAAGCTCGCGTTCGAGTGGGCCGTGGCGAAAAAGGAAGCGGGCAAGTAGGCTGCTGGCATTTCCCACCACCATGAAAACGCTCCTCGCAAGCCTTTGTGCGGCCCATCTGTTCGCGGCCACGATGCTTCACGCCCAGCAGGCCACGGGCATTCCAGCGATCAACTCGCAGGCCCCGTTCCTTGCCGCCGCGCTCTCGGAATTTTTCAGCGACACACGGGCCTTCACGGCGGGTGTCGAGCTGGCCCTCCCGGCGAAGGACGGTGGCGAGTCACTCAAGCTGCCCTTCGGCGTGGCGATGGCGGACGGCAAGATGCGCTGGGAGTTGAACCTCGCCAACGTGAAGAGCGCCGAGCTACCCCCCACCGCGATCACCGGCATGAAGGACATGGGCCTGGACCGCATGGTCTTCATCTACCTCCCCGGCAAGCCCCTCACGCTTGCGCTGCCCGGCATGAAATCTTACGTGGAGATGGCCGTCCCGAAGACCGAGGGCGTCCAGCAGCAGGCTCAGGAGAAAATCGGGCGGCTGGAAAAGAAGGAGCTGGGCCGCGAGAACATCGCCGGCCAGCCCACCGTGAAATACTCCGTGAAAATCCCCGGAGACGACGGCACCGCGACCGTCTGGCAGGCCACGAACCTGCAAAACCTCCCGGTCAAAATCGTCATCACCAAGGACAAGCAGACCTACCAGCTCCAGTTGAGCAACGTCCGCCTCGGCCAGCCCGACGCGGCTTATTTCGCCGTGCCCGCCGGCTTCGCCAAGCAGACGGACCTGAGCGCGGTCATCCAAGCCGCTGCGATGAAGTCCTTCAGCGCCGGCGTCGGCGGGCTGAAGTGAGGCGAGAAGTTGAAGGTTGAAAGCTGAAGAGTTGAAAGCGGAATGGTCCGGTGGAGGGTTCCTCGCTGAGTTTGAGCCTCACGAGGATCAGCCAACGATTCTTTAGCCACGGATGGGGACGAGCGGGACGCATCCTCCGAGAGAGCTGAACCCGAAATCCGAAGTTCAGCCGCGAAAGGGCGCAAAGAACACAAAGGAGCCGAGTCTGGGATGACTGAAGCTGGGACAGTTTCTAACCGCCCCGTTCTTCTGTAAGAAACTTGGCTTTGCGCTCTTTGCGCCCTTTCGCGGCCATTCCATTTCGGAGTTCGGACTGAATGGTTCCGGATCAGGCTGGCGAGCTGGAGCCGACAGCGGCGTGGCTGCAAGAAAGTGGGATGCGCCCTGCGGAATTCTCCGTAGCACTTTTCGCTAGATCGGCTGCTGGCCCGCGCTTAACGTCGCGCCAACACAGAAACCCAAGCGCGCTATGGCTGAATTCTCCTTCAACTGCCCCTTCTGCAACATCGAGCTGAGCATTGACGAGTCAGGCATCGGCCAAGAAATCGAGTGCCCCGGTTGCAAGGAAGTGCTCATCATCCCCGTGCCCGGAGCCGGCGGCACGGCAGAGGCCGAGGAGGAGAGCGTTCCGTCCATCCCGCAAGGCACATTCCCCGAGGCGAAGATCATCAAGAACGCCTCCATGTCCCTCAACATCGCGGCCAAGACCGTGAAGAAGCTGCGCGTGAAATCCTTCCGCCACCATGAGCATGTGAAGGACGGCAAGGACATCTTTGACGACGCCGTGTCCAGTTTTCTCGCGCAGCATCCCGAGGACGACATCATCAGCATCACGGGCATCCAATACACGCACAACCTCAAGCAGAAGGATGCCGAAGGCAAGGAGACCACCACGCCGGTCACGGAATACGGGGTGCTCGTGGAATACAAGGCCTGAGCGGGAGCCGGCTGTCTTCAACCACTGACCCGCACTGACTGGCACTGACGAAGACGGGGCAATCATGTGAAATCCTTCGGTTCGGATATGCGCGGGTTAGTGCCGCTCAGTGGTTCAATTCGGAATTCCCTCGATGTCCAAGCCAGTCCCAAAAGCCATCGCTCCCGCCGAGCTGCTCGGCCTGGCGCACAGCGTCATCAAGGCGGACCGCTTCCCCGTGCTCGCGACCATGGACGGCGACCAGCCGCGCGTGCGGCCCGTCTCGCCCGTGCGCACGGATGGCTTCACGGTGTTCGTGGCAAACCTGCGGTTCTATGGCAAGACCGCTGAGATCGCCGCGAACCCAAAGGTCGAACTCTGCTACATGGACGACGGCCACAACCAAGTGCGGCTCACCGGCGTCGCGGAAGTCGCCACCGAGCGTTCGCTGCTCCAGGAAATTTGGGATGCGAACCCGCTGATGCGCCAGTTCCTCGGCTCGCTGGACAACCCGCAGCTCCTCGTCTATCGCATCCGCCCCACGCGCGTCCGCTTCATGCAGGAGTGGGCGCTGGAGTATCACGAAGTCCCCCTCACTTCATAGTCGGGTCTGGCGTCTGGGGTTTGGTTCTGGAGTGGGAAGCTTTCCGAAGTTCACTCTGCTGTCGAAATTTCCCGCGCTCGCGCCAGCCAAAGTAGAAGCGGCCGCGCTCACCGTGGAGTAGAGTAGCCAGGTGCGTGAAGGTGGGCGATGACAACTACGGTCTTCAGTTCGGCCTCCCGCACCTGCCTACTCTACTGAAACCAACTGCTCATGACTCGATCTGCCACAAGCCCGGGCGTTCGCTCAAAGCCTTGTCCCGCCCAGCGCCAGCACACGCGCGAACTGCTCCCTCGTCAGCGGCGACACCGAGAGGCGCGACTGCCGGACCAGCGGAATTCCCGCGAGCGTCGGGTCTGCCTTGATGGCTTCGAGCGAGACGGGTTTCACCAATGCCTTCAACGGTGCGAGGTCCACGCACGGCCAGTCGCCCTCCTCCGCCGTCGCGTCGGGATACGCCTCGCGCATCACCCGCGCCAGGCCGACGACTTCTTTGCCGGTCACGCTGTGATAGAAGCACACGCGGTCACCGCGCTTCATGGCCCGCAAGTTCAGGCGCGCTGTAAAGTTGCGCACGCCTGTCCAGGCCGTGCCGCCGTCCTTCACGAAGGCTGCCCACGAGTAGGCCGCCGGTTCCGACTTCACGAGCCAGTGATTCATGCACGGAGAATGGGTCGGGCGACTGCGGGAAGTCGAGGCGTGAACCGGCGTGCAGGCGGCTTGCAGCAGTGGGGTTGCGCGTGAGGAGAATCCAGACCATCGCGATTGCCCGCGCATGCAGGGTGGCGCCTGCAAGTCGCCGGCAGGGGCGGAATCGCGCTTGTTCACGCGCCGCTGATTTTCTACGCTGCCGTCATGCCCTCAGCAACTCCCGCCACTGCGCCGCCCACGCAGCTCTTTCAGTATCGCGCCCGCGTTACCTCTGTTTATGACGGCGACACCTGCACGGCGGAAATCGACCTCGGCCTCGGCGTCTGGGTGCGCGGCGAGAAGCTGCGCCTGCACCGCATCAACACGCCGGAGTTGCACGGCGCGGACGATGCGAAGGGCAAGGCCGCGCGCGACCACCTGAAAACACTCGTCGAGGGCAAAGACGTGCTCCTGCAAACCATCAAGGACCGGCGCGAAAAATACGGACGCTACCTCGCCGAAATCTGGCTGGAGCAGCCGGGCGCCCCGACGCTGAACGTGAACGACGCGATGGTCGCCGCCGGCCACGCGCGATATCAGGACTATTGAGCCATCGTTTCAAACCCACTGTTCCCTACCATGAAAAAACTCCTCCGCATCTCACTGCTGGCAATTCTTTTCGCGGCGCTTCCCTCAATGCTTGCCGCTCCGCGGCCGCCCAACGTCGTCGTCATCTTTTGCGACGACCTCGGCTACGCGGACATCGGCCCCTTCGGTTGCAAGGCCTACACCACGCCGCACCTCGACCGCATGGCGAAGGAAGGCCGCAAGTTCACCAACTTCCACGTCAGCCAGGCCGTGTGCTCCGCGTCGCGCACGGCGTTGCTCACCGGTTGTTACAATAACCGCGTCGGCATCCACGGCGCGCTCGGGCCGGGCGCGCGCATCGGCATCCACGCGGACGAGATGACGATGGCCGAGGTCTTCAAGCAGAAGGGCTACGCAACCGGCATGGCGGGCAAGTGGCACCTCGGCCATCATCCGCAGTTCCTTCCGGTGCGGCACGGCTTCGACGAATACTTCGGCCTGCCCTACTCCAACGACATGTGGCCGCACCACCCCGAGGCGAAGAAAGGCAGTTACCCGAACCTGCCGCTCATCGAGGGTGACAAGGTGATTGACCCCGACATCACGCCGGAGAAGCAGCCCAACCTCACGACGTCGTATGCCGAGCGCGCGGTGAAGTTCATCGAGAAGAACAAGGACCGGCCGTTCTTCTTCTACCTCGCGAACTCGATGCCGCACGTCCCGCTCTTCGTGAGCGACAAGTTCAAGGGCAAGTCCGGCGCAGGCCTCTTCGGCGACGTGATTCAGGAGATTGACTGGTCGGTCGGGCAGGTGTTCGCCACGCTAAAGAAGCACAAGCTCGATGAGAACACGCTTGTCGTCTTCACCAGCGACAACGGTCCGTGGCTGAGTTACGGCACGCACGCCGGGAGTGCCGGGCCGTTGCGCGAGGGCAAGGGCACGGCGTGGGAAGGCGGCACGCGCGTCCCGTGCATCATGCGCTGGCCAGGCAAGCTCGCCGCCGGCACGAGCAGTGGCGAGATGCTCATGACCATTGACCTGCTGCCGACCTTCGCAAAGCTCATCGGTGCGAAGCTGCCCGAGCACAAGATTGACGGCCTGGACGTGTGGCCGCTCCTGGCCGGAGAGAAGGGCGCGAAAAACCCGCACGACGCCTACTGGAGCTACTACGCGCAAAACGAGCTGCAGGCCATGTTCACCCCCGACGGCCGCTGGAAGCTGCAACTGCCGCACGGCTTCCGCACGCTAGCGGGCCGCCCCGGCGGCAAGGACGGCATCCCCGCCAAGTATGAAAACGCGAAGGTCGAGGAGCCGCAACTCTTCGACCTGCACGCCGACGTGGGCGAAAAGACCGACGTGGCTTCCTCAAACCCGGCAATCGTCCAGCGCCTCCTCGCCCTCGCCGAGAAGGCCCGCGCAGAACTCGGCGACACGCTCACGCAGCGCAAAGGCAGCGGCGTGCGCGAGCCAGGCCGGCTGGCAGAGGGGAAGTAGTGCAATCGTGTGCGCCAAACGGCGGCGGACCCTTGGAAGTTCGTCCGACTCGTTGACACGTCCCTGCCCGGTTCCTACCGTGCCGAGACATGAACGCATTGAAAGACTCGCTGGTGGAGCTGATTCGCCGGACTTCCGCAGAGCTGCCCGATGACGTGAACCGCGCGCTCGTCACCGCGCTGGAGAACGAGAAGAAGGGCACCATCGCCGCCAGCGCGCTCAAGATCATCGAGCAGAACATCGAGCTGGCCAAGCGCAAGTCCCAGCCCATCTGCCAGGACACCGGCAGCGTGATCTTCTACATCGCGTGCCCCGTCGGCTTCGACCAAATCGCCTGCGAGGAAGCCGCGCGTGAGGCAGTGAAGCAAGCGACGGCCAAAGGTTTTCTCCGCCAGAACTCCGTGGATTCCCTCACCGGCAAGAACGACGGCACCAACCTCGGCCCCGGCGCGCCGGCCATTCACTTCCACCAGCATCGCTCGTCGGAAATCGCCGTGCGCCTCGTGCTCAAGGGCGGCGGCTGCGAGAACGTCGGCGCGCAATACTCGCTGCCCGCCGAGAAACTCCACGCCAACCGCGACCTCGACGGTTGCCGCAAGGTCATCCTCGACGCCGTGCTCCAGGCGCAGGGAAAGGGCTGCGGGCCGGGCATCCTCGGCGTGTGCATCGGCGGCGACCGCGCGACGGGCTACGAGTTCAGCAAGCAGCAGTTCCTCCGCCTCCTCGACGACCGCAACCCGAACCCGGAACTCGACGCGCTGGAGCAGGACATCTTGAAGACCGCGAACGAACTGGGCATCGGCCCGATGGGCTTCGGCGGCAAGGCGACGTTGCTGGGCGTGAAAATTTGCGCGGCCAACCGCGTCCCCGCGTCCTTCTTCGTGAGCGTGAGCTACATGTGCTGGGCGTATCGCCGGCAGGGCGTGACACTCGGTGCGGACGGCTCCATCGCAACTTGGCTTTACTAAATCGCGTATGATCTCCCTCACCTTCCCCTTCACCGAAGCCCAGGTCCGCGCGCTCAAAGTTGGCGACGAGGTTTCCATCTCCGGCATCGTCTTCACCGGGCGCGATGCGGTGCACAAGTATCTGCACGAGGGCGGTGTGCTGCCGCCGGGCGTCTCGCTGCGCGATGGAATCATTTACCATTGCGGGCCGGTGATGATGAAGCAGGCCGACGGCTCCTACAAATGCACCGCCGCGGGCCCCACCACGTCCATCCGAGAGGAGCCGTATCAGTGGCAGATCATCCGCGACTTCCGCGTGCGCGGCGTCATCGGCAAGGGCGGCATGGGCGACAAGACGCTCGCCGCCTGCAAAGAGCACGGCTGCGTTTATCTGCACGCCATCGGCGGCGCGGCGCAGGTGCTGGCGGAGTGCGTGAAGAAGGTTCGCAACGTGTATTTCGCCGAGGAGTTCGGCTCGCCCGAGGCCATCTGGGAACTGGAAATCGAGAACTTCCCCGCCGTCGTCACGATTGATGCGCACGGCAACTCCCTGCACAAGGAAGTCATGGCGGCGAGCAGCGCGGCTCTGGCGGAAAGGCTGTAAAACTCAACCGGAACGATTCGTTGCACTTGGAGCGCTCCATTTCAACGACGCAGAGGGCGCAAAGTTGCGCAGAGAAAATGACCGGCGAAGGCGAACGAAAGGTGAACAATGTCAGCTTGGGCAAACTCTCTGTTCCTCCGCGTTCGCTAAGCCGGAACCATTCAGCCCGAACTCCGAAATGGAATGGCCGCGAAAGGGCGCAAAGAGCGCAAAGCCAAGTTTCTGGCAGGAGAACGAGGTGGGTGGAAATAGTCCCGGCTCCAGTCATCCGCGACTCGGCTCCTTTGTGTTCTTCTCACCCTTTCGTGGCTGAACTTCGGAATTCGGGTTCAGTTGAGCCACGGATGGAACACGGATCAAACACGGAACAGTAGGCGGCTGTCGTGACGACGCTGCCGTGTTTGCGCAACACCGTTTGGTGTGCGCGGTCAGCTTCTTGGAAGCATCCTTTTCCTCGCCTCAATCCGTGTTTCGTCCGTGTTCCATCCGTGGCTCACGAATCGTTCCGGCTCAGAGGCCCGCTGACTTGAATGCCGGAGCAAGGGCTGCGTGGCTTTTCTTCGCGGCGGCGATGGGGTCGTAGCCGGGTTTTCCGAAGACTTGGCCGCTGACTTCCACACACACGGAGCCGTGCCAGTTCGCGGCCTTCAGGCGGCGGAAGTAATCCGTGTAGTCAATCTTCCCCTCGCCCGGCAGCACGAACTGAAATTTGCCCAGCTCACCCACGGAATCCTTCACATGGATGAACGCGGTGTGCGGCAGCAGTGCGTCGAGGGACTTGCCCAGCTCGACGCCGCGAAGTTGGTAGTGGCTGAAGTCGTAGGCGAGCTTCACCGCCGGGTGCTTCACCTGGTCGAGCAGCCAGAGGGCGTGCTCCGGCAGATGTGCGGCGCCGCTGACGTGTGGTTTGATGCAGAGGGTGATTTTGGCGGCGGCGGCTGCTTTGGCCCAATCAGCGAGGCGCGCGGCCATCTGCGACTTCACCTTGTCCCAGTCAGCAGGCTTGCCGCCCATGACGGTTTCGAGCAGAGGCGGCGCGTCCGGAGCGAGCGCGTGGGCCAGCTCGGCGGCGGACTGGATCCGCTCCAGGTTCTTCGCGTGCGCTGGCTCATCGATGAGGAGGCTCAGGTTGTCCATCAACGCGGTGAGCCGAAGTCCCAGCGAGCTGAGCAGCGCACGGATTTCCTTGCGCTGCGCGGGGGAGAGCAGCTTCGGCTCGGTCAGATAGCCGGGGTTGAGTGCGAACTCGACATCGTGAAAACCGGTTTCCGCGCAGACTCGCAGGGCTTGCTCAACGGGCAGTGTCTTCATCCCGTAAAGGCTGAAGCCGAGGCCGACGCGGCGCGGGTGAACTGCGGCTTGAACCGAGCTGGCAAGCGCGGCGATGGCTGTGGTTTGGAGGAACTGCCGACGGGTTGAAGGGTTATTCGCCAACATATTGTTTGAGCTGGGCCATGAACTCCTTCATCAGCCAGGTGTTGTCCATCCAAACGCGGGAGCAGACGAGGTTGCCGTCCACGACCACGCGCTCGTTCACGTATTTCGCGCCGCCTTGCTCGGCGTCGAGCTGACACTTGGCGACGGTGGTGACGGTGCGGCCCTTGATGACATCGGCGGCGGTGAGTATCTCAATGCCGTGGCAGACGCTGGCGACGGGTTTGTTCGCAGCGAAGAAGTGTTGCGTGATGCGGAGCAGGTCCTTGTCGTAGCGCAGATATTCCGGCGCGCGTCCGCCGGAGATGAAGAGGCCGCAATATTCCTCGGGGTTGATGTCTTTGAAGGCGATGGTGGCGCGGACGTGGTAGGCCGCGCTCTCGCGCGTGATGTCCCACTTCGGCTCGCCCTGCGCGGTGGGCGGAATCTCATGCAGCACTCCGTGATAGAGCCGCGCCTCCGGCCCGCACACCACGGCCTCGAAACCGTCCTCCGGCAGGCGGAAGATGGGATAGAGCGTGTCCATGACTTCCGTGGCGTCGCCGATGGGGATGAGGACTTTCTTCGCAGGGTGGGAGGGTTTCTTTTTTGCCATGCGCGGATGACAGCAGAGGCGCGGAGATGATGCCAGTCAGAAGACAGGAGACAGAAGGCAGAAGGTAGGAGATGGCTGCGGTTGTCGGATCTGTGATTCTGTCTCCTGACTCCCGACTCCTTTCGTTCCGCCCCCGTCTTTCCGGTTGACGCACCGGCGGGCTTACCGAGAAATTGCCGCCATGCATATTCGACCGCTCCGCGCCTCCGCTTCCGCTCTGTTCTCCGCCCTCACACTGCTCGTTACCGCAGCGGGCCTGCGCGCGGACGTCAAGCTGCCGGCGATTTTCTCCGACCACATGGTGCTCCAGCAAGGCATCAGCGTGCCGGTCTGGGGCTGGGCGGACGAGGGCGAGCTGGTCATCGTGCAGTATCGCGACCAAGTCGTGCAGACTCGCGCCAAGAACGGCAAGTGGCAGGCGAAGCTCGCCACGATGAAGGCGAACGCGTCGCCCGCGAACCTGCTGGTTCTCGGCAACAACCGCGTCGAGCTGAGGAACGTGGTGGTCGGCGAGGTGTGGGTCGCCAGCGGCCAGTCGAACATGCAGTGGCCGCTGCGCCAATCTGCGAATTGGCAGGCCGCCGCTGCCGCTGCCGCCAATCCCAACCTCCGGCTTTTCTACGTGCCGCGCGTGAAATCGCCCGCGCCCGTGGCCGACATTCAGGGGCAATACAACAACGCCAAGCCGCAGTGGACCGTCGCCAGCCCGGAGACGACGCCGGACTTCTCGGCGGTGGCTTATTTCTTCGGTCGCGATTTGCAGGCGGCGCGCGGCGTGCCGGTGGGCATCATCCACACGAGCTGGGGCGGCTCGCCTGCGGAGGTGTGGATGAGCGAGCGCGTGCTGGCCGGAAATCCCGGCTACAAGAAGGACATTCTGGACACCTACGCAGTCGCGATGAAGAACTTCGAGACCGCCAAATCCCGCTTCCCCGAGCAGCTCGCGAAGGCCAAGCAGGCCGGGGCCAAGGTGCTGCCGCAAGCGCCTCGCGAGCCGTGGCGTCCGACCGAGCTCTACAACTCGATGATTCATCCGCTGCTGCCCTTCGCCATCAAGGGCGCGATCTGGTATCAGGGCGAGTCCAACGCGGGCCGCGCGTGGCAGTATCGCACGCTCTTCGCGGACATGATTCAGAACTGGCGGCAGGATTGGGGGCAAGGGAGCTTCACCTTCCTCACCGTCCAGCTCGCGCCCTTCATGAAGATTCTGCCGGAGCCGGCGGACAGCACTTGGGCCGAGCTGCGCGAGGCGCAAATCGTCGCGAGCAAAAATGTCGGCAACGCCAGCACCGTGGTCATCACTGATGTGGGTGAGGAGACGGACATCCACCCGACGAAGAAGGAGCCTGTCGGCGCACGGCTGGCACTGGTGGCCCGCAAGCTGACCTACGGCGAGAACATTGTCGCCAGCGGCCCAAGCTACAAGAGCGCGAGCTTCAGCGGCGGCAAGGCGGTCGTGACATTCGGCGATGCCGGCCAAGGCCTGGAAGCGCGCGGCGGTGACTTGAAGGGCTTCGCCATCGCCGGTGCGGACGGCAAGTTCGTCTGGGCGGCTGCGAAGATTGTCGGCAAGGACAAGATTGAGCTGTCCAACCCCGCCGTGAAGCAGCCCAGCGCCGTCCGCTTCGGCTGGGCGAACTACCCGGTGGTCAACCTCTGGAACAAAGACGGCCTGCCCGCGCACCCGTTCCGCACGGACAACCTCCCGCTGACGACGAAGCCCAAGCCTCCCGCTCCTTCAGCCACGAAGAAGTAGCGCGTGCGGGTTCTTCCTGAGCAACGCGACGCGATGATGATGCGTCCGATTTCCACGCGATGAGCAGACGCCGTCCGCAAATTTTTGAGAACCGCATCGTGAGGTGCCGGTTCATCCTCTGGGCGGTGCTGGCGTATCCCATCGCTCTGCCTGCCGGCGAAATTCACGACGCCGTTCTCGCCCACGATCTGGTGAGAGTGAGGCAGCTGCTCAAGGCCAGCCCCAAGCTCGTCAACGAGCGGACTGAGAAGGGCGACACGCCGCTCTACATCGCGGCCTTCCTCGGCCAATCCCCCCAGATGGTGCCGCTGCTGCTCCAGCTCGGCGCGGATCCAAACCCACAGCCCAACCTCCGACACGAGACGCCCCTCTCCGTCGCGCGCGAGTTGAACAAGCGCAAGACAGCGGAACTCCTGCTCCAGGCCGGGGCGCGGGAGGACGACATTTCCCGCGCCGCGCGCATTCGCTACCTGACCCAGAAGCGGGAGATGCCCGAGCTGGGCGCTCGGCTCACGGAATCACCCCACCTCGTCAACGCGCGTGACGCCTACGGACAAACGCCGTTGAACCTGGCCGTCTCCGGACAAAAGCCGGACCCCGGCCTCGTGCAATTCCTGATCGCTCGCGGGGCGGACCCAAACGCGACGAACCACTACGGCGGCACGCCTTACTCGGTGGCGGTGGACCGGGGAAACTCGAGCATGGCCGCGCTGTTGCTCCAGCACGGCGCGAAGGAAACGCCGGTCTCCCGCTCCGCACCACTGCGCCTCGCCGCGTTGAGAGACCAGCTCGCCGAGGCGGAGGCGCTGGTGAGACAAAGCCCGGAGATGGTC
Source organism: Verrucomicrobiota bacterium (assembly GCA_016235545.1). Classification (GTDB taxonomy): domain Bacteria; phylum Verrucomicrobiota; class Verrucomicrobiia; order Limisphaerales; family SXTU01; genus SXTU01. The sequence continues at coordinate 4,496 of JACRKB010000271.1, read as the reverse complement.
AACAGCCACGACGACTTGCGCCGCACGCCGCTGCATTTCGCCTGCGCGCAAGCCGGGCTGCCGCTGGTGGAGCTGCTCCTCAAGCACGGGGCGGATGTCCACGCGACGGATTTCGCCGACCACACGCCGCTTCATGGCGCCGCGTTCTCGGGCAAGGCGGACATCATCAACGCGCTGCTGGCAAGGAAGGCCGATCCGAACCAGCGCAACCGCCAGCGCACCACGCCGCTTTTCCACGCGGCGTTGCGAGGCTCATTGCCCGCCGTGGAGGCTCTGCTGCGCGCGGGGGCGGATTTGAAGGCGGCGGACAACCTCGGCGAGACCGCCTTGCACCGCGCCGCCTCCGGTGGTCATGCGGAAGTTCTCAAGCTGCTGCTGGATCGCGGCGCGGATGTGAACGTGCGCGACAAGCAGGGGCAGTCGGCATTGCACCAGGCCGCGCAGCAAGGGCACGCGGAAGCTGTGAGGCTGCTGCTCGCGCGCAAGGCGGACGTGACCTTCAAGGATGTCTCCGGCCAGACCGCGAGCGGATTGGCCGCGAAACGCAACCACGAGGAAGTGGTGCAATTGCTCAAGAGCAGCCCGCCCAAGCCGTAGCGGCCACCTACTTGGCCACAGGCCGGCGGTGGAGTTTGTGCACCGCCGCCTGGTCGGTGCATTTCACCAGCAGCTCATCAATGCACACGTGGGGCGGGCGACTGGCGCACCAGACGAGGATTTCTGCGATGTCGTTGGCCGTCAGCGGCACGACGCCCTCATAAACTTTGTTCGAGCGCTGCTCGTCGCCCTTGAAGCGGACCATCGAGAACTCTGTCTCCGCCATGCCGGGGTCGATGGTGCCAACGCGCACGCCGGTGCCGCAGAGCTCGAGCCGCAGCGAGCGGGTGATCATGATCTCCGCCGCCTTCACGCCGCAATAGACCGAGCCGCCCTCGTAAGCCTGCCGGCCAGCGACGGAGCCGATGTTGAGGATGTAGCTGCCGGGGTTCTTCACCATGTAGGGCAGGATGGCGCGGGTCACGCGCATGACGCCGAGGAGGTTGACCTGCACCATCGCCTCCCAGTCCTCGTCCTTGCCGTTGGCCACCGTGTCAATGCCGTGCGCGCCGCCGGCGTTGTTGACGAGCACGTCAATCTGCGAGGTCAGCGCGGGGATGCCCTCGGCGAACCGGTTCACGCTCGCGGTGTCGCTCACGTCGAGCTTGTGGAAGACCGCGCTGGGCGCGCCGAGCTTGCGGGCCTCGGCGGCGACGGCCTCGAGCTTGTCCGTGCGGCGCGCCCCGAGGATGAGGTTGCACCCCTCCGCAGCGAAGGCGCGCGCGGCGGCGGCACCGAACCCGCTGGAAGCCCCGGTGATGAGAACCCACTTGCTGGCAAGACGTGATGGCATGGGAATGAATGTTGATTAAGCGGGCAAGGTTTTAGCGGCCTGGCGCGGGGGCGCAAAGCAAAAAGCCGGACATCGCAATGCACGGGCGCATCTCAGTTTCTTGCAGGGGGAATGTGGCGGGCGATACAGTTGGGCTGCTCCTCCTGCTCGTAATCCTAATCCTGCTCCAGTGCGGGGAAGGGCAGGATGAGCAGGATTAGGATTACGAGCAGGAGCGGAACAGCCACTGCATTGATAGAAACTGAGATGCGCCCACAATGCACCGTGGGCAAGTTCACGATTTACGCGCGGGGCGTTGGTTTCTATCGTGCGCGCATGAAGCCCGTCCTGCTCTCCGCCCTGTTGCTCTGCCTCGCGGCATCCGTCTGCCGCGCCGCTGCCCCGCTCGAGATTCCCACTGGCTACGAATGCCGCCGCGCCACCGGGCCGATCAAGCTCGATGGCAAGGCCGATGAACCTGCGTGGCAACAGGCGGTGGTCATCGAGTCCTTCGTCGCGTTCTGGGCCAAACGCCCCGGCAAGACCAAGACCAAGGCGCGCCTCCTGTGGGACGACGACTACATCTACTTCCACGCCGAGATGGAGGATGCCGACCTTTACGCCGACGAGCGCCAGACCAATGGCAACACATGGGACAACGATGTCTTCGAGATGTTCTTCAAACCGCGCGAGGAGGCGCTCGCCTACTACGAGTTCCAGGTCAACGCGCTCAACACGCGCTTCCATGTCTTCCTGCCATCGCGCGGCGCGGGCGGCGCGCGGCGCGGACGAGGAGAGTCGGAGGACGGCAAGTTCGCGATGCAGACGGCAGTGTTGCTGCGCGGGACGTTGAACCACTGGCAGGATGACGACACTGGCTGGTCCGTCGAAGGCCGCATCCCGTGGAAGGATTTCCATCGCACCGGCGGCGCGCCGAAGGCAGGCGATACCTGGCGCTTCGCGTTGTGCCGCTACGACTACTCGAAGAACTACGAGGCAGCCGAGCTGACGAGCTGCGCGCCGCTGCGCACCGGCTCCTTCCATCAATACGAAGATTACTGCCGGCTCAAGTTCCTCGCCGCCACGCCCTGATCCAACCGCCATGAAATTCACAGCCATCGCCCTCACGACGTTCCTCGTCATCGCCCACGTCTCAGCCCAACCGCTCCGTCCGAAAGACGGCGACACCGGCGAACTCGCACAGCAAGCCATCGCCGCCTACCGCAAAGGCGACATCCCTGCGGCCATCGCACTCGCCACCAAGCTCACCGAGGCCGCCCCGAAGCAGCCACAGAGCTGGTTCCTCCGCGCGCAGCTCCACGCCAACCAGCGCCAGCACGCGAAGGCCGCCGCCGACTACTCAGAAGTCATCAAGCTCGACCCGAAGTCCTCCTCCGCATGGCAGGCGCGTGGCGAGGCAAACTTCAAGCTCGGAAGAATCGCCGAATCCATCGCCGACTTCGACAAGTTCCTCGAACTTGTCCCCGATCAAAAGCCGCACCACTGGCAGCGCGGCATCTCCCTCTACTACGCGGGCCGTTTCAAGGATGGCAAAGAGCAGTTTGAAATCCACCAGACCGTCAACTCGAACGACGTGGAAAACGCCGTCTGGCACTTCCTCTGCGCCGCGCGCGCGGATGGAGTGGAGCAGGCTAGGAAAGGCTTGATCCCAATCGAAGGCGATGGGCGCGTGCCCATGGCACAAGTCCACCAGCTCTTCGCCGGCCAGGCCAGGCCAGAAGACGTGCTCACCGCCGCCAAGGCCGCGCCCGCCCAGGCCCGCGGCAGCGAGCCGCTCTTCTACGCGCACCTTTATCTAGGCATCTACTTCGAGGCCATCGGCGACGCGAAGCAGGCGCGCGACTACATCCTCAAGGCAGCCGGACGCGCGAGCGAGAACGGCTACATGGGCGATGTGGCGCGCGTCCACGCGGAAAACTTCACCCGGATCGAGAAGAAGTGAATTTGGCTGGCAGTTCCATGCATGCCGGAAGAGTCCCGGATCGTCCGCAATCAAGTCGGCTTCGTGGAAGAGAAGCGCAAACCGAAGCCAAGAGAGGAGCCGAGCCACCACCCTCGGCTTGCGGGGCAAATCGAAGCGTTGGCCAGAACGCATCTCAATTTCTGGCGGCAAGACCTTGGACAAGGTGCTCTGCGCCTCCTGCGGAGCAGCGGCAAAAAGCAGGCCAGGGCGCAAGCCTTGGGATAGTTGATCCCGAATGCCGGAGTCCAGCCGCGAAAGGGCGCAAAGAGCACATAGGGCGCATCTTGACACTGCCCCCGACTTGACTGGCATTGCGGAGCGCCGATCTCCGATCCGGCGCGTTTCCGGGTGCTTTGCACCACCCGCCGGGTCGGAGACCGGCGCTCCTGGGGCAGTGTCATGATGCGCCCGAGCACATAGGAGCCGAGTCGGAGAAGACTGGCACCCGGACTATTTCCAACCGCCTTGTTCTCCTCCCAGAAACTTGGTTTTGCGCTCCTTGCGCTCATTCGTGGCCATGCCATTTCGGAGTTCGGGCAAAGTCCGGCAGGCTGCTAGCCCGCACCCTGCACCTTGAGGGCCGACTATTGCTCAAGGGTCGTTTGGATCTCCTGCGCCTTGCGCCCGGCGGATATTTTCGGGATGCATCCTGAATTGGCAAGACCGACATGAACAAAGCTTGCGCGTGTCCAGCGCGCATCCCTACAGTTCCGCCGCCTGCTAGGGCGGAGTAGCCAAGTGGTAAGGCAGGGCTCTGCAAAAGCCCCATTCGTCGGTTCGATTCCGACCTCCGCCTCCACTACTCGTTCAGAATTCGCCACTACCCACGTGACAGCACACGACCAGGCTCGCTTTGCCCAGTGAGCTGACGTGGCCAGCGCTGGTATTCGCGAAACAACGTGCTGGTCAAAGGCATTGTTTCCCCAGTGTGCAACTGCCAGCATACGCTCACGTGTTTTTCGCGCAGTTCGGTTCCACTTCGGCATGAACTCAATCTTGATTGTGGATGACGATGACCGGGGGCGGCTGACCCTGGAAACGCTGCTCGCGGGGGAAGGTTGTCAGCTCCGAGGCGTTGCCGACGGGGCCGCAGCACTGGCGGCGGCGGCGGAGTCGCCGCCGGACCTCGTGCTGCTGGACGTG
>JACRKB010000029.1 GCA_016235545.1 Verrucomicrobiota bacterium | reverse complement strand
GTCGAGGTGGTTCGTCGGCTCGTCGAGGATGAGTAGGTCGGGGCGCGAGACGAGCGTGCGGCACATGGCCACGCGGCGTTTCTCGCCACCGGAGAGGGATGTGATGTCGCGGTCGCCGGGCGGCGTGCCGAGATGGGACATCGCGGTCTCGATGCGGTTGTCGAGGTTCCAGCCGTCGAGCTGGGTGATGCGTTCCTCCAACTCCTCGTGGCGCTTCGACTCGGCGGGGAGCGATTCAAACTCTTTGATGAGGCCGAGGACATGGCTTGCGCCGTCGCGGATGTTTTCGAGGACGGTCTTCTTCGGGTCGAGCGTGAACTCCTGCGAGAGGTAGCTGACGACGAGGCCGCGCCGGACGGCGACTTCGCCACTGTCGGGGGTGTGCAAGCCGGCGAGGACTTTGAGGAAGGTGGACTTGCCACTGCCGTTGCGCCCGACGAGGCCGACGCAGTCGCCCTCGTGAAGCGCGAGGGTGGCGGTGTCGAGAATGACTCGGTCGTTGAAGGCGACGACGAGGTCTTTGGCGGTGAGAATGGCGGGGGCGGAATCGCTCATGGGGATGGGGGCGAAGGAAAAAGGTAAAAGGAAAAAGGCAAAAGTGCGGCGTGGCTCAGGCCGGCGTCGGTCGGAATCGGTTGCGGAAGTCGGACTGCGGGCTACGAAGCACGCCTTCTCCCTTCCTCGGAGGAGGGGAGAAGGTGGCCGCAGGCCGGATGAGGGGTGTGGCCACCAACGCCGGCACACATATCCCCTCACCCCGGCCCTCTCCCCTCATCCGATGAAGGGAGAGGGAGGAGAGGCGTGCGGTGCTCACCGTCACGCGAGTTTGACCTTGAGCCGCTGGCCGCGAAGGGCGGTGCGGTTGAGCTTCGAAATGATGGCGTGGGCTGACTCGGCCTTCACGTCCACGAAGGTGTGGCGCTCTCGGATGTCCACGACGCCGACGGTGCCGGAGGGAAGGCCAGTCTCGCCGAGGATGCAGCCGACGACATCGCGGGGGGCGACGCCGTGCTGCTCGCCCACGCTCATCCAAAGCCGGGTCATCTCCGCGGGCGTGCTGCGGCTGGCGGGGCGACGCGGAGGATAGCCTGGAGCGATGGGGCCACGGTCGGGGCCGCGATCATCGGTCTGGGGGCGTTCGCGGGGTTGGTCTTCGTATTGGTCGTAGTCGCGGCGGACGGGCTGGCGCGCGGCGGGGCGATCGAGTTCGGCGCGGAGGGTTTTCTTGGGTGGGCCGAGCTTGCGCGGCTGATTGATGAGCTTGCGCAGATCGGCCGCAGTGGAGGGTTGGGAATCAAGGTCGGCGACGGGCGGCGAGGTGGACTCGACGGGCAGTTGTAGCTCTGCGGAAGCTGCGGGGGCTGAATCAGCGGGGCCAGCGGAGGTGGGGACAGTGTTTTGGCCGACGACGGGGTAGCTGGGGGCCTGTGCCGGGGCGGGGCTATGTTCGGTCGGGGGCTTGGGGCGTCTCGTCGGGGTGGCTTTGTGTTCAGGCGCGTGGGTCCTGTGTTCGGGCGCGTTGGTTCCCTGTTCAGGAGCCTGGGTCTTGTGTTCAGGAGCGTGGGTCCTGTGTTCAGGAGCGTGGGTCCCGTGTTCAGGCGGCTGGGTTCCGTGTTCGGGCGCGTGGGTCCTGTGTTCGGGCGGCTGGACCTTGTGTTCGGGCGAGGAGATTCCCTGTTCGGGCGAGTGGATTCCCTGTTCAGGCGAGTGGATTCCCTGTTCGGGCGGCTGGATTGTGTTCGGATTTGCCTGTTCGGATAGGGAAGTTGGCGTCGGCAGGATGGTTTCTCCCGCACCCCGGCCCCCTTCTGCTGCCGGCGAGAGAGTGGACGGTTGCGCGGCGGCGACGGGGGCGGGTTGGGGGGCCGGACGGGCTGCCGGTTTGGAAACGGGAGCTGGAGCAGGTCTGGAAACCTGCACTCCGGAGGTGGAGACAGCCGGTCGGGAGGCGGGAGTTGCGGGCCGGGGTGTGGCGGGAGTCCTGACTACTGGCTCCTGACTCCTGACTTCCGGCTTGGCAGCCCGCGCGATGGGTGCGGGTGCGGCAGGCGAGGGAGGTGCGGCAGGAGCGCCGGCGACGGGGCGGGCGATGGCGGCGGGCTTCTCGGTTTTGTCGGGTTCGCCGGGGGAGCCGCCCTCGAGGAGGTGCAGCATTGCGGAGATGATGTCGGTGCTGTCGAAGCCTTCTTCGAGGAGGCGCTCGACGGCGTGGTCCTGACGGTTGAATTTGCCGACCTGCAAGGTGGCGCGGACCTTGCCGAGGATGACGTTGGAGCGGGCCTCGTCCACTTCCTCGACGGATGGCACGCGGCCGCGTTGGATGCGCATCCGGGTGAAGCGCTCGATGTTGCGGATTTGGAAAAGCTCGCGGCCCGCGACGAAGGAGAAGGCCATGCCGCTGCGGCCCGCGCGGCCAGTGCGGCCGATGCGGTGGACGTAGTCCTCCACGTCGTAGGGCAGGTCGTAGTTGAAGACGGCCTGGATGTCGTCCACGTCAATGCCGCGCGCGGCCACGTCCGTGGCGACGAGGAATTCGAGGCCGGACTTGCGGAACTTGTTCATCACGCGGTCGCGCTGTGCCTGGTTCATGTCACCGTGCAGACCTTCGGCGGAGTAGCCCTGCGTGTTCAGGTGCTCGACCACCTCGTCCACCATGCGCTTGGTGTTGCAGAAGACGATGCCCAGGTTGAGGTCGTGGACATCAATGAGGCGGGTGAGCACTTCGATTTTCCAGCGGCGGTCCACCTCGAAGTAGATTTGCTCGACCGTCGGGACGGTCATGGCCGCCTGCTCGACGCGGACGTTCTCAGGAGTATTGGAATGCCTCTCAATCAGGTCGCGAATCGGTCGCGGCATGGTCGCGCTGAAGAAGACAGTCTGGCGCGTGGGCGGGGTGGATTTGAGGATGTGCTCGATGTCGTCGCGGAAACCCATGTTCAGCATCACATCGGCCTCGTCGAGGATGAGCATCTTGAGGGCGTCGAGGCGGAGGGTGCCGCGCTCCATGTGGTCCATGACGCGGCCCGGCGTGCCGATGACGATTTGCGCGCCCTGGCGCAGGCCGAAGAGTTGGCGGTCGTAGGATTGTCCGCCGTAGATGGGCAGCGCGTGGATGCCGCGCTTGAAGAACGCGAGCTTGTGAACCTCCTCGCAGACCTGGACGGCGAGTTCGCGAGTGGGGCAGAGGATGAGGACTTGGACGGCGCGGACTTGGGGGTCGGTCTTCTCGATGGCGGGGATGGCGAAGGCGGCTGTCTTGCCGGAGCCGGTCTGGGACTGGCCGACCACGTCCTTGCCGGACATCAAGACGGGGATGGCGGCCGCCTGGATGGGGGCGGCCTGCTCGAAGCCGAGTTTGACTATGCCCTTGAGAATTTCAGGCGACAGTCCGAGTTCAGAAAACAGTTTGGGTATCATGCTGCGTCGAAGCGACTCGCCGACCCTAGCAGAGAAAGGCCGGGGAGCGAGAGGTATTCTTTGCGGTGTTCTTTGAGGTGAAACGAAGCCCAGCGGCTCCTCCGAGCCCGCGTCGTCAACCCGCGCAGGCCGCCCGCTTGACTCGCCCGTCTCCGCTTTTATAGTCCGGCCCATCATGTCACGGGACTTCGTAGAGGCAGGCGGCGAGGAGCCACCGGCAGACCAACGGCTCCAACACCTCAAGCAGTTTCATTCCGCAGGACGCGGACCGTGGGCCAATGTCCCCGACGCCGATTGGAACGACTGGAAATGGCAGCTCAAGCACCGCGTCACCACCGTCGAGCAACTGGAGCAATTCCTCCCCACGCTCACGCGCAAGGAACGCGCCGGGGCCATCCTCTCGCGCACCAAGCTCGCGATGGCCATCACGCCGCACTTCTTCAACCTTATTGACCCCAACGACGAAAATTGCCCCATCCGTTGGCAGATGATTCCGCGCCTGGAAGAGACGAACGTCGCGCCGTGGGAAACGAGCGATCCGTGCGGCGAGGACGAGCACTCCCCTGTGCCCGGCCTTGTCCATCGCTATCCCGACCGCGTGCTGTTCCTCGTCACGGACCGTTGCGCCGCCTACTGCCGTTATTGCACGCGCTCGCGCCTTGTCAGCAACGCCAGCGGTTACGACTTCCACCCCGAGTTCGACCGACAGATTGATTACATCGCGAAGCATCCTGAAATCCGCGACGTGCTCCTCAGCGGGGGCGACCCGTTGCTCCTCAGCGACGAGAAGCTCGAATACCTCCTCACCCGCCTGCGAGCCATCCAGCACATTGAGTTCCTCCGCATCGGCACGCGCATTCCGCTCTTCCTTCCGCAACGCATCACGCCCGCGCTCTGCGCGATGCTCCGGCAGTTCCACCCGCTCTTCATCAGCGTCCACGCGAACCACCCGCGTGAGCTGACCACCGAGGTTCGCGACGCCCTCGGTCGCCTCGCCGATGCCGGCATCCCGCTCGGCAACCAGTCCGTCCTCCTCAAGCACGTCAACGACGAACCCATCGTCATGAAGGCGCTCGTGCAGAAGCTCCTCATTTGCCGCGTGCGCCCCTACTACATCTATCAATGCGACCTCATCGCCGGCAGCGCCCACCTCCGCGCGAGCGTTCGGCGCGGCATCGAGATCATGAAGTCCCTGCGCGGCCACACCACTGGCTACGCCGTGCCGCAGTATGTCATTGATGCACCCGGCGGCGGCGGCAAGGTGCCGGTCAACCCGGAATACGTCCTGAGCCGCAACGCTGACCGCGTCGTCATCCGCAACTTCGAGGGCAAGGTCTTCGAGTATATCGAGGGCGCGGACGGCGCGCCGCGCTTCAAGCCGTCTGAGGACTTCCACGTGCCGGAGCTGGTGTAGGACAAACCGGCGTTGCCACCAACCTGCCTCCCGCTACACTCGACGTCATGGGCCTCGCTCAAAAAAATCAGCGCCTGACGCCGACGGAATACCTCGCCATCGAGCGCGCCGCGCCGACCAAGAGCGAGTTCTACGATGGCGAGATGTTTGCGATGGCGGGTGGGACGGCGGTCCACAGCTTGATTGGAAGCAACGCCACCATAGAATTTGGCAACAAGTTGCGAGGCAAGAAATGCGTCCCCTACAATGCCGACCTCCGCATCCAGGTGTCGGCCACCGGCCTCTTCACCTATCCGGACTTGTCGGTCATCTGCGGCCCGCTCCAGTTCGCCGACTCCGACGACACCGTCACCAACCCCAGCGTCCTCGTCGAAGTTCTCTCGCCCTCGACGGAAGCCTATGACCGCGGCCAGAAGTTCCTTCAATACCGGCAGATTCCCACGCTCCGGGAGTATCTGCTGGTAAGCCAGCACGAGCCTCTGCTGGAGTTGTTCGTCCGGCAGGACACCAACCTCTGGTCCCTCCGCGAGGCCTCAGGACTCGACGCGCGATTGGAAATTCCATCGCTCGAAATCACCGTCTCGCTGGCCGAAATCTACGCGAACGTGACTTTCCCGCCCCAGCCATTGCGCGTTGTCCCAGGCAAGTAAGCTCCGCTCGCTTCCACGCTGGCATCCGCCGCGTCCTTTGCTAGCCTCGCGCCCGTGAAAGCCGCGACCAAACGCAAGCCCGCCCGCCGTTCCGCCTCCCTCATTTCCCGCGCAATGGCGCAACTGCCCAAGGCAGCTCGCCCCGCGCCCGTCCGCCTTGCCGTCGCCCACGCGCCAAAGCCTGTCCCCGCCAAGGACCGCCGCCTGAACTTCGGCTCGAAGTGGGACTACGCGCCCGCGCCCGAGGACTTCAAATACATCCCCGTCGCGCCGCGTCACGAGCTGTTCATCGGCGGCAAGTTCGTCGCGCCGCGCTCGGGCAAATACTTCGACTCCATCAACCCGGCTACCGAGGAGAAGCTCACGGAGATCGCGCTTGCCGACGATGTGGACGTTGACAACGCCGTGCAGTCCGCCCGCGCCGCCTACGACGGCGTCTGGTCCAAGCTCTCCGCCAGCGAGCGCGGCAAGTTTCTCTACCGCATCGCGCGCATCATCCAGGAGAAGGCCCGCGAGCTCGCCGTCCTCGAAACGATGGACGGCGGCAAGCCCATCAAGGAATCCCGCGACTTCGACCTTCCGATGGTCGCCGCGCACTTCTTCTACTACGCGGGCTGGGCGGACAAGTTGAAGTATGCCTTCCCCGGCAAGACCCCGCGCCCGCTCGGCGTCGCCGGGCAGATCATCCCGTGGAACTTCCCACTGCTCATGGCCGCGTGGAAGATCGCCCCCGCCCTCGCGTGCGGCAACACCGTCGTCCTCAAGCCTGCCGAGACCACCAGCCTCACCGCGTTGCGCCTCGCGGAAATCTTCGCCGAGGCCGGCCTGCCCGACGGCGTCGTGAACATCATCACCGGCGCGGGCGCGACCGGCAGCGCGCTCGTGAATCATCCCGACGTGGACAAAATCGCCTTCACCGGCAGCACGGAAGTTGGGAAGCACATTGCGAAAGCATGCGCCGGATCCAAAAAGAAGTTGACCCTCGAACTCGGCGGCAAGGCCGCGAACATCATCTTCGAGGACGCCCCGCTCGACCAGGCCATCGAAGGCATCATCAACGCCATCTACTTCAACCAGGGCCACGTCTGCTGCGCTGGCTCCCGGCTCTTCGTGCAGGAAGGCATTTACGCAAAGGTCATCAAGAAACTCCGCGACCGCCTCGCCACCCTGCGCGTCGGCAACCCCCTCGACAAGAACACCGACATCGGCGCCATCAACTCCCGTGCGCAGCTCGACAAAATCCGCGAGCTGGTCCAGAGCGGCGTGGACGAGGGTGCGGACCTGCACCAGTCCAGTTGCGCGCTCCCGGCGAAGGGCTATTGGTTCCCGCCCAGCTTTCTCACCGGCGTCACCGCGAGCCACCGCGTGGCGCAGGAGGAAATCTTCGGCCCCGTGCTGAGCGTGATGACCTTCCGCACGCCGGAGGAAGCCTTCGAGCGCGCGAACAACACGCCCTACGGCCTGAGCGCCGGCGTGTGGACCGACAAGGGCAGCAAGATTTTCAAGCTCGTCAACAAGCTCCGTGCCGGCGTCGTGTGGGCGAACACTTATAACAAGTTCGACCCGACAAGCCCTTTCGGCGGCTACAAGGAAAGCGGCTTCGGCCGCGAGGGCGGGATGCAGGGGCTGGCGGCGTATTGCCAGATCGACTGATGCGTGCGGACCTCTGAATGCACACCACATGTGGCTCCGCTCGTGTTTTATCGTCTTAGTCGCGTGCGCGAATGCCGGTGCCGCAGGCATCACCAAGGTCACTGCCACCGCGACGGAGTTGGTGCTTCAGGTTGACGCATCTGCGGCAGAATTGAGGCTCGTCGAGCTCGCCCCCTACGAGACCGACGCGAGATTGGGGAAAACTGCCCCCGAGAGGTTGAGTGAGGTGGTTCCGTTCCGGCTCCCGCGTTTCGATGGCGCGCGCGACCGGCTTTACTCCGGCTTCGTCGTGGCGCGTGGGGGCGAGGCGGTGGGCGCGATTCGATTCGCGGAAGACTTGAACAGCCTCTCGCGCAACCGCGAGCCGCACCCGGCGCCGTCGAGCAAGAAGGGCCTGCAAGTGCAGATGACTGAGGACGCGCTCGCGTTGGGCATCCGGCATTGCACGCTGAACTTCAACCTTGCGGGTTTGATTCAGCTCCAGCCCCAGCCTGACTCGCTCAGGTGGGAAATGGACGGGCAGACATATTTCTTCAGCCGCCGTTACCTCGATTCGCTGCCGGTCAAGCGCCTCTCCGACGCGGGCGTGGTGGTGAATCTCATCTTGCTGCACTACCTCGGGCGCGCGGAGGTGGACGCGTTCATGAAGCACCCGCGCTGCGACCCGGCCACGCCGAACAAGCTCACCGCCTTCAACACCGTCACGCCCGATGGCCTGCGCCACTACAAGGCCGCGATGGAGTTTATCGCCGACCGTTACTCCGGCACGAACGCAGCCAGCGGCCGCGTCTGGGGCTACATCGTTGGCAACGAGGTCAACGCGCATTGGGAGTGGTATAATCTCGGCAACGCCACGCGCGCCGAGGTCGTGGCCGACTACCTCCGCACCGTCCGCATCACACACACCGCCGTCCGCAAATCCTCCGCGCACGCGCGTGTGTATCTCTCGCTCACGCACTACTGGGACCGCGTGATGCGCAGCGGCCCGCTGCGCTCGTGCGAGGGCAGGGGATTGATTGACGACTTCAACCGGCTCGCGCATGGGGGCGGCGACTTCGACTGGCATCTCGCGCACCATCCGTATCCGGAAAACCTCTTCGAGCCGCGCTCTTGGCTGGACAAGCAGCCCACGCCGCGCGAGGACACTCCGAAGATCACGTTCAAGAATCTCGAAGTGCTCGACGCCTACTTCCGCCGCCCGGAGCTGCTTCATCACGGCCAGCCCCGGCGAATCATTCTCTCGGAGCAGGGCTTTCACTGTCCCGACAAGCCGGACGGCGAGCTGTGGCAGGCGGCGGCTTATTGCCACGCGTGGAAGAAGGTTCAGTCCCTCGCTGGCATTGATGCCTTCATCCTGCACCGTCACGCGGACCATGGACACGAGGGCGGCTTGAATCTTGGCATCTGGACGCGCAAGCCGGGATCCATCGCCACGCCGGACCGCCCGAGGAGGATTCACGAAGTTTTCAAGGCCGCTGGCACTCCGGACGAGGAGGCCGCGTTCCGCTTCGCCCTGCCGGTGATCGGTCTCACGGACTGGCCAGAGGCTCTTCGTCCGGGCACGAACCGTTGAACCTAGAAGCCGCAGTTAACGCAAAGGCGCAAAGGCGCAGGGAGGAAAGAATTGGGTTGGGTTACAATGCTGAAGTGCATTCACCTACGCGGTGAAGTCGGGAGCGAGACCAACCAAGTCGGTTTTCTTTGCGGCCCTGCGTCTTTGCGTCTTTGCGTTAAGTTTCAGCTGCCGGATTTGGTTGAAACGGTTTGCGCTGTGTCTCCCCGTCCACACCCGGCTGAAGAGAGGGCCAATGTTGAGACGACCCCGCAGTTGACACCCGCGCGGCGAGTTGTTTCCGTTCGCGCGCCAAACATGAGCAAGCTCAAATTCAAAGTAGTTCCTGGCGCGGTCGTCGCGCCGCAGGGGTTCCTCGCCAGCGGGGTTTTCTGCGACATCAAGCGCCTCGGCACTGGCAAGGGGTCGAACAAGGGCCAGAAGCGCGACCTCGCGCTCATCGTGTCCGAGGTGCCCGCGACGGTGGCGGGGATGTTCACCACGAACCAGATTTGCGCCGCGCCGGTGAAGGTCTGCGCCGAGCGCGTGCAGGGCGGCGCTGCGCAGGCCGTCGTGGTGAACTCCGGCAACGCCAACGCCTGCACCGGCAGGCAGGGCATGAAGGACGCGCGCGCTATGACGGCGCTCTTGGCGAAGCAGCTTCACATCCCCGACGAGCACACGCTTGTTGGCAGCACCGGGCGCATCGGCGTGAACCTCCCGATGGTGAATGTGAAGGAAGGCATTCTCGCTGCGTCGCAGTTGCTCGGGAGTGACGTGGCCTGCGCCGATGAGGCCGTCGAGGCCATCATGACCAGCGACACGCGGCCCAAGCAGATCGCCATCGAGTTCAAGCTGGGCGGCAAGACCGTCCGCATCGGCGGGATGTGCAAGGGCGCGGGGATGATTCAGCCGGGCATGAGCGCGACTGGCGCACGCCCCGCCGCGCTGCCGCAAGGCCTGCACGCGACGATGCTGTGCTTCATCACGACGGACGCGGCCATCGAGGCGAAGGCGCTCCACACTTGCCTACAGGAGGCCGTCGCCAACAGCTTCAACCGCATCACTGTGGATGGCGACATGAGCACGAATGACACGGTCCTCGTGCTGGCAAACGGTTTGGCAGGGAACGCCGAACTCAGAACTCGAAACTCAGAACTCAAAACCTTCCAGGCCGCGCTCAACCACGTGACGCTCGAACTCGCCAAGATGATCGTGCGCGACGGCGAGGGCGTGCACCGCGTCGTGACGGTGCGGGTGGAGGGCGCGAAGACGATTCAGGACGCGGATGCCGCCGCGCGCGCCGTGGCGAACAGCGCGCTGGTGAAGACGAGCTGGCACGGCGGCGACCCGAACTGGGGCCGCATCATTGACGCGCTCGGCTACAGCGCCGCGACCGTGGTCGAGGACCGCGTGGACATCGGCTACAGCGCGCCGGGCAGCCGGAAGATTCTCTGGAGCCTCAAGCGCGGCCAGCCGACGAAGGCCACGTTCAAGGCACTCTGCGCCGCCGCCGCCCCGAAGGAGTTCGACCTCCACATCCGCCTGAACCTCGGCAAGGCTGCCGCCCTCATGTATGCGGCGGACCTGACCGAGGCCTACGTGGATTACAACAAGGGCGACGTGACTGACCCGACGACGCTGGGGGGATGATCTGTTTTAGCCACCGATGAAACACAGATTGAACACAGACCGATCCAAATCTGTGTTTCATCCGTGTTCAATCCGTGGCTAAAGTTTTTGCCAGATGCACGACCCCATCACCAAAGCCGCGACGCTGCTGGAGGCGTTGCCCTACATCCAGAAGTTCAGCCACGCCACGTTCGTCGTGAAATATGGCGGCAGCTTCATGGACTCGCCCGACTCCGCCGTGCGCAACGGCGTGGCGCGCGATGTCGGGTTCCTCGAAGCGGTGGAGATCAATCCCGTGGTCGTCCACGGCGGCGGCAAGGCCATCACGCGCGCGATGGATGCCGCCGGGTTGAAGGCGAACTTCATCCAGGGGATGCGCGTGACCGACGAGGCGGCGGTCGGCGTGGTGGACCAAGTGCTCTCGCGCGAGATCAACCCGGAGATTGTCCGCACCATCGAGTCACTCGGCGGCAAGGCGCGGGGCTTTGCGGGCACGGACATTTTCACCTGCCGCAAGCTGTGGCTCGATGACAAGGACCGGCCCGGCCAGAAGCTGGACATCGGCTACGTGGGCGAGGTCGTGGGGGTGAACACCGCGCCGCTGCTGGAGTGCATCGCGCACGGCATCACGCCGGTCATCAGCCCGACGGCGCGCGGCGAGGACGGGAAGATTTACAACTGCAACGCCGACGTGGCCGCCGCGCAGGCCGCCATCGCGCTCAAGGCCCGCCGCCTCGTCTTCATGTCGGATGTGCCCGGCCTCATGCGCGACCCGAAAGACCCGGCGACGCTCATCACGCACTTGCAGATCAGCGAAGTGCCGGCACTTAAAGCCGCCGGCGTGGTGGACAAGGGCATGATTCCCAAGGTGGACAGCGCTGTCGCCGCCATCCAGTCCGGCGTGGAAAAGGTGCAGTTCGTGGACGGCCGGCAGCAGCATTCCGTGCTGCTGGAAATTTTCACGGACGCGGGCGTGGGGACGGAAGTGGTGGCGTAGCAGGCGCTTTTCTTGACACCCCCGCCGTGTCAGACAATAAGTCAGACATGCAGACGCTCACAGTTCGGGAACTCTCGCGCGAGACAGCGCGCGTGCTCAATACCTGCGATCACGAAGGCCAGGTGGTCATCCGTCACACGGATGGACGCGAATACCTGCTCGCCCCCACACAGGCGCGCCGGAAACGCGGAAAGCGCCAGCTCCCTGACTTCGGCAAACGGATGGAAGCCATTTTCGGCACTCAGGTGTTTAGCGAGAAGTTCATCGGCGAGATTCTCAACAAGGGCGAGCATTGAGCGCTTACGCCGACACCAACTTCCTGACGAGTCTCTATCTGCCACGGGTTCACTCGCTGGAAGCGCAGCGATTGCTGGCGGATTTTCTGCGGAAGCAAGATGAGGCATTGCCATTCACGCCGTTGCACCGGTTGGAATTTCGGAACGCGATTCGTCTCGCGGTGTTTCGGCAGGCCGAGCCGGGCGAACTGTCACTTGACCGCACTGCTGCCCGTCGGGTGCTAGCGGAGCATGAGGCTGACTTGAGTGAGCGTGTTTTCATTGAGCACACGCCGATAGACTGGACAGAGGCTTTGCGCCAAGCGGAGGTTCTGAGCAAGGCGAACACCGAGGAGAAGGGCTTCCGCTCGCTGGACTTGCTGCACGTCGGCGCGGCTCTGAGCCTTGGGGCGAAGGAGTTTTTCACTTTTGACAGGGGAGCAGGCCAGCTTGCCAAGCTCGCCGGATTGACAGTTCGGCCCGCGCTCCGTTGACTCCCCGCGCACTTAGAGAATGAAAGAGATTGTTCCGACACCGCCCGCCATCGTCCACAACGAGCAGCAAGCCGTCCTCGGCCTGTTCCAAAAATACGTCGTGCCCAGCTACGGGCGCTTCGAGCTGGTGCTCGCGCGCGGGCAGGGGAGCCACTTGTGGGACGTGAACGGCAAGCGCTACCTCGACCTCGGCGGCGGCATCGCGGTCTGCTCGCTGGGCCACGCGAACGCGGAGATCACGGAGGCGCTCGTCGAGCAGTCGCGGCGGATGGTCCACATCTCGAACCTCTACTACCACGAGCCGCAGGGCCGGCTGGCGCAGCAGATCGTCCGGCATCTCGCGCCGGGCAAGGTGTTCTTCAGCAACTCCGGCGCGGAGGCGAACGAGGGGCTCTACAAACTCGCGCGCAAGTTCGGGCACGACGAGGGGCGCTTCGAAATCATCACGGCGTGGAACTCATTTCACGGGCGCACGCTCGCGGGCATCGCGGCCACTGGGCAGGAGAAGGTGAAGAAGGGTTTCGAGCCGGCGGTGCAGGGGTTCAAGCACGTCCCTTACAACGACCTGAAGGCCGTGCGCGACGCCATCACGCCGGCGACCGTCGCCGTCCTCATCGAGGGCGTGCAGGGCGAGGGCGGCATCTCGCCCGCGGGCGCGGAGTATCTGCTGGGCCTGCGCCAGCTTTGTGATGAGCGGCGGATGCTGTTGCTCATGGATGGCGTGCAGGACGGGCATTTCCGCACGGGACGCTTCCAGAGTTTCCAGCGGTTGCTGGAAGGCATTCCCGGCGCGGACAAGTTCCTGCCAGACGGCGTCTCGATGGCGAAGTCGCTCGGCGGCGGGTTTCCCATCGGCGCGTTCTGGGTGCGCGAGGAGCACCACGGCGTGAAGCTGTGCGACTTGCTCGGACCTGGCACGCACGCCACGACCTATGGCGGAACGCCGCTGGGCTGCGCTGTCGCGAACAAGGTCTTCGAGGTCATTGAGCGCGACCGCTTGGCGGACAACGCGCGCGACACGGGCGCGTGGATGAAGGCGGAGCTGGAGAACCTCGCGGCGAAATTTCCGCACGTCATCAAGGGCGTGCGCGGGCTGGGCTTCATGCTGGGCATCGAGCTGGCTGAGAACATCCCGGCCTTCGAGAACACCGGCAAAGTCGCCTCGCTCAACTTCGTGAACCTTCTGCACGACGCGGGCGTGCTCACGGTGCCCAGCGGCACGCACGTCGTGCGGTTCCTGCCGGCGTTGAACCTGAGGCGTGCGGACGCGGCGGAAGGCGTGGCTTTGATTGCCGGCGTCGTGAAGGCCATTGCCTAGTTCAGGCCATGCCCCTCCCGTGGCTCATCGCAGTGGTGATGACGGCGCAGGTCGCGCTGGGCATTTCACCCAGGGCAGACCGCATGACATGGGCGCTGGAGAATTTTCCGGTGTGGGCGGGGCTTGTCATCCTGGCCTACACGCACCGGCGCTTTCCGCTGACTTCGATGTGCCTGCACTTGCTGGCTCTTCACTCGCTCATCGTTGCGTTGGGCGGGCATTACACCTATGCGCGGGTCCCGCTCGGGGACTGGGTGCGCGACGCCTTCGGGCTGGCGCGCAATCACTACGACCGCCTCGGGCATTTCGCGCAGGGGTTCATCCCGGCGATTTTCGTGCGCGAGCTGCTGCTGCGGAAAACCCCCTTGCCACGGGGCGGCTGGCTGAACTTCCTGGTGGTCTGCGTCTGCCTCGCGTTCAGCGCGTGCTACGAGTTCATCGAGTGGTGGGCTGCGCTGCTGACGGGCGAGGCGGCCACGGAATTCCTCGGCACACAGGGCGACCCGTGGGACACGCAATGGGACATGTTACTCGCGACGGTCGGAGCGGTGTGCGCGTTGGTGCTCTTGAGCCGGCGGCACGACGCTGCGCTCAAGGGTGCTGGCTCCTTGCCGATAGAATGCTGAATGGCGGCGGTCGCATTGCTGCGAATGAGCGATAGAGATCCCAGACACTTTGCCACTCTCGGCCTCGGCACAGACGCTTCGCCGGAACTCATCAAGCGCGCCTACCTCGCCCTGGTGAAACGTTGGCATCCCGACCGCTTTGCGAACGACCCTGAGCAGCAGAAGATCGCCGGGGAAATGATGCGGACGATCAACGTCGCCTACGAGGCGTTGCGGGGAGAGGCGCAGGTTCAAGTGGCATTCAGGCACGGGTCCACGGCGCCCGAATACGATTCCGCAGACCCGGCGCATGACACGGCGCGAGGTGCCTATGCATACCGCGTGCGGCCCAGTGCCTTCGCTCTATGGCGGGGGCAGATGAACTGGGTCAGTTGGTGCGGGTCGCTGGCGCTGGTAATCATCGCGGCTGCTTCGACGTGGTTCGCTGCGGACACTCTGGCATATCACTATGGTCCGCCTTACACGGCCGACTTCCTGCGGCACGAGGCGAAGCTACAGTCCGTCCTCGCCCGGACACGGCGCGCGGCTGAGGCGGGTGAAGTCTGGGCGATAGTCAACATGGGCTGGTTTCACTTCAACGGACGGGCCGTGCCGGTGAGCAAGGCGGAAGCGGCAAAATGGTTCGCGCTCGCCGGCCATGCGGGCGATGCAGGCGCGCAGGCGCAACTTGGGCTGATGCTTGCGCATGGCGATGGCGTGCCGGTGAACTTGGCCGAGGCGGAGCGTTGGTGGGAGCTGGCAGCGGCCCAGGGCCACCGTGATGCGGCCCGGCATCGCGATGAGTTCAGGCGGAGGCCCAACCCGCTGCCGGATTCCCTCGGGCAGCCGCCAGCACCTCAGGGTGCGCCGCGTCCGTGACGGGGCGCAGCAGGCGTGCTTGACGCGCGTGCGGCTTTGGCGTCGGATTTCCCCATGATTCAAGCGTTGCGGAAACAGGCTCTTCGCGGTGGAGCGATTGCTGCGCTGCTCCTGTTCAGCGGGTGCTCGACGTTCAACCGGGATTGGAAGGCTGCGGCGGCCAAGCCCACGCCGGCGGATTCCATCGAAGGAAGCTGGGAAGGCAAGTGGCTGAGCGGTCACAACGGGCACAACGGACGGCTGCGCGCGCTCATCCGCAAGCTCGACAGCGGGCAGTATGAGACGCGCTTCCACGCAAAGTATGGAGTCGTGTTCAGCTTCGGGATGCAGGCCAACCTCGATGTGAAGCCAGTGGGCGGGCAGTGGCAGTTCAGCGGTGAGGAAGATTTGGGCAGGCCCTACGGCGTGTATCGCTACGAGGGGCAGGCGTCGGCGACGAATTTCCACTCCACTTACAAGGCGTCATTCGACCACGGCACCTTCCAGATGACTCGGCCCAAGTAGTGGGGCTGCCGAATCGGAAATTGGGGGTGGCGAATTTGGAACGAGGAATCCGCCGCCTCACCTTTGAGGCTGCGTTGACTCTCCGGACTTCAGCACCTCGTGGCCGGTGGAGCTGCCGCTGATGATGTCGAGACGCACGCCCTTTTTCAGGTCGGCACCCTTGAGCGCATCGTGGAAGTCTGTCAGGTCGGACACTGGCTTGCGGTTGACCTCGGTGATGATGGTGCCCGCCTTGATGCCGCGCTTGGCGGCGGGGCTGCCCGCCTCGACCTCGGTCACGATAAGCCCCTCGGCGCGCTTCAGGCCGTGGACTTTCGCGAGTTCTCGGGTGAGCGGCTTCACGGTGAGGCCGAGATCATCGGCGTGGACTTCGCTGCCCTTGTGGTTGGTTGCCACCATGTCCGGCAGCTCGTCTGGCCAGAGTTCGGGAGTGACTTTTATCTTCATCGGCTTTCCGTTGCGGACGACGCTGAGGCTGACGGATTGCCCGACTTTGTTGCGGAGGGCATTGCGGAGTTGCTGGGCGTTTGAAATGGGCGTGCTCTCGACGTGGGTGACGATGTCGTCGGTTCGGATGTCGGCCTTGGCTGCGGGGCCGCCCTCGATGGTGCGCCCGACCAGAATGCCAACCGACGGTCCCTTGAGGTTTTTGGCTCCTGGTTCTGTGCCGTCCCTGAATTCATTGATGACAAGACCTATGCGGCCTCGGACGACCTTGCCGTCCTTGATGATTGCGTCGGAGAGATCGCGCGCGAGGTTTGCCGGGATGGCGAATCCAATGCCGGTGCTCATGCCGCGGATGAGTGTGTTGATGCCGATGATCTCGCCGCTGATGTTGACGAGCGGGCCACCGCTGTTGCCCGGGTTGATGCTCGCGTCCGTCTGGATGAAGTCCTGGTCCATCGGCGTGCCGGGCGAGACGCCGGGAAGCAGGTCGGTGCGGCCCTTGGCGCTGACGTGGCCGAAGGTGACGCTGTAATCCAAGTTGAACGGCGCGCCAATCGCGATGGCGAACTCTCCCACGCGCGTCTTGTCCGAGTCGGTGAACTTCGCGGCGGGCAGGCCCTTCGCCTCGATCTTCAGCACCGCCACATCCGAGCGCGGGTCCACGCCGCGAATGGTCGCGGGGAAGGTGCGCCCGTCCTTGAAGCGCACCTCGATGCGCTCGGCGTCCTCGACGACGTGGCGGTTGGTCAGGATGTAGCCGTCCTCGCGGATGACGACGCCGCTGCCCTGGCCGTTGAATTGCGGCACGCGCCCCTGCTGGGCTTCGGCGTTGCGTTTGCGGCGCTTCTCATACTGCTCCTCCAACTGCTTGCGGAACTCGCGCGGGAGCATCTCGTAGAGCGGGTTTCCCTCCGTCTCGAAGCCGAACATGGAGCGGTCCTGCTTCTGCGCCACGCGGATGACGACGACGGAGGGCGAGACCTGGTCCGCGACCTCGATGAAGGCCTGGTTCAATTGGCGGGCCAGCGCGATGGCGCTGGACTCCTTCGGGGCGGCGGCGCGGAGCGCGCTGGGAGACTGCGTGCCGAGGAGTGCCAGCAGGCACAGTGCGGCGGAGAATCGGTTGGTTTTCATGGTGTCAGCTTGGAACGAGAGGAGGGGTGGATGTTCAAATTTTTTGCCAGCCGGGCACTTCTTGGCGGCGTGCATTGACTTGGCCTAGCATGGCCGATAGGTTTTCGCGAACAAAGAAAGCCACTCATGCTAGACGCCCTCGAAAAGCTCCTCATCCTCCAGGACCGTGACCGCAACATCCTCCGCAGCCAGGCCGAGCTGGCGTCCATCGCGCCGCAGCGCGAGCGGGCGCAGGGCCGCGCCAGCAGCTCGCAGCAGGCGCTCGACGCCGCCAAGCTGCGTGCCAAGCAGGTCGAGTCGGACAAGAAGAAGCTGGAGCTGGATGTCGAGGCGCTGAAGGAGAGGATTTCCAAGTATTCGCTCCAGCAGTTCCAGACCAAGAAGAACGAGGAGTATCGCGCGCTCGCCCACGAGATCGAGACGTGCAAGGGCGGCATATCAAAGATCGAGGACCAAATCCTCGAGCTGATGGAGCAGGCGGACGGGGTGGCGAAGGAGGTTGCCACCACCACCAAGACGGCCGCCAGCGCCAAGAAGGACGTGGAGGCAGAGGTGGCAGAGCTGGGCAAGCGCGAGGAGAATTTCCAGCAGCGCCTGGCCGAGTTGCAGTCCAACCGGGCAGAGCTGGCAACCGCCGTCGAGGAAGGTGCTCTCGCCCGTTACGAGCGGCTGCTCAAGAGCAAGGGCGAGAACGTCATCGTCGGCATCCAGCACAGCGCGTGCGGCGGCTGCCACATGAGATTGCCGACACAGGTGATGGTCGCCTGCCAGTCGCAGTCGGAACTTAACGCCTGCCCGCACTGCGGACGCATCCTCTACTTCACGAGGGACATGGAGCTGGCGGCGGCGGAGTGAGGAGAATTTTCTCCTGCTCGCAATCCTGATCCTGCCCTTGCAGCCGCGTGGGTCCGGCCCGCGCCGGAGAGGAGCAGGAGGCGAAACTTCATCCGCTCATACCCAGTCTTGCTCCTGCTCTCCACTTGCCCTACGGTCCCGGCGGCTTCGGAAGGGCGGAGGATCGCTCCCGGCTCGCGCCGGGGGAGGAAAGTCCGAACACCACAGGGCGCGATGCCGCGTAACTCCGGTTCAGCCGGAGATACACGCGGGCGGTTCGCCGAGAGGCGTGCCGACGGACAGTGCCACAGAAACTAAGACCGCCACGCCGGGCAACCGGCGGGGCAAGGGTGAAAAGGTGCGGTAAGTGCGCACCGCCCCAAGCGCAAGCGCGGGGGCATGGAAAACCCCATCGGGTGCAAGGCCAAATAGGGAACCAACGGAGCGGCTCGCTCCAGTTTCCGCGCAAGCGGGATGGGTTCCGGGTATTGGCTGCTGAGACAAATGATCCTCTCCGTCCGCAAGGGCGCAGACAGAAATCGGCTTACAGCCCTTCCGAAGCCATTTCAGCACGGATTCCGAAATCGGCGCTCAGAGGGGGGGACAACGAGCCAGCCCGGAGCAACGCCTCGCGACGTGCGACCACGAGTCGCAAAGCCCTGAAGGGGCGGCAAAATGTTCTGGCCCGTCAGGGCGGTGAGGTTTCGTTGCCATTCATGAGGCTGTCTCGGTCACGATCTTCAGGGTGGCCAAGCCCGTTTCGAAATCTTTGCCGACCATCTTCTCGCAGTTCACGAACAGGCCGAAAACTTTCGAGATGAGGTTGTTTTTCCCGAGCATGGTCCATGTGACGAGTGTCTTGCCGCCCTCGGGCTGGAAGGTGAATTCGGCGGAGTTGAGCGCCTTGAAGGGGCGGTGGAATTCCAGCCGGATGAGAACGAGTTCCCCCGGACGGCTCTCCGTGATGGTCATGGCACCCGCGCCGACCTTGTTGTTGCCGTCCCAGCGAAAGCCCGCGCCTGTGCCGGCGGGCGGTCCCTCGAAGGTGTTTTTGCAAGCAGGGTCGAGCTTCGCCCACGGGGACCACGCGTCCCACAGGTGGAAGTCGTTGACCTGCGCGAAGACGGCTGCGGGAGGTGCGGCGATGGTCACGGAGCGCGTGATGCGCATTTCGTCCGGCCGCATGGAGGCGACGACCAGGAGCACGACAACGAGGGCGCTGATGATGAGAAGGATGTTTGTGAGCATGTGCGATTGGTAGCGGCTTGCGCGGGGTTTGGGAAGGTGCTTTCTCCGCACGCGCGGCTTTTGGGCGCATCCCAGCGGCGTCTCCGTAGTCGCAACCTTCAGGTTGCGAATCAATCTCGGCTTCTCTTACGCGCAGGCTAAAGCCTGCGACTACGGGGCGCATGACCGAGCGGTTCGCGCGGCTACTTCCTCGTCTCGGGCGTGGCGATGAGTTCCACGCGCTTGCCGTCGCGCAGGACGATGACCTTCACGGGCTGGCCGATCTTCACGGCGTCCATCGCGTAGGTGTAGTCGTAGATGTTGGCGATCTTCTGGCCGGCAAATTCCACGATGATGTCGCCGCCTTTCAGCCCGGCTTTCTCGCCGGGACTCCCGGCGCGCGTGCCGGAGAGTTTCACGCCCGCCACTTCCTGCGCGTAGTCGGGGATGGTGCCGAGGTAGGCGCGCAATTGCTCGCGGCCACCGCCGCCGTCCTTCTTCTCCACCTTCGCATACGCCGGGCGCTCGGCTCCGGACGCGAGGTCGCTCACCAAGCCGCGCGCGAACTTGGCCACGCGTTCGAGGCCGTCGTAGTTGAGCGTGTCGGGCCGGTCTGCGGGGCGGTGATACTCCTCGTGGCTGCCCGTGAAGAAGGCGATGACCGGCACGTTCTTCGGATAGAACGGCGTGGTGTCGGTCGGGAGATACGGGTCGTCCTGCAAGGTCAGGTTGAAGCCCGCCGCGACGTTGCGCTTCTCGATTAATTTCCGCCACGCGGGGGACGAGCCGATGCCTTGCAGGTTCAGTTTGTTGTCCCGGAGGCGACCAACCATGTCGAAGTTCACGTAGGCGACGACGTTGGAGAGCGCGAGTGGCGGCTTCTCCGCGAAGTGCGACGAGCCAATCAAACCGACTTCCTCGCCGGACCACGCGGCGAAGAGGATGCCGCGCCGCTTCCACGGAGCCATGTGCGCGGGCACCACGGCGTCCGCCGCAAGCTGCGCGGCCAGTTCCAGCAGCGCGGCGGTGCCGGAGGCGTTGTCGTCCGCGCCGGGGTGGACTTTGCCTTCCTCGTCTTTGCGCGCGAAGCCCCCGGTCTCGCCGTGGCCGAGGTGGTCGTAGTGCGCCCCGACGATGACATACTCCTCGGTGCCCACGGGCGGGATGTGCGCGAGGACGTTGCGGTCGGATTTCTTTACGTGCTCGACTGCGGCGGTGATCTTCACGGTCACGCCCGTGAGCGCGAAGCCGCCTTCCGCGTGCGGGTCTTCCTTGTCGAGCGCGGCCTGGATTCTTTTCAAGTCCTTGCCGGCTGCGGCGAAGAGTTTGGCCGCCACGTCTCCCTGGATGCTCGCGCAAACAATGCCGCTGTGGCTCGCGCCCGTCTCGAAGGTGAGCCGCGCCAGCTCGCCGGGGCTCGGTGACGTGGGGCCGGTGACTACGAGCAGCGCTTTCGCGCCACGGTTGCGCGCGATGAGGGCCTTGTAGCGCAGGCCGGCGTAGCGGTTCAGCTCTTGGCGGCGTTTGGCGTCGGCCTCCTCCGGCACGTAGCGCAGGACGAGGACAACCTTGTTCGACACGTCGAGTCCGGCGTAGGAGTCGTAGCCTTCGCCGAGCTTGCCGGGGACGGAGAGCCCGTAGCCAGCGAAGACGACTTCGCCCTCGACCGAGCCGTTCGCCGTGAAGGCGAGCGGGCGAAAGTCTTTGTCGAGCGCGAGCGGCTGGCGCGGGGCGTTGGTGGCCGTGGCGAGGGAGGCGGTGTTCTGGTTCGTCAGCACGCGCACGCCGGAGCTGAACTCGAAGGGCTGAAAGAAATTCGTTGAGGCGGGCAGTGGTTGGAGGCCGACAGCTCTGAAATAATCCGCGATGAACTCTGCCGCCTTCAACGCGCCGGGAGAGCCGGTGAGTCGGCCCGCGAGCGAATCACTGGCGAGATAATTGACCTGCGTTTTCAAATCGTCGGTGGAGATTTCCGTCGAGAATTTCCGCTCGGTCTTGAGACTGAGCGGGGCAGTCGGAGGCGCGGCCTTCGGAGTCTGAACACTGATTACTGAAGACTGAACACTTGCCGCGCTTCTCGCCGGGGCTTTGTCCAAAGCCGCCAGAGCCGCCGCGTGATTCCAGTCCGCGAGGAAGATTTGCGAGTTCTTCTCCGGCGTGCGGCCGCTGGTCCACGCGAGTTTCTTGCCGTCAGGGGAAAAGACCGGCAGGCCGTCAAAGCCGTCCGTGTAGGTGACGCGCACGGGTTCCTTCGCGCCGAGCGCGTCCACGAGGAACAGCTCGAAGTTTGCGAAGCCGAGCTTGTTCGCAGTGTAGATGACGTATTGGCCGGACGGGTGAAAATACGGCGCCCACGACATCGCGCCGAAGTCGGTGAGGCGGCGCACGTCGGAGCCGTCGAGCTTCATCGTGTGAACGTCGGCGGTGTCGCCCTTCTCGGTGAAGCGCCGCCAGATGACGCGTTTGCCGTCCGGGGAGAAAAAGGGGCCGCCGTCGTAGCCGGGCGTGCTGGTCAGACGGCGGACATTGGAGCCGTCGGCCTGCATGAGGTAGATGTCACCGAAGTAGGCGGTGTCCGTCTCCATCCGCTTGCGGTCCTCGGGCGAAAGCTTTGTCAGCGGAAACGCGTGGCGCATGGAGCAGAAGACGATGAGCTTGCCGTCGGGCGAGTAGCTGCCCTCGGCGTCGTAGCCGGGCGCGTCGGTGAGGCGGCGGATGTTCGAGCCGTCGCGCTTGGACACGAAGAGTTCCATGCGGTCGTCGTAGTCCCACGCATAGCGGCGGGATTTACCGGTGGCGCGGAAGTCGAGTTCGGTCTTTTGCTTCGCCAACGCTTCGGGGTCAACGTGCGTGCTGGCGAAGAGCACGTCGCCGCTGCCGGGGCGGAGGAACGCGCAGGTCGTCTTGCCGGTGCCGGGCGAGACGCGGTTCACGTCACCGGACTCCAGGTTGAGCAAATAGATTTGGTAGAAGGGATTGTCCGCCTCGCGCTCGCTTTGGAAGACGAGGAACTTGCCGTCGGCGGAGTAGTAGCCTTCGCCGCTGCGCCGGCCTTCGTAGATGAGCTGGCGGGTGTTGGTGAGGAACTGGGATTCCTTGGCGGAATCATCGGCGGCGCGAAGCGGCTGAAGCGCGGCGGCGAGCGCGGCGAGGAAGAGGCAGAGACGTTTGCTCATGGTGAGGATGGACGTTTGAACTGGGCGGAATGGTGAAGGGGCTTCGTGGTGCGCGCAACTTCCGAACCAGCAGGCGATGCAAAGCAGGCGGCCAGATAGGTCAATGCTTCCAGCCTGTTCCGCTGATTTTCAGAAACCGCACAAGTAGGTGTTCTGAATGGCGGGACGGCGGGACGGCGGGACAGGAGTGCCCCACTCAAGCGCAGCGGGTGAAGACGCAGAAGAGTTCGTCGCCGACGCGCTTCGTGGAATTGAGCTTGAGTTGAAACGCGTCGCTCAAGTTCTGGAAGCCAAGGCCGTCGGCGATGGTGGGGGCGAGCCGTCCGCCGATGACGCGCGGGCAAATGGTGAGATGCAATTCATCCACTAGTCCGGCCCGGAAGAGCGCGTCGTTTAGTTCGCCACCGCCTTCGCAGAGGAGACGCTTCACGTTCCATTCAGCCCGCAGCCAGCGCAGAGCTACGGCAAAATCCACATCTCTTGTGCCGGTCATTTTTACCGCGTCCGCCACGGCTCGGAGTTTCTTCAACGCGGCAGCAGGCGCGCGTCTGCTGGTCAGCACAAGAATAGGAGAGAAGCGGTGCTGGAAGATTTCTGCGCCGGGATCGACGGAGCCGGAGCCCGACACGATGACGCGCAGGTTGTATTCCGCGAGGCCGCGGCTGAGGCGAATTTTGCGGAAGCGCTCCGCGCCGGGGCCGAGCGTGTGGTTGTTGAGGTCCACCGTGCGCGCGCCGCTCATCACGGCGTCTGCGGTGGCGCGGAGTTCGTAGAGGTGGTCGTGGTCACGCGCGCTGCTGAAGGTGGAGACGGCGCGGCTGGCCGTGGCGATCTTGCCGTCGGCGGACATCGCCATGTTCACGAGGACGAAGGGAAGGGGGGCGGTTGAGAGTTGAGAGTTGAGAGTTGAGAGTTGAGGGCGCTGGCGCATGGACGGGGCAACTAGAGACTCGAAACTCAAAACCCGGAACTCAAAACTTACAGGATTAGCATCGCGTCGCCGTAGCTGAAGAAGCGGTAGCGCTCGCGCACGGCCTCGGCGTAGGTGGCCAGCATGAGTTCGCGACCGCGCAACTCGCCGGGGGATGCGAAGGCGCTCACGAGCATGAGCAGTGTGGATTGCGGGAGGTGGAAGTTGGTAAGGAGGGCGTCCACGAGGCGAAATTGAAATGGCGGGTGAATGAAGATGCGGGTGCGGCTCCGGAGAGTTGAGAGTTGAGAGTTGAGAGCTGACAGGGCGGCGGCGGTTTCAAGCACGCGCACGGTGGTGGTGCCCACAGCGATGACGCGGCGGCCTTCGCGCTTTGCGGTGCTGATGGCGCTGGCTGTCGCGGCTGGCAGTTCGAAGCGCTCTTCGTGCATCACATGGTCGGAGAGGTTCTCAGTTTTCACCGGCGAGAAAGTGCCGAGTCCGACGTGCAGCGTGACGAACTGGATTTGCACGCCGCGCGCGCGGAGTTCGTCGAGCAATTGCGGCGTGAAATGCAGTCCCGCAGTTGGCGCCGCGACGGAGCCGGCGGGCTGGGAGAAGACGGTTTGATAGCGAGCGTCGTCGTCGGCTCCAGCAGTGCGCGCGATGTAAGGTGGCAGCGGGATTTCGCCGTGCGTCTCAAGCTCGTCAAAGATGTTTGGTGTGTTGGTGAAGCGGACGCGGCAGTGGCCTTCAATATTTTTCTCCATCACTGAGGCACGCACCGTTGATGCAGCACCGGCATTCGTCAGCAGTTGAATCTCGGTTCCGACGCGGACGCGTTTGCCGGGGCGGAGAAGTGTCCACCACTCGTTCGTCGCGACTTCCTCCACGAGCAGCAACTCGACCTGGCCGCCGCTTGCGGGCTTGTGTCCGTGGAGGCGTGCTCGGATGACGCGGGAGTTGTTGAGCACCAAAACGTCCCCGGCACGGAGATAGTCCGGCAAGTCGCGGAACTGCCGGTGCTCGGTGAGGGATTTGGCCCGGTGCATGACCATGAGGCGCGAGCCGTCGCGCGTGGCAGCGGGCGATTGCGCGATGAGTTCCGGAGGTAGCGGGTAATCGAAGTCAGCAGTGTGCAAGGGGCGAAGTGGGGCGGGAGTGGGGCCTGTCCTCTTTCATTGTGGAAGCCGACGCGGGTGTCAAAAGTGCCGAGCTGAGAGGATTTGCTGCTCGGATTTCGTTAAAGCTCGGCAGTTCAACGCGAAGGTAGGGAGAAAAAGTCTTGTGAGCAGCAATTCGGGAAGCACGGAGAAATCGTAAGTAGTTGAAAGGGAATAGGTAGCAACAAATCAAAAAATATTTGTGTTATCAGTTGACCGGTGTGGAGGGAAGTGGGTAAAAATGGGCCGCTCTGGGGCATTGTGGGTTAAGTGAATGGCTCTGGGGTTTGGCTTATGTCTTCAACCGCTGACAATGTCCGTGTCACCTTCAAGGGTGAATACGACTTTGGTGTGGACGACAAGCGTCGGCTGCAAGTCCCGGCGAAATGGCGTCCTGCCGAGGGCGTTGTCTTGTCCGTGCATTTCTGGAAATCCGAGAACCAACAGCATCCCTGTCTGCTCGTGCTGCCGCCTGCGACGGCGAGGAAGTTGGAGGAGAAGATGGAGGGTATGTCCTTCAGCGACCCAAAAGCAGAGTCGCTCCGCCGCCTGCTGGGCGCGGACTGCGATGATCTGACGCTGGATTCGGCGGGGCGCATTTGTCTGCCGGAGAATCTGGCCACGAAGGCGGGCATTGGCAAGAAGGTGATTCTGGTCGGCCTTTTCGACCGTTTCCAGATTTGGCACCCCGAGTTCCGCGCCGTCACCCGAGTCTCCGACGAGGTGCTGCGCTTGGAAGCGATGAAACAAATCTAAGACATGGGTCTGCTCAATCTACTCAAGACTGGCAAAAGCCTCGTGGGCCTGACGAACAAGCTCGTCACCCAGGTGCCGC
The DNA here is from genome assembly GCA_016235545.1 of Verrucomicrobiota bacterium. Taxonomy (GTDB): domain Bacteria; phylum Verrucomicrobiota; class Verrucomicrobiia; order Limisphaerales; family SXTU01; genus SXTU01. The sequence continues at coordinate 24,401 of JACRKB010000029.1, read as the reverse complement.
TGGGCGAGGTCGTGCCGAACTTTCACACGCGCCTCCCTAGAGGGCCGCGCACGGAGCAGGTGGGGCGTGGGCGAAAGCGCGAGGCATTCGCGGCGGAGGGCAAACCAGCAGTGCGCGCGGGGGGGCCGAAAATCCGCAGCACCGTCTCGCCCGACCCGAAGTTGCCGAAGAACCCTTTTGTTAAGCCATCGGTCAAACGCCGCAGGCCCAAAACTGACGAGTCGCTCCAAGTGCAGCCAGAGGCGCAGGCCATCCCCGTCCTCGCGCTGAACTTCGTGCCGCCATCAGCTGGAAAGAGCTGGGCTACGCGGCTCCGTTCCGTCCGCGACAAGGTGAAGAGCCCGATCGCGCGCAAGCTGAAGGTGCCTGCACGGCTGGCGAAGGCATTCGGTGAGCAGGCGGCGGCGGTGCGGCGGCGCGTGCCGCGTGGGCCGCTCGCGGCCCGACCCTTGTCGGCGGCCTAACTGGACCATGAACCGTGACAAACTTCATCCACAGCCCGGTGATGGTGGAGGAAGTGTTGGCCGCACTCAGGCCCAAGCCCGGCGGGAAGTTCGCCGACGGGACGCTGGGTTCGGGTGGGCACGCGGAGGCGATGCTGCGGGCCAGCGGACCGACTGGATGGCTCTTTGGCTGCGATCGCGATGGCGACGCCCTTGAGGCGGCGCGCGCACGGCTGGCAGCGGAATTCGCGGGCCGCTTCGAGCTGCGCCGCGGGAATTTTGATGAGCTTCCGGACTGGGTTCCGGCGGGCAGTTGCGATGGTGTGCTGCTGGATTTGGGCGTGAGCTCGCCGCAGCTGGACCGGGCGGAACGCGGGTTCAGCTTCCAGCAGGACGGCCCGCTCGACATGCGGATGGACGCGCGACAGGCGCTGACGGCGGCGGAGCTGGTCAACTCCGCGAGCGCCGAAGAGCTGGCGAAGATTTTCTGGGAATACGGTGACGAGTCGGATTCGCGGCGGATGGCGCGGGCCATCGAGCACGACCGGCAGATGCAGCGGTTTGAGACGACGCGGCAGTTGGCGGAGCTGATGGAAAGAATCGCTCCGCGACACGGGCGCAAGGCGCACCCCGCCACGCGCGTGTTCCAGGCGCTGCGCATCGCGGTGAACGACGAAATCGGCTCGTTGCGGCGCGGGCTGGCGGGCGCGGTGCGGTTGCTCCCGCCCGGCGGGCGGCTCGCGGTGATTACGTTTCACTCGCTCGAAGACCGCGTGGTGAAGGAATTCGGCCGGGAGCTGGCGCGGGATTACGTGGCGCCCGGCGAAGTGGACGTGCCGGAACTGCGCCAGCCCAGAGCGCCGGTGCTGCGGTTGGTGACACGGAAGGCGATTTGCGCCAGCGACGCGGAAGTTGCGGCAAACCCACGGGCGCGCAGCGCGCAGCTGCGGGTGTTCGAGAAAACCTAAGCGTGACGGTTATGGCAAAGAAGAATCGAAAGAACAGCGCGGGCGGCGGCGTCTCGTTTGGGCCGACGGTGAAGGTGTTCTTCATCTGCCTGGTCCTCTGCTCCCTCGGCGTGACCTACGTCTGGCAGAAGCGGCAGATTTACTCCCTCGGCGTGAAAACCGAGCAGCTCGAAAAGCGTCTCGCCACGCTCAAGCGCGAGAACGAGATGCGCCGCCAGCAGATGGCCATGCTCCACTCCCTGCCCTACCTCGACGCGCGCGTGAAGGAGCTCAAGCTCGGCCTCGGCGTGCCCACGCCAGATCAGATCCTCACCCTTGTCGAAGGCCAGATCGCCCGTGCAGCCCCGCAAAACCCACAGCGGACGGTTGTTTCCGCAATGATTTTTCCTCCGGACAAAACCTATCTCGCCTACGCCACGAAAGCCTTGCCTCCCACGAACCGCAAACGCTGAACCATAAACACACCATGACCAACACCATCCGCCACGACGACGAAGAGTCCGACTTCGAGATGAGCTTCGCCGCATGATGCCTGCACGGGTGACCATCCAGGACGCCACGCTCCAGCCGTTTCAAAACAAGCGGCTGGTGCTGATGGCCTTTCTGTTGTTCGTCGCCTTCTGCGGCCTAGGCTACAGGCTCGTGGACTTGCAGGTCATGCAGCATGAAGCCCTCAAGGCCAAGGCCAATGCCCAAGTCCGCCAGACCCGCCACATCGAGCCGCGACGTGGCAGCATCTACGACATCCGCACCAATCTCCTCGCCACCAGCCGCCCGGTGAAGACCGTCTTCGCCGACCCCGTGCTCATGGGCACTCGTCAGCCGGAAATTGCCCGCGCGCTCGCCCCCATCTTCCAAGTCCCCGAGGCCGAGCTGCACAAGCGCCTCCTCCCACAAATCACCATCCGCACCAACCCCGTCGCCTCGCTCGATGGCACCCTGCTCACCAACCGCCACATCGTCGTTGTGGACGGCTACGTGCTCGCCCCGCGCGGAGTGTTGCACACGAACCGTTTCACCGCTCTCCACAATGGCGTCGTCACCACCAACCAGAGCTACGTCGCCACCAACTCACCGCTCATCCTCTCGAACAGCTACGTCGTCATCACCAACCAGCTCATCGTCGCCACCAACCGCCACGTCGTGCTGGCCCACAAGGTGCCGATGGAGCAGTGGGCGCAAATCACCGCCGCCATGTCCAAGCTCACCTTCGGCGTGGACGAGAAGAAGCTTCCGCGCAACGAGCGCGCCTTCTATCGCGAGCTGCGCGCCAAGGCCATCAACTCCGATCGCGTTGACGACCAGATTCGCATCTACCCAAACCTGTCCCTCGCCGCGCACGTGCTCGGCTTCATGGGCCCTGTCACGCGCACAAACCCCGCGACCGGCGTGGTCCGCACCGAATCCGCCGGCCTCGACGGCATCGAGCGCCAGCTCGATGCGAAGCTCAACGGCGTGCGTGGCTGGCGCGAAACCGAATTTGGCGGCAAGGGCGGCGAGCTGGTGATGAACCGCCAGCAGGAAGTCGGCGCGCAGGACGGGCTCAACGCCGTGCTCACACTCGATGCCGCGATGCAGCACATCCTCGAGACCGAGCTGGCAGAAATCATGGCCAGATATAATCCAGTCGGCGCTTCCGCAATCGTGCTGCGCCCGCGCACCGGAGAAATTCTGGCGATGGGCTCGCGCCCCACTTACGACCCGAACCAGCCGGGCAAGTCCCCCATCGCCTCGCTCAAGAACCGCATGACCGTGGACAGCTACGAGCCGGGCTCGACATTCAAGATTGTCTCCATCGGCGCGGCGCTGAACGAAGGGTTGGCAACGCTGGGCGAGCGCGTGGACTGCGAGCGCGGCAGGTGGCCCTACAAGGGCAAGGTGCTCCATGACCACGATCCGCTCGGCGTCCTGTCGGTCGAGGAAGTGATGATGAAGTCCTCGAACATCGGCTCGGCGAAGATTGGCCTGCGTCTGGGAGACCAGCGGCTGCTGAACTATCTCACCGCTTTCGGCTTCGGCGAACGCACCGGCATCCCGCTGCCGGGCGAGGCGCGCGGGCAGTTGATTCCCATCAACAAATGGGACGGCCTCACTGCTTCGCGCGTGTCCATCGGCCACTCCGCCGCCGCGACGCCCTTGCAGATGGCGATGGCGATGGCCGCGATTGCCAACGGTGGAAAGCTCATGCGCCCGCTGCTCGTGGACCGCCTCGAAGACGCGGATGGCAAGGTGGTGGTGAAGAACCACCCGCAACTCATCCGCCAAGTCTTCAAGTCCGAAGTCTCCAGGCAGGTTGTTGAGACGCTCAAACGCGTTGTGTCTACCGATGGCACGGCGGAAAAGGCACGCCTTGGCTATTACACCGCCGCCGGCAAGACCGGCACCGCGCAGAAAATTGTGAACGGCCAATACAGCCACGACAAATACTTCTCCTCCTTCATCGGCTTCTTCCCGGCGGACAACCCGGAGCTGCTCATTTACGTGTGTGTGGATGAGCCGGACAAGCCGAAGGGCTTCTACGGCGGCCAGGTGGCCGCGCCGGCCTTCAAGAACATCGCGTTGCGCTCCGCCAACTATCTGAACATCCGTCCCGAAACCGCCGTGGGCGAGGCCGTCACCGGCGTCGCCCAAGCGCCGCAGACGACGACCCGCACGAACTGACTGTGAATACATCCGAACAACCGGCTACGACCACGACGACCTCCTCCTCCGCCCGGGTGGGGCGAGACTCCGTCGCGCCCCCTTCCGCGCTTCGCCGCGCGTCCTCCCGCTCGCTCGTCCTGGCGCAGAGCTGGGTGCCGTTCTCCGTCTCCCAGCGCGGGCAGGCAGGCATGAGGAGCAGCACGCTCAAGGCAGCCCAGGCCTTCAACCTTCTATCGAGCGAACTCGCCTCCCGTCGCAGCGAGTCGAAAACACCCGGCGCCTGACATGATGCAACTGAAAGAACTTCTCGATGGCCTGCCGCTGCTGCGTGCGGAAGGCCCGCTCGAGCGATCGGTGGCGGGAGTAACCGCTGACTCCCGCCGCCTTTCGCCGGGCATGGTCTTCGTCGCCGTGCCGGGCGAGACCCACGACGGCCACGACTTCATCAGCTCGGCCATCGACCGCGGCGCCGCCGCCGTCATCTGCGAGCGCAACGGTTTTTCCTCCGGTCGCGCGACAAAGATCAGGGTCGCCGACGCCCGCGTGGCGCTTGCCGTTGCGGCGGCGAACTTCCACGGCCATCCCAGCCGCAAGCTCAAGGTCATCGGCGTCACCGGCACGAATGGCAAGACCACCGTGAGTTTCATGGTGAAGCACATCCTGGAGGCGGCGGGCATTCACGCTGGATTGCTCGGCACCATCCGCTACGAGATTGGCGACCGCGTGCTGCCGGCGCAGCGCACCACGCCGGAGTCTTCCGAGATTCAGCAGTTCATGGCGCAGATGATCCGCGCCGGCTGCGAGGCGTGCGTGATGGAAGTCAGCTCCCACGCGCTGGCGCAGAAGCGTGTTCACGGCGTCGAGTTCGACCTCGGCATCTTCACGAACCTGACGCAGGACCACCTCGACTTCCACGGTGACATGGAGGGTTATTACGAGGCGAAGAAGCAGCTCTTCACCTCGATTCAGGAAGGGGCCAAGCCCGGTGCGGCCATTCTGAACATTGATGACTCCTTCGGCTCCCGCCTCGCGCGCGAGACGAGCGCGGAGGTGCAGCTCACCTACGGCCTCGATGAGGCGGCGAAGCTGCGCGCGACTGAGTTCCAGCTCGGCCACAGCCAGACGAGTTTCACTGCCGAGACTCCCGCAGGCCGCTTCGTCGTGACGATGCCGCTCATTGGCCGGCACAACATCTACAACGCGCTGGCCGCCATCGGTGCGGGCATCGCGCTGCGCGTCCCCATCGCAAAGATTCAATCCGCCCTCCGCACCATGCCTGCGGTGCCGGGCCGGCTGGAGAGCATCGCCGCCGGCCAGCCCTTCAGCGTGTTCGTGGACTACGCGCACACCGACGACGCGCTCCAGCACGTCCTCAGCACTGTCCGCGAGATCACGCCGGGCCGCGTCCTGCTGGCCTTCGGCTGCGGCGGCGCGCGCGACACCGACAAGCGCGCGAAGATGGGCAAGGTCGCCGCGCTGCTGGCCGACCACACGCTAATCACCAGCGACAACCCGCGCCGCGAATCGCCCGCGTCCATCGCCGCGCAGGTTGAGTCCGGCTTCCGCACGATCCGCCCCGACCATTTCAGCGTGGAGCTTGACCGCGCCCAGGCCATCCGCCAACTGCTGCGCTTTGCGCGCCCCGGTGACACCGTGCTCATCGCCGGCAAGGGCCACGAGACTTACCAGGAATTTGAAGACACGGTCATACCGTTCGATGACCGCGTGCATGCGCAGGAAGCGTTGGAGGAGCTCGGATGGGGGGAACCGCAACTGGCGAAAGCCGCCTGAATCATGGCCCGCAAAGTATCCCAAGAAATCAACTGGAAGCCCCGCCGCCAGCGCAACATCGAGGTGCTGGCGCGAGTGGCGCACTTGCAGAAGAACCTGCCCTCCGTCGTGCGTGATGTCTTCGCCGGCGACGAGAGCCGCGTGGAGCCGGTCCCGCCGGATGCAGTCGATCTGCCAAAGAAATCCAAGTTCGCCGTGCTGCTCTGGGAGCCACGGTCGCAGGAAGGAAACCCGTAGCGCAGGACAGCCAGCCATCACACACCATGAACACCACCGACACCACGCAGTCCCCGCCCCGCCCGTTGCGCAATGTTGATCTCTGCAAACAGATCAACGCGCTGCGCAACGCCACGCCCGCCGCCGCTCTGCCCATCTTCCCGGACGCGGACGCCGTGCCCGCCGCGTTGAATGCGGACGCCGGGCTTCGCCAGCTCTTCCGCCGCCCGGTGACCGTGCCTTGGCTGGCGAACTCCGACGCCTTCCGCTCTCTCGCCGAGTGATGGATCCGCGCTCGCTCAAGTTCGTTGCCGACGCGACCGGCGGAGAAATCCTCCGTGGGTCAGGGGATGTCAGTGTCTCCCGTGTCTGCACGGACTCGCGGCATGTCCAGCCCGGCGACCTCTTCATCGCGCTGGCAGGCGAGAAGTTTGACGGGCACGAGTTCCTGGCCCAGGTCTCCGCAAAAGGTGTTGCAGCCGTGATGGTGGAGAAAGCCCGTGCCGTCGGCTTGCAGTCGGCGTCTGTCGCAAAAAGCACCGTGGACGGCGACTGCAAGCCGCCGGCGCTTGTCGTTGTCGCCAACACCCGCACCGCCTACGCCCAGCTCGCCGCACGTTACCGGCAGGATTTCACCCTCCCAGTAATCGCCGTTGGTGGCTCGAACGGGAAGACGACAACAAAGGATCTCATCGCCGCCGTGCTGCGTGAGCGCGGTCCGGCGCTGTGGAGCGAGGCAAGTTTCAACAATGATATCGGTGTCCCTCACACCTTGCTGCGTTTGGAGAGACAGCACATCAGCGCCGTGCTCGAAGTCGGCACCAACCATCCCGGCGAACTCGCGCGGCTGGTGAGGCTCATCCAGCCGCGCCTGGGCGTCATCACCAGCATCGGGCGCGAGCACCTGGAGTATTTCGGCGATGTCAACGGCGTCGCCCAGGAAGAGGGCTGGCTGGCCGAGATGCTGCCCAGCGACGGCGTGCTCGTGGTGAACGGTGACTGCCCGGAGATGGAACTGGCAGTGCGCCGCACGCGGGCGCGCGTGGTGCGCGTGGGCTTCGGGCCTCGCAACGACTGGCGCGCCAGCGACGTGCGCTGCGATGTGCGTGGACAGACGTTCCAAGTCGCCAGCCCGTCCGCCGCTTTCGGCGGCGCGTATCGCATCGGGCTGCTGGGACGGCATCAAGTTTTGAACGCTCTGCTCGCCGGGGCTGTGGGAACCGAGGTGGGACTGACCAGTGAGCAAGTCAGGCGCGCTTTGGCGGGATGCACCCCGCCAAAGATGCGCCTGCAACTTTGGGAGGCCAACGGCGTGCGCGTGCTCGACGACGCCTACAACGCCAACGCGGATTCAATGATTGCCGCGTTGGAAACGCTTCACGACCTGCCTTGCGCGGGGCGCCGTGTTGCGGTGCTCGGAGACATGGCGGAACTGGGCGCGCACAGTGTCGCGGCACACATCGAGGTCGGGCGGCGCGCGGCGGAGCTCGGGGTGAACCGGCTCTTCGCCGTGGGCAAGATGGCGGGCCATCTCGCGGGAGCGGCGCGGGCCGCCGGCTTGAGCGCGGTCACGGAAATCGCCGAGGTCGTGGGCGCGGGCGAGACCGTGCGCAGCGAGCTGCTGCCCGGCGATGTGGTGCTGCTGAAGGCTTCGCGGTCCGCGCGGCTGGAGCGGATCGCCGATGTGCTTCGTAGTCGCAACCTTCAGGTTGAGGATTCCAACGCGCCGGCTGACGCCTGCGGCTACAACCCCCAAATGAACTGACGAGTGATGAACGCGAAAGCAGATCGGCAACAGCAGCGCGTGGTGAGGAAGCTGGCGCGCGAGTTGAAGGACAACGCGCGGGTGCCGGGCTTCCTGGTGCGGTTGTGCCGCTGGGAGAAGATGCGCCACCGCCACGGACTGTTCACGCTGCAACACAGGCACGATTGAAAATGGAAACCGGGATTGAGACTGAGATTATGATTGCGAGGGGAGGCCGCGCTGGGCGCTCCGTCCTTAATCGTAATCTCCTTATTGATCCTCCCTCCGTGGCCGAATGACTGATGCTTTTCTATCTCAGCCAATGGATTCAGGAGCAGGCCGCCGGAACCGCGTGGGCCGACTCGCTGTCGGCTTTGCGGGTGTTTCGCTACATCACCGTGCGCAGCGCGGGCGCGGCGATCTCGGCGTTGCTGTTGAGCCTGTGGCTGGGGCCGCTGGTCATCGCGTGGCTGAAGGAAATGAAGTTTGGCCAGGACTATCTGGACAAGGCCCAGGAGGCCGGCACAACCGCCACGCAGGTGTTCACCAAGAAGGGCGTGCCGGGGATGGGCGGAATTCTGATTGTGCTGGTGGTGGATTTGACCGCGCTAATCTGGGCGCAGTGGAACGAGTTCATCGTGCTGACGCTGGTGTCGCTGCTCGTGCTCGGGGCGCTGGGTTTCTACGACGACTACAAGAAGCTGACCGAGCAGAAGAGCGCCGGGGCGGAGGAGGGCGTGAAGTTGGTCGTGCAGTTCGCTCTGGCGGGCTTCATCGCATGGATGCTCTGGCTGTTGCCGGAGACGAGCAAGCTCATCACCGAGATACAAGTGCCGTTCTTCAAGAACGCGGTGCTGACGGACGCGGCCTGGCTGGGTGGCCTTATCACGGTCTGCGCCATTGTGGGCAGCAGCAACGCCGTCAACATCACGGACGGGCTGGACGGGCTGGCCATCGGCTGCACCCTCATAGTGACGACGGTCTTTCTGGTCTTCACCTACATCGCGGGCAACGCGATCATCGCGCGCTATCTGTTCGTCCCGTTCGTGCCGGGCGCGGGGGAGCTCACGGTGTTCTGCGCGGCGATGATCGGGGCGAGCCTGGGTTTCCTCTGGTTCAACTGCCATCCGGCGGAGGTCTTCATGGGCGACACGGGGTCGCTCGCGCTGGGCGGTGTGCTGGGCATCATGGCGGTGCTGATTCATCAGCCTTTCGTGCTGGTGATTGCGGGCGGCGTGTTCGTGGTGGAGATCGGCTCGGTGATGATTCAGCGCGGCTGGTTCAAATACACGCGGCGCAAGTATGGGGTGGGCAACGAGCGGCGGTTCTTTCGGATGGCCCCCTTGCATCACCACTACCAGAAGCTCGAAGTCTATGAGGCCAAAATTGTCACCCGGTTTTACATCCTGTGCATCGTCTGCGCGGTGCTTGCGCTGGCGACTTTGAAGTTGCGATAAGATGTTCCGCCTCCAGGAAAAAAACGTGCTGGTCATCGGCCTCGGCCTGAGCGGGGCTGCGGCAGCGCGCCTGCTCATTGCTCGCGGCGCGCGCGTGATTGCGATGGACAACTCCGACACGCCCGGGCTGCGGCGCGTGGCGGAGGAGTTGCGCGAACTCGGTGTGCGCGTGGAGCTCGACCTGCGGATGCCGCCTGCCGGGCAGTTTGACTTCGCGGTGGTCAGTCCCGGTGTGGCGATGGATTCGCCGCTCGTGAAGGAGCTGCGTCAACGCGAAACCCCCGTCATCAGCGAGCTGGAACTTGGCTGGCAGCAGGCCGTCTGCCTCAACATCTCAGTCACTGGCACGAACGGGAAGACCACGACGACCGAGCTAATTGAGCATGTGCTCACTCACTGCCACAAGCGCACGCTCGCCGCCGGCAACATCGGCAAGCCGCTTTGCTCCGTGGCTGACGAGACGAGGCAGCTCGACTACCTCACGCTGGAAGTCAGCTCGTTCCAGCTGGAGACGGTCCGCTTCTTTCGTCCCGCGGTCGCGGTGCTGATGAACATCACGCCCGACCATCTCGACCGGCATCACACGCTGGCCGACTATGCGCGGGCGAAGGCGCGCATCTTCGAGAACCAGCAGCCGTTCGACTGGGCCATCGTGCAGACCGAGGCTCTGGCGATGCTCCGCACGCTTGGCGTGAAAGAGCCTTCCAAGCTCATCACCTTCAGCGCGAACAACCGCCGCGCAGACATCCACCTCGACCGCTCGCTCATCATCAGCCGCATCGAGGGCTGGGTCGGGCCGCTGATTGACTTGGAGAAGACTCACTTGCGCGGCCCACACAACGCCGAGAACGTCATGGCCGCCCTCGCCGTCGGACGCGTCCTGCGCCTGCCGCTGGAGGAAATGGTCGCGGCCATCAGCAGCTTCAAGCCCGGCGCGCACCGCTGCGAACTCATCGCCGAAATCAACGGCGTGAAATTTGTCAACGACTCGAAGGCCACGAACCTCGACGCGGTCGCGAAGGCATTGCAAACAATGCCCGTTGCGCGGCCCGGTGAAACGAACGTCCTGCTCATCGCCGGCGGGCGGGACAAGGGCCTCGATTACCACGACCTCGGACCGCTCCTGGCGCAGCGCGTCAAGCACGCTTTTCTGCTCGGCGAGACGCGCGAAAAACTTCGCGCATCATGGAGCCTCTTTACCCCTTGCACCCTCGTGGATTCATTGTTAGAAGCGGTCAACGAAGCCGTGAAAAACTCGGCGCCTGGCGACGTTGTTTTGCTCTCTCCGGCCTGTTCGAGCCTTGACCTGTTCCGCGATTATCGCCATCGGGGAGAAGTGTTTCGAGAGACGGTTGGGCAGTTGCAGTGCCCCAGTAATGGCGGTGTCGCCCGCGATGGCACCATGAATGGGGGCGTCGAGAAGGCGTTCGAGATTGGAACCCAGTTCGTGGGGCGGAATGAAAAGATTTTTGAAGAATTAACCAGATGATTTCGCCGGAGAGCGGACAGCTCTGGCGAGCCAAACAGCGCAGCAAACAAAGCACACACACCATGAGCACTCCCAACCCGTTGACGCCCCAAGGTTCTCGCCTGGAGCAGAACGCCAAACGCAAAACCAACCTCCCCGTCATCGTCGCCGTCTTCGTCGGCATTCATGCTGTCGTCTTTGGCTGCATCATGATGGCCGGGTGCAAGCCCGAGTCCAAGCCCGTCGCGACCAAGGCTCCGGAGCCGAACTTGCCACCCCTTACGCCGCCGGCCGATCTCGGGTCACCGGTCACGCCCGCGCCAGTCACCCCGGGTGGAGCCGCCGCGCCCGGGACATTGTCGCCTGTCGGAAGTGCGCCGGGGTTGCCAGCGCCGGGGCTTGCTCCGCTGCCCCTCACGCCGTCCGTCGCGCCGGTTGCACCCGTCGCGCCGCCGGTGGTGGCACCGACTGAACCTGCTCCTGCTCCCGCTCCTGTTCCCGTAGCGCCGTCTGCCGAGGCCAAGGTCCACGTCGTCGCCAAGAACGATTCCTTCTACACCATGTCGAAGAAATACGGCGTGGGCATGAAGGCCATCGAAGCCGCGAACGCCGGAGTGGATTCCACCAAGCTGAAGATTGGCCAGAAGATCAACATCCCGGCTTCTGCGCCCAAGGCCGCGAAAGCCCCTGCTGGTGCCGCGCACGCCGCAGACTCCGACGGCACATACACAATCAAGTCCGGCGACAACCTCGGCAGCATCGCCAAGCGTCATGGCACCACCGTCGCCAAGCTGCGCGACGCGAATGGCCTCAAGACCGATCAGATCAAAGTCGGCCAGAAACTCAAGGTGCCTGCCGGTGGCGCGAAGAAGCCAAGCGAGCCCTCTGTGAGCGCCGCTCCAGCCCCGAAGGCGGACGTCGTCCCCGCGCTGCCGCCGTCGCTGCCGCCGTTGGGTGAGCCAGCCCCCAAACCGCCGGGCCAGTAACTCCATTCGGTTCAATCAACCGACCACCCCAATCACCGATGCACCGGATGACTGGCGACGATGGGACGAGCGCGCGGCACGAGATGCCGCCTTGCTCCGTCCCGTCGTCGGTCGCCGGCGCACGTCGTCGCAAGGAGAACAGGCCGAATCCATGCGGTTGGGGACGCACTCCCTTTAACGCAGAGACGCAGGGGGCGCGGAGGAACGCAGAGTTTGAGGCAGACGGTTTGTCTTCACCATTTGGTGTCCCTCTTCGGTGGCTTCTCAGCGCAGCTTTGCGTCCGCTGTGTCTCTGCGTTGAAGCGAAACCATCGGATTTCAACTGCACCGTTCCGGCTTAATCTCTTTCCCACTTCCCCCCACCCATGACCATTCGCCGCATCGCCACGCTATTCGCCTTCTCCGTCGCGGCCTTGCTCGGCCTTGGCCTCGTGATGCTCTACAGCGCGAGCATGACCCAGCAGGGCGAGGCGTTCCTCATCAAGCAGGCCGTCTTCGCGGCCATCGGCATCGCGGCCTGCTTCATCGCGGCGGCGATCGATTACCGCTGGCTGCGCACGCTCGTCTGGCCCGGCCTCATCATCTCCTGCCTGCTGCTGCTCTGGACCTGGCGGATGGAAAAGGAAGTCAACGGGGCCACGCGCTGGATATTCTTCAAGCAGCTCGGCGGCTTCAGCTTCCAGTCCTCCGAGCTGGCAAAGATCGTTGTCGTCGCACTGCTCGCGCACTACGCCTGCCTTTACCGCGACCGGATGAAGGAGTTCAACCGCGGCATCCTCATCCCCGGCGCGCTCGCAGCCTGCCCTCTCCTGCTCGTGCTGGCAGGCAAGGATTTCGGCACGACGATGCTGCTCGGCCTGGTTGTCCTGCTCATGCTGCTCGTCGCCGGCGTGCGACTGGCGCATCTTGTTCCCCTCGGCCTCGCCGCATTCGCCATCATCTGCGCGCTGCTGATGCGCAATGAAAACCGCAGCACCCGCATCGACGCCTGGCTGCACCCTGAGAAGCATATGCGCACCGGCGCGCACCAGCAGATTCAGTCTGTGTATGCGATAGGCTCGGGCGGCGTGACAGGTGTGGGCTTGGGCAGCGGCCGCCAGAAAACCGGCTTCATCCCCGAGCACCACACCGACTTCATCTTCTCCATCATCGCCGAGGAATTCGGCCTCGTCGCCACGCTCGGCCTGCTCGCCACCTACGGTCTTCTTTGCTGGTGCGGCCTCAGCAGTGCTTGGCGCGCGAGCGATCTTTTCGGCCAGCTCCTCGTCATCGGCCTCACTTTCATGATCGGCGTGCAAGTCTTCATCAACATCGGCGTTGCCACGATGGTCCTGCCCAATAAGGGCCTGTCGCTGCCCTTCATCAGCTACGGTGGCTCGAACCTCGTCATGCTCATGGCCTCCGCCGGACTCATCCTCAGCGTTGCGCGCCGCGCCACCGACAAGCCCCTCGTCATCGCCACACGGACGGACGACAACCCCTTCACCGCGCTCCCTCGCCCGGCCTGATGCAACGCTCCCCGGAAAACCCCCTCGTCGCCATCGCCTGCGGTGGCACAGGCGGGCATCTCTTCCCGGGGCTGGCGGTCGCCGAGGAATTGCAGCGGCACGGTTGCGACGCGCTGCTCCTCGTCTCGCCCAAGGAAGTGGACCAGCAAGCCATCCGCGCCGCCCGCGACCTGCAAGTCGCCACGCTCCCCGCCGTTGCGCTGCAGGGGAACTTGCCCGCCTTCGCCCGCGCCTCGCTAGCCTCGTATCAAGCCGCGCGGCAGCTCTTCGCCACTCGCGCGCCCCGCGCCGTGCTGGCGATGGGTGGCTTCACCAGCGCGCCGCCCGTCTGGGCCGGAAGGAAGTGCGGCGCGAAAACCTTTCTTCACGAGTCGAACACCATTCCCGGTCGCGCGAACCGCTGGCTCGCCCATTTCGTGGATGAGGCGTTCGTCGGTTTCCCGCAGGCAGCGCATCGGCTCTGGATTCAGCGCCACGCCATCACCGGCACGCCGGTGCGCGAACAGTTCGCGCGTGCGGATGCCGCGAGCTGCCGCATGGCGCTGGGCCTTGATCCGAACCGCCCCACGCTCGTCATCACCGGTGGCAGCCAGGGCGCGACCGGCCTGAACGATCTCGTCGTCGCCGCGTTGCCCGAGCTCATCGCGCGTCATCGGGACCTCCAGTTCATCCACCTGACTGGCGCGAATGATTTGGAACGCACACGCGCCGCGCACGAGCAACTCGGAATTCAAAACTCAAAACTCAAGACCCGCTCCCTCGTGCAGCCGTTTCTGACCGAGATGGAACTCGCTCTCGGTGCGGCCACGCTCGTCGTGAGCCGCGCCGGCGCGTCCTCGCTTGCGGAACTTGCTGCGATGCGTGCGCCGGCGGTGCTCGTCCCGCTGCCCACGGCTGCGGACAACCACCAGTATTTCAACGCCCGCGCCTTCGCCGACACTGGCGCGGCCCGCCTGCTGAGCCAGCGCACGACTTCGCCCGCGCAGTTCGCCGCGCTCATCTCCGACTTGCTCACGAACGCTGCCGCTCGCGCGCAGATGCAGACCGCGCTAGCGCAGTGGCATAAGCCGGCTGCTGCTGCCGACATTGCAGAGCGCATCTTGCGCGCCTGCGGTCTGCCCGTCTCCCTTCGTGCTGACGGTGAGGATGCCGGTTGGCAGCCTCCCGCGCGCTTCGCGAAGCGGAACCCCGATCCGGCAGGGCAAGACTCCGTCGAGCCACATTTCGAGCGCAGCGAGGCGGGCGCAGCAAGCATCTCGGCCGCGACGTGCCCACCCAGGAAACTTGCGGCGCTCGCGCCTCCTTCGCCGGCAAATGGGGTTCGACGGAGTCTCACACTGCCGGCTGAAAGCATCGCCACGCCATGACCGCCTGCGCTCCAGAGCCAGTCACGCATGCCGCCGATCTCGCGGCGGAACTCGGCGCGCTGCTGGCGCCTGCGAGCCTGCTGCGGCGCAACGAACCACTCGCCAGGCGCACCACGCTGCGCGTCGGCGGCCCGGCGGAAATCTACGTCGAGCCGGCGGATGAGTCAGAGCTGGCTGTCGTGCTGCGATTCTGCCGCGAGCGCGACGTGCCCATCTTCATGCTCGGGCGCGGCTCGAACCTGCTCATCCGCGACGGCGGCATTCGAGGAGTGGTGATTCATCTCGGTGCAGTTGCTTTTTCGCGCGTCGAGGTGGATGGGGAGCTGCTGCGCTGCGGTGCGGGCGCGAAGTTGAAGGACATTGCACTCACCGCGAAGCGCCACGGAATCGGCGGCTTGGAGTTTCTCGAAGGCATCCCCGGCAATCTCGGCGGCGCGCTCCGCATGAATGCCGGCGCGATGAATGCTTGGACCTTCGAGGCCGTCGCGTCACTCCGCTTCATGGACTACAACGGAGTCGCCCACGAGCGCGCCGCGAGCGATGTGGACACGGCTTATCGGAGCTGCCCGCTTCTCAAGTCCGCCGTCGCCCTCGGCGCGTTGCTCAAGGGCCGACAGTCTCCGCGCGAGCACATCGAGGCGAAACTCGCCGAGTGCCAGCAGAAGCGCTGGACCTCGCAGCCCAAGGAGCCGAGTGCCGGCTGCGTCTTCAAGAACACGAAGGCCGTCCCCGCCGGAAAGCTGGTGGATGAACTCGGCCTCAAAGGCACGCGCGTCGGTGGCGCGGTCGTCTCGGACGTCCACGGCAACTTCATCATCAACGATGGCACCGCCACTGCGCGCGACGTGCTGGCGCTCATCGAGATCGTTCGCACGACGGCGCTGGCGGAGCGCGGGATCGAGTTGGAAACCGAAATCGAAATTGTCGGCGAGGATTGAACCATGACTGGAAAGCTGAACATCACCGTCATGCTCGGCGGCCCGTCCGCCGAGCGCGAAGTCTCCCTGCGCACCGGCGCGGCAGTCGCGGCTGCGCTGCGCTCGAACGGCCACACCGTGCATGAGCTTGACCCCAAAGGTCCTGGGCAGTGGGCGCTTCCTGCCGGCACGGGGGTTGTCTTCCTCGCGCTGCACGGAACCTACGGCGAGGACGGCACGGTGCAGCGTGAACTCGATGCGATGCGCGTGCCATACACCGGCTGCGATCCGGAGGCGAGCTGGCTGGCGTTTGACAAGGTGCTCACCAAGCAGAAGTGCGTGGCGTGCGGTGTGCCGACTGCGAAGTTCATGACGTTCACTTCGGCGGCGTCGAAGTGGCCGGATGGCTGGGAGACGCCCGTTGTCCTCAAGCCTGTCCGTCAGGGCAGCAGCGTCGGACTCCAGTTTGTGGATTCGCCCGCCGAGTTTTCCGCGAAGCTCGCCGAGGCGCTGAAATTCGACACCGAGGTTCTCATGGAAGAACGCATCGTCGGACGCGAAACGACGGTGGGAATCCTCGCGGGCCGCGCGCTGCCGGTCGTCGAGGTGCGCCCGAGGCAGGGAAGCTACGACTACGCGAACAAATACACCGCCGGCGCGACGGAATACTTCTGCCCGGCGGACTTCGATGCGGCGACGACCGCGCGCATCCAGGACGCGGCCTACGCGGCTTTCAACGCCATCGGTGGCCGCGACTACGCGCGGGTGGATGTGATGGTGCGCGCAAGCGGCGACCCCGTGGTGCTCGAGGTCAACACGCTGCCGGGCATGACCGAGACGAGCCTGCTGCCGAAGGCCGCGGCAGCAGCCGGGCTGAGCTACGCGGAGCTGTGCCAGATGATGGTGGACCT
This sequence comes from Verrucomicrobiota bacterium, assembly GCA_016235545.1. Lineage (GTDB taxonomy): Bacteria > Verrucomicrobiota > Verrucomicrobiia > Limisphaerales > SXTU01 > SXTU01. The sequence goes on along the minus strand of JACRKB010000029.1, from coordinate 7,982 downwards.
CGCTCTCCGTCGCGGGACTTGAACAAAAATGAAGGCAAAGAAAAACAATTTGAGCGGCCACAAACGGGCACAGAAAGCGCAAAGGGGTTTTCGCCGTGATCCCTTCTTGTGCCGCTTTGTGGCCAACCTCGGCCTGCTCGCGGTCAACTCCCTGTCGCCATGTTCCGAAAACTAGCCCGTCTCCTCAAAGGCAACCGTCGGCTGCACCATGAGAATGGAAACGTGCTGCGCGTGAGGCTGCGCACGGACCAGGTGCACGCGGCCCGCACGCGCTTCGCGATGCAGGTGCTCACGGTCCTCTTCGGCGCGGCGGTGGTGATCTTTCTGGGATGGCGCGGGGTGGACTGGGCGGTGCGGGAGTTCGTCACGGAGAACCCGGCCTTCGCGACGAGGACGATTGATTTGCAGACCGATGGAGTGCTGACGGTCGAGTCGCTTCGCAAGTGGGCGGGTGTGAGGGTCGGCGAAAACCTGATGAGGCTTGATCTCTCCCGCATCAAGCGCGACCTGGAATTCGTGCCGCTCATCCAATCCGCCGCTGTTGAGCGGGTGCTGCCGGACAAGCTCCGCATCCGCGTGATAGAGCGCGTGCCGGTGGCGCAGGTCGCCGTGGCAAGGCCCTATGCCGGCGGCTACACCAACGACATCCACCTGCTCGATGCCACGGGCTTCGTGATGGTGCCTCCCACCCGCGTTATGGTCGCGGACCCGACCGCGCTGCAAATTGACTGGCTGCCCGTGCTTGTGGGCGTGAACCCGGTGGACCTCAAGCTGGGCCGGCAGGTCGAGTCCGCACAGGTCCGCGCCGCTCTCCGGCTGCTGGGGCACTACGAGCGCTCGGCGATGTTCGGGCGCGCAGACATCCGGCGCGTGGATGTGGCCTTGCCGGAGATACTCATCGCGACGACTTCCGCCGGCAGCGTGATCACCTTCGCCTCGCAGCGGGACTTTGACACACAGCTCCGTCGCTGGCGCGCGGTGCAGGACGTGTTCACCCAGCGGGGCAAGGTGATCAGGACGTTTGATGTCTCCATCTCGGACTACTTGCCGGCCGTGCTGATGGACGCGAATGCACTTCCCGCCCCGCCTGCCAAGCCTGCCAAACCCGCACCTTACCGGAGGAAAAATGCTTAACCTCTTCTTTCCCAAAAAAACCACCGTCATCGTCGGCCTCGAGATCGGCACCGCGAAGGTCGCCGCCGTCGTGGGCGAAGTCACCGAAGCCGGGGGCGTCAACATAATCGGCGTCGGCCAGTGCCCGTCACGTGGCGTGCGCAAGGGCGAGGTGGTCAACGCCAGCCTCGCCGCCGAGGACGTGCGCAACGCCATTGTCGAGGCTGAGAAATCCGCCGATGTGGAAATCGCCAGCGTGTATCTGGGAGTGACTGGAGGGCATCTCACGAGCCTCAACACTCACGGCGTCTTTGCCTCCGTCTCGCTGGACCATGAGATTTCCCAGCAGGACGTGGGCGAAGTTCTGGCCAACGCGAAGGTCTTCAACCGGCCCTCGGAGAACTACGTGCTGCACTCCATCCGCCAGCACTTCACTGTGAACGGGCAGGCCGGCATCGTGGACCCCGTCGGGATGCTCGGTGAGCAGTTGGAGGTGGACCTGCACGTCATCCACGGCGTCACGACCCGGTTGCAGAATCACATGAGGGTCGTCAAGGGGCTGAACCTGGAAATTGAAGACACGGTCTTCAGCGGACTGTGCTCGGCGCTCGCGTTGCTGGACAACGAGCAGAAGCAGATGGGCGCGCTGGTCGTGGACATCGGCGCGGGCACGACGGAATACGTGGTCTATGCGGACGGGGTCATCAAGCACACGGGCGTGCTCGCGGTGGGCGGCGACCACGTGACGAATGACTTGTCCTACGGCCTGAGGATGGCTCCGGCGCGCGCGGCACTGCTCAAGCGCGAGCACGGCGCGGCCACCACCGAAGGCGCGGCGGGCCAGACGCTCACGCTGACGAGCGAGAATGGTTTTCCTGACCGGCGCGTGGATTTGCATGACCTGCGGCGCATCATGGTCGCGCGGTTGGAGGAGGCGTTTCAGCTCATTGACGAGGAGATCGGCGAGCAGGGCTTTCACGATCAGCTTCGCGCCGGCGTGTGCCTTTGCGGCGGGGGCGCGCGCATCCGGGGGATTGAGAAGCTGGCGGCGGATGTGTTCGGTCTGCCGGCGACGCTGGGCCGCGCGAACGCGGTAGGCGGCCTGCGCTCGGCCACGGACGATCCGGAACTCGCGACAGCGGTCGGCCTCGTGAAATACGGGGCGATTCGCCAGAAGGGCCAGCAGAGCGTCGGCCTCGTCGGCAAGCTCAAGCACCTCGCCGGCTCACTGGGATTGTTTTGATTCAAACGTTGTGCCCTCAACCTGCCATCAGCCATGACCTCGACTGAACCCACCATCGCCACAGCGGCTCCGGTCAAAAAGCAGCTCACCATCAAAGTCTTCGGTCTCGGCGGCTGCGGCGGAAACGTCGCGACGCAGATTCACAGTTCGGGCTTCGGCGGCGCGCAGTTGATTGTCTTGAACACGGATTCGCAGGCGCTCGCGCAGTGCCCGCTGCCCTACAAATTCAACCTCGGCCTGAAGCTCAACGGCGGGCTGGGCGCGGGTGGCGACCCCGAGCGCGGGCGTGCGGCGGCGGAGGAGGACGAGGCCCGGCTACGCGAGCTTTGCACTGGCGTGGACATGGTCCTCATCTGCGCGGGGCTGGGGGGCGGCACGGGCACGGGCGCGGGGCCGGTGCTGGCGCGCGTGGCGAAGGAGTGCGGTGCGCTGGCGCTGGCGTTCGTCACGCTGCCCTTTGATTGCGAGGGGTCGAAGCGGATGCGTCAGGCGCGGCTGGGCCTGGAGGAATTCAAGGCCGCTGCCGATGGCGTCATCTGCCTGCCGAACCAGAAAGTCTTCAAGCTGATTGACGAGAACACGAGCGTCATCGAAACCTTCGCCACGACGAACGAGCTGCTGGCGCAGGGGGTGCGCGGCATCTGGCAGCTCGTGACGCGGCCGGGCCTCATCAACCTGGACTTTGCCGACCTCTGCGCCGTGGTGCGTGACCGGCATTCGGAGAGTTCATTTGCCAGCGCCGAGGCGGCCGGGCCGCACCGCGTGAAGGAAGTGGTGGAGAAACTCTTGGAGAACCCGCTGCTCGATGGAGGTGCGGCACTCGGCGAGGCCGACGCGCTGCTCGTGAGCCTCATGGGCGGCCCCAGCCTGACGATGGCCGAGGTCAGCCGCGTGATGGATCAAATCAACCGCCATTGTGAGAACGCGCACCTGATGATGGGCGCGGCGATTGAAGAGGCGCTGGGAGAGCGGCTGACCGTGACGCTGGTCGCGTCACGTCGGAGCTCGCGCGGCACCGACCTGCCGAAGGTTGCGGAGCTGGATACGGCGGAGCCAGCACCAGCGCCGCGAGCGGGTTCGGATTTCGACCTGCTCGGCTCGGCCATCGCGTCGAAGCCACAGGCTCGCAACCCCGCAGTGCCATTCAGCCCGGAGGGAGTCGCGGTGGCAGTGGCTGAGACAGAGGCCGGCGTGGTGGCCCCCGCTCCCGTCATGGCGTCGCGCTCGTGGCGCTCGCGCAAGAAGGTCAAGCCCGTGCATCCGGAGCTGGGCTTGGAGACGGTGACGACCGGCCCATTCCAGCACAGCGAGCCGACGCGCCACAACGGTGTGAACCTCGATGTGCCGACGTTCGTGCGGCGCGGGATGCCGATGAATTAGCGGAAAACAGAGGAGCGCGGACGCCCACGTCCGCAGCAAGCGTCTCGGGTTTCGCATCAGCCGAGAAACCGCAGTGAACTCGATTTCCGAAGTTGGCCGCAAAAGGGCGCAAAGAGCGCAAAGCCAAGTTTCTGGCAGGAGAACGGGGCGGTTAGAAACAGTCCCAGCTCCAGTCATCCCAGACTCGGCTCCTTTGTGCTCTTTGCGACCTTTCGCGGCTGAACTTCGGAGTTCGGGGTTAACGCAAAGGCGCAAAGACGCAAGGCGCGGAGGAGAGAAAATTGGGCTGGGTCGCCAAACTGAACTGCGGTCACCTGCGCGGTGAGTGTGGGAGCGAAAGAAGAACAGCCGGTATTCGTCGCGTCTTTGCGCCTTTGCGTTTGATTTCAACTACCAGAATCAAAATCAGTTGCGGAGGTGGGCGTCCGCGCTCCATCCGACAGAGCCCGAGTTTCAGGGGCGGAAATCCGGCGGTTTAGCTCGCGACCGGAGCGGGCCGTTGCAGCACTTCGCGCACGAGCGAGAGCAGCTTTTCCGTCACGAAGGGCTTGGCGAGGAATTCCACATGAACGCCGGGAGCTGCTGTGGCGACCATGACCTTCTCGCGCTCAACCAGCCCGCTCACCGCCAGGAAACGCACCGGCGCGCCCATCTTGTGGAGGGAACGGATGAGGGCCGCGCCATCCATCACCGGCATCACGATGTCCGTGAGCACGAGCTGGATTTCCTGCCGGTGCCGCATATATAGCGTAATGCCCTCGGAGCCGTCGCTCGCGGTGATGACGCGGTAGCCGTATTTTTCCAGCGTGACCTGTGTGATCTCGCGGAAGCCCACCTCGTCATCCACGAGCAGGATGCACTCGCCGTTGCCACGCGGGAATGAGCGCCGGGCCTGGGCCTTCTCCGGCGCGGGCGTGCCGCTGGTGGCCGGGAGGTGGATGCGGAACCGGCTGCCGTGCCCCACCTCGCTGTCCACCGTCACGAAGCCGCCGTGTGCCCGCGCGATGGCCTGCACCGCCGTGAGGCCCACGCCCACGGTCTGCCCGTGATCCTTGGTGGTGAAAAACGGAGTGAAGATGCGTTCCAAGTTTTCCGGCGGGATGCCGCACCCGCTGTCCGCGACCGTGATCACGACGTGCATGCCGGGCCGCCCGCCGCCGCGCAGGCGCAGGTCACCGTCTTTCAAGGCGAGATTCTCGGCGATGACTTCTATCCGTCCGCCGTTGGGCATGGCTTCGCGCCCGTTGACGCACAGGTTCATCACAGCCTGCCGCAGCGCATCGGGGTCGCCGGCCACCGCCCACAAGTCTTCCGGAGCTGAAATCGTGACGGCGATGCCGGGCGGGACGGCCTGGCGGAGCTGCCGTCCGACCTCATCGAGGATGGAGCCCACTGCCAGCTCCATCCGCTGCGCGCGGGCGGGCCGGGCGAGTGCCTCGACCTGCTGCATCAAGTCGGCGACACGGCGCGGATGCGCGTCCGGCGAGTCGGGCCAGCGCGGCGCGTCGGCCTGCGTGCGCACGCGGAGCATCTGGGATGCGAGCAGCACGGGCTCGACAGCGGCGCGCAGGTCGCGGGCCAGCGCGTCCGCAAGGGCGGCGAGGCTGGCAGCCTGCTGCGCACGGAGGAACTGCGCCTCGTTGAGCTGGAGATTGCGGGCGTCCGTGTTGACTACGAGCAGTGATTGCGGACGACCGGCGTCGTCGCGGAAGAGAGTCCAGCGGCTTTGCACCACCACGGCGCTGCCGTCCTTGGCGGACTGGCGCAGCTCGCCCAGCCACTCGCCGCGCTGTTGGACCGCGTGGCAGGCCTCGGCCAGTTGCGGCGGCGGGGCAGGGTGCAGCAGCGTGTGGAGGCTGCGCCCCCGTGCCTCGTTGGCGGTCCAGCCGTAGAGGCGCTCCGCGCTCCTGTTCCAGTAGATGATTTCCTCTTCCGGGCCGCAGACGATGATGGCGTCCGTGGCCTTGTCCAGCACTGCGGCCTGTGCGCGCAGCTGCTCTTCTGCATGGCGGCGCTCAGTGATGTCGCGGCAGACCAGGATGACGCCGGTGCGCGCGCCCTTGTCGTCGCAGACGAGGTTGATCTGCGACTCGATGCTTCGGTGCGTCGCGCCCGTGCGCAGGCGGAACTCCACCCGGCGCACGTTGCCCGTGCGGACGGCCAGTGAGAACTCATCCCGCACGCTCGCCGCGTGATCGCCATCCAAGTGGCTCCAAAAATCCGGGCACGGACCGCCTGGCGGCACCTCGCAGGCGGCCAGGCACGCGGGGTTCGCGTAGGTGCAACGGCCGTCGGCATTGAAGACCAGAATCCAGTCACCCACGTTCTCGGTGATCTGGCGCAACTGCTCCTCGCTTTGCCGCAGGCGCGTCTCAGTTTCCCGGAGCTGTTCGCGCTCGACGACCTCGCGCAACGCGCGGCGCACCGATGGGATGAGCCGCTCGATGCGCTGCTTGAGCACGTAATCCGTCGCGCCGTTCTTGAGGCTTTCGATGGCGCGCTCCTCGCCCATCACGCCGGAGATGAAGATGAAGGGAACCTGTGGCCGGCGCTGCTGCGCGAGCGCAAGCGCGGTCATGCCATCGAAGCCCGGGAGGGAGTAGTCCGACAGGATGACATCGAAGCCGCCTTGCGCGAGCGCCGCCTCGAAGTTCACCCGTGTCTCCACCGGACGGAACTGGCAGGCCAGTCCGTCCACGCGGAAGAGCTCCTCGACCAATTCGCGGTCTGTCGGGCTGTCCTCCAGATGCAGGATGCAGAGCGCGTGCTTTGGTGAAACGTTGCTCATCGCGATTTGGTTTGGTGCTGGCTGTCATCGCAGAAGCACGCCGGGATTGGCAACACATTTTGCCCCGTCGGCTTGGCTCAGTGCGCATCCACGCTCCGGGGTGGCAACGAGATGCCCCCTTGCCTCACCACGCGCGCGCGCGCTTGAAGGCATCGTGGATGCGGAACGCCTCGGCGGCGGCCACGCCTGCCTGCGCCCCGCGCGCGCGGGACTGGAGGCGCATCAAGTCCAGCAGCGGCGAGAAGCTCGCATCCCCGCCGCGCGCAAGCTGGCTGCGGTGGCACGCCAGCATCCGCTCCTTCAGCTGCGCGTGTGCCGAGATGTCCACGTAGAAGCCGGGCGCGAAGCCGCTCATGTTGATCGTGTCCATGAACCACAGCGCGGGCGCTTCCCCCAGCGGTGCGGACGCCGTGCGATGCCCATGCGACGCGGCGAACCATGTCACGGCCTGCGCCAGCACAGACGCGGCGCGATGGTCGGGATGATAATCTCCTGCGTCGTGCGCCAGCACGAGCGTGGAGCGGAACTGGCGCAGAATCTCAAGGACGCTGCGGCGCGCTGCGATGCTGTCCTCCAGTTCGCCGTCGGAGAAGTTGCCGAAGAACAACCTGGCACCGAGCAGCTTTGCCGCCGTCTGCATCTCCTTTCGGCGGACGGTGGAGAGATTCTTGATCGGACGGTTGGGCTGGCCCTTGTCGCCCTTGGTCAGGACGCAGATGCCTATGGCCGCGCCGTCTGCCCGGGCGCGGGCGAGCGTGCCGGCGCAGAGCAGTTCCGCGTCATCTGGGTGCGCGACCACTGCGAGGACACGCTCGTGGGCGAAAGAGAGTTTCATGCTTGTGGGCGCTGGGCCACGGTCGGGCTGCACATTGACAAACCAATTCGAGCCGGCTGGCACTTCCGCTCCAGCGCGGCCGGGCCAAACAAGGCACACGCGGCAGCTTCGCCGGAGTCGGCGCTTGTCTCGCGAAAATCTTTGGTTGCTCTGGTTCCCAAGCCTGTTCCGCAGTTGCCGAAATTCTTGCGTGGCCGCCGAGTTTTTTCCGCAGTTGCAAAAGTGTAATTGAGGAACAAAGTCGGAAGCTCGAAATCGCCCATCACCGTTGGTTTCTGCCTCTGGGCAGCGCACTCGACCAGAAATGAAGTCGGCAACTGCGCGCGATCCTGCCGCCTGATGGTGCTAAAGCACAAGAAACAAACTTGGAAACCGACACCGTCGAAGCCGAGCGACTCGATGAAAGCACCGGCCTGATCAAGGAACAGGTCGCGTGAATCAAGCCGGGCTGGATTTTCGTTCCGGCACCAGCGACGACCTGATTCAAGTGCCGCAGAACGTGCGACAAACTGGAGTTCCGGGCGGCGGAGGATTTAGCAGTGCATCAGGCTGGTTGGCTTCCTCGTAGGGCCTGGCCAGCGCGGCGAGCAGGCGTTCCAGCGGCGCGAGATCGTTCGCCGTGG
>JACRKB010000270.1 GCA_016235545.1 Verrucomicrobiota bacterium | reverse complement strand
GTGACCATCGAGAAGCAGCCGCTGCCCAAGCGTCCTGGCTTCATCGCCGTGCTGTGCGCGGGCACCAGCGATCTGCCCGTGGCCGATGAAGCCGCCATCACCGCCGAGGTGATGGGCAACCGCGTCGAGCGCATCGCCGACGTGGGCGTGGCCGGGCTGCACCGCTTGCTGGCCAAGATGGAAACTCTCCAGCGCGCGAATGTGCTCGTGGTCTGCGCCGGGATGGAAGGCGCGTTGCCCAGCGTGGTCGCGGGCCTCGTCTCGAAGCCCGTCATCGCCGTGCCCACGAGCATCGGCTACGGCGCGGCCTTCGGCGGCGTGGCGGCGCTGTTGGGGATGCTCACGAGCTGCGGCAGCGGCGTGACGGTGGTGAACATCGATAACGGCTTCGGTGCTGGTTATGCGGCGAGCCAAATCAACGCGCTGGCCGGGACGGCGTAGTGGCCAGGCGGATGTGGCATCGGGCTGCGTTCAGCACTCAACGCTCAATCACGCGGTAGAAGCGGTGTCGTTGGCTGAGTGTGTCCGAGTCATCCAGGGAGAGCATTCCATTGGTGACGGTCAGCGGGAGGTTGAGGCGAGCCCAGTTAGTGGCCAGCAGGTTTGTGCTCACGAAGATCTCGAAGTTCAGGGAGTCGCCCAGCGACAGCGCACCGCCGTCGTGGTCGTTGAAGAGCAGGCGCAGGCCGCCGCCAGCAAGGGGCTGCGGCGGCTGCAGGCGCGGGTAGTTCAGCACGCGCACCGTGGCTGGCTGGCTGGCGGTTGCGCCGCCGGGATTGCTCACTTGCACGACGTAGGCGCCGGTCGTGGCGCGTGTGACGCTGGTGAGGGCCAGTGTCGGACCGGTCGCGCCGGGGAGGTTCACGCTGTTGCGTTGCCACTGGTAGGTCAGCGGCGCGGTGCCCGTGGCTGTGACGCTCAGGGTCACGTTCGTTCCCGCGATGACCACCTGCCCCTGCGGCTGCGCGGTGATGGCCGGGGCGGTGACGGGCGCGGCGGTGCTCCACTCGAAGACGTTCATCGAGAAGGGCGGCAGGCTGATGTTCGCCGCCGGATTGAAATTGCTGAACGTGTTTGTCGTGGGGGCCACGTTCAGCGAGTCCTCATTGTTGTCCGTGATGTTTGCCGAGGTCAGCCGCTTGAGCGTCACCGCCCCGGAGGGCGCGTTGCTGCCGGAGAAGTTCACATCCAGCGCGCTGCTGCGGTGAAGGTTGAAGACGATGAGCGCGCGGTTCGTGCCGCCGGCAAGCGCGTAGGACGAGATGTAATGCGCGGTGGTGAGCGAGAGTGAGTTCGTGCCGGCGGCGCTCCAGGTCGGGTCGTCGCCGGTGTGGGAGGTCTGGAGCACGTCCGCGCCCGCGCCGATGGCGTCGTTGATGAGCTGCAGGGCGAGGAACTGCGGACGCTTGCGGTCGCTCACGCCCATGTCGCGGGTGACGCCCCAGATGCGCGAGCCGCTGCCGATGCTGGTGGTGTAGCCGCCGAGGCTGAAGAGGCACTGGTCGCGCATGGCGAGGTGGCGGAGCTTCAGAAGCAGGTCGTGGCTGACGGCGAGGCCGACGCCGAGGCTGGGAGTGAGCGTGTCGAGCGCGGCCTGCGAGTTGGTGATGGCGCCCTGCGTGGTGTTGAGGTTGCCCTCGTAGCTGGAGAGCGCCACGGGCCGGGAGGAGGCGCGAAGGTTGAGGTAGTTGGTCAGCATGTAGCCCGCGCGGACGAACTCTTCGGGCTGGGCGAGCAGCGGGCTGAACAGCTCCTCGTTGTTCGCGAAGCTGTCCACGCGCGTGTAGAAGTAGCCGTCCACCGTGAGTGAATCGTGGTTCGTGCAGGCGTTGTGGATGTTCAGGTTGCGGACCGTCTCGGGCGCATGTGCGCCGAGCACGAGGTCGAACTTGTTGCTGACGAAGCCGGTGGCCGCGCGCGCCGTGGCGAAGAGTTCCCCCGCGCGGTTGCCGTAGGGCACGGACTGCGTCATCACGCCGCCGAAGTAGGTGAAGCCGTTCCACGCCTCGTTGCCGAACTCGAGGTGGATCTTCGGCAGCACGTCCGTCCACGGCGCGGGATGCCCGCGCGCCGCGCGCCGCGCGCCGTAGGGCGTGTTGGTCGGGCCGGTGAGATACTCGATGAGGCCGGCCATCTCCTGCGTGGAGAAGGTGATGGGCACGACCAGCCACGGCTCGGCCCCGACGTGCTCGCAGAGTTCGAGGAACTCGTGCCAGCCGTATTGCAGGTTTGCCTGCGCGGTGCCGTAGAGAGTAAAGCCCGCGCGGCGGCGGCCCAGCGGCGGAGCGAGCTGGTTGTCGAGCGATTCACCATGCGGCTCCTGCCAGCCGCGCAGGATGCCGGGCCGGTAGAGCTTCAACGCGTTGACCACGGCGTCGCGATAGGCGGTCGGGTTGCCGGCGTCGCTGTCAACCTGCGTGAAGCTCACGTCGTCGAGCAGCGCGTCGAACGCGGTGTAGAGATTGAACTGGAGCGAGAGCCCGCCGGGCGCGCTGCCAACCTCGGCGGCGTTGAAGTCCAGCGCGTAGGTCGTCCACGCGGCGGTCAGCGTGACGTTGGTGTTGAGATACGTGGCCGTGCGGCGGACGACGACGTTGAGCGCCTGCGTGCCGGCGCGGGACTTCGCCTTGAACGTGACGCGGAAACGGCCGTTTAGCAGGAGAAAATTCTGGCCGGGGTAAGTGTCTGCGTTGGCGGTCAGGCTGAAGTTGGCAGGCGAGCTCGTCGAGGCGACGTGCAACGCCTGCCGGCCCGCAGTGTCCGGCGGCAGGTCGGCGAGCTCGGGCGTGATGGCGAAGTTCGTGCCGCTCGTGGTCCAGCCCGTTTCCGGAGCGGTGTTCCAGACCTTCCGCAGCACGAAGTAATCGCCCGCCGCAGGGGTCGTGCTGCTGTCGGCGAAGTTGTATCCCGAGCCGGTGGTCTGGCTCGGGGGACGCGTGTAGCCAGCGACAGTGCCGGTGCGTCCCCGCGCCGCGCCCCAGACAAACTCATAGCTCGCACCGTCCCAGAAGCCGTTCGTCCAGCCGCCAAACGCCGTGTCATCCACGCAGCTCGTGGCCGTGCCGGACGCCACTCGCACCACGGACTGGTATTGCTGCCCCTCGAAGCCGGGGTTGCGAAACGCGAGCTCCTTCATGATGAGCCGCGAATCGTAGTAGGTGTGGAAGCCGAGGTTGATGCCCATGCGCTTGGCGGCGGTCACGACGACGTTGGTGGGGATGTCCACGGTCGTCGCCGCGTGCGTCACCTGGCCACCGAGCCAGACTCCCAGCACGAGCGCGCACGCACGGAGCTGGGTTGCGAAGTGCTTTGCTTTCATGGCCCGACGCTGCCACACGGCGCATGAACGCAGGATGAATCCCGGATGAAAAAGCATTCATCTCCTCAACAGGCGCTCGCGGAGCCGCCCGGCGGATGCTAGTAAGCGCCATGCGCATCCTGGTGGTCGAGGACGAGAAGAAGGTCGCGCGCTTCATCGAGCGCGGGCTGAAGGAGGAGCGCTTCGCGGTGGACGTGGCGCATGACGGCGAGGCCGGCCTCGAGCTTGCGCTGCTCAATCCCTACGACCTCGTCGTGCTCGACGTGCTGATGCCGAAGAAGGACGGCTTCCAGGTGCTCGCCGAAATCCGCGCCGCCCGCCGCCCCTGCCGCGTGCTCATGCTCACCGCGCGCGACAGCGTGGACGACCGCGTGCGCGGCCTGGACAACGGTGCGGACGACTACCTCACCAAGCCCTTCGCGTTCGCCGAGTTTCTCGCGCGCGTGCGGGTGTTGGTGCGGCGCGGCACGGCGGAGCAGGCCAGCCTGCGCATAGCCGACCTCGTGCTGGACCTGAAAGCCCGCAAGGTCACGCGCGCCGGCCAGCCGATTTTCCTCTCAGCGAAGGAATTCGCCGTGCTCGAACACTTCGTCCGCCACGCCGGCCAGGTCGTCACGCGCACCGAGCTGGCCGAGCAGGTGTGGGACCTGCACTTCGACCCGATGACCAACGTGATTGACGTGACGGTCTATCACCTGCGCGAGAAGGTGGACCGCGACTTCAAGCCGCAACTCATCCACACCGTGCGCGGCGCGGGCTACGTGCTGAAAGAGGAGGAGAAACCGTGAACACATTCCGCTTCCGCCTCCTCCTGGGCCTCACCGTGCTCACCACGGCGGCGCTCGCGGCGTTTGGCGTGTTCGTGCAGCTCACGGCGGCGGACGCGGTGCGCGCGGACATTGACCGGCTCGTGCAGGACCGCGCGTTCATGCTCTCCCGCGCCACCTTCGCCGGCAACCCGCAGCTCCAGCCGTGGATGGAAAGCTTTCTTGAGACCGACAAGCAGCGCCTCTTCGTCCAGGTCTTCGACGCCCAGGGCGGCCTGATTTCAAAGTCCGCCAGCCTCACCGACCCGCTTCCGCTCTCCGCTGCTGCGCGGCGCACGGTGGAGGCGTCGTTCGCCGCCCACACCGAGACCGTCGCGCGCAAGGACGGCGAGCTGGTGCGGCTGGCGACCGTCCCCATCTCGTTCTACCGCGACAACCGCAACCAGCTCACCGGCTTCGCGCAGTGCGGCGTGCTCGTGCGCGACCGTGAGGCGCGGCTGCGAACTCTGCGGCTGTGGCTCGTCGTGGGCGTGGCGGCGACGGCGGCGGCGGTCTGGCTCGTGGCGCTGCTGCTGCTCAACCACTGGCTCCGCACCGTGGACGCCGCGAGCGAGTCCGCCCACCTCATCGGCACGCAGGGCCGGCTGCGCGAGCGCCTCTTCGTGCCGCCGCAGGATGACGAGCTGGCACGGCTCGCCCGCACCTTCAACGAGCTGCTCGACCGCCTCGAAGCCGCGCACACCACGCAGCAGCGCTTCCTTGCCGACGCCTCACACGAGCTGCGCACGCCGCTCACAGTCCTGCGCGGGGAGATTGAAGTCGCCCTTCGACGCGAGCGCACGGGCCAGGACTACCGCGAGGTGCTCCAGAGCGCGCGCGAAGAAATTGAGCGCCTCTCCCGGCTCACGGAAAACCTCCTCGCCCTCGCCCGCGCCGACGCCGGCGAAGGCATCGCCGCCCGCGAGCAGGTGGACGTCGCCGCGCTCTGCCACGTCGTCGCGCGCAAGCTGTCCGCCCTGAGCGATCTCTCTGGCGTAGCCATCACCGTGGACGCACCCGACCCCGTCCTCGTGCATGGGGACGGCGTCGCGCTAGAGCGGGTGCTCGCGAACCTCGTCGAGAACGCCCTGCGCTACTCGCCGCGCGGCGAAGGCGTGACGTTGTCCGTGGCTACGGAGGCCGCCGCCGCCGTCGTGCGCGTGCGTGACACCGGGCCGGGCATTCCTGCGGAACACCTGCCGCACCTCTTCGAGCGGTTCTACCGAGTGGACAAGGCCCGCTCGCGCGAGTTCGGCGGGGCCGGGCTGGGCCTGTCCATCGTCCAGGCGCTGATCGAGGCGCATGGCGGCAGCGTGAGCGCCGCGAGCGAGGTCGGCCAGGGCACGGAGTTCTGCGTGCGCCTGCCGATGGGCGCGCGCGGATGAACACTTTTTCATGCGCCTTTCATCTTCCGTTCAGCATCCGCGTGGTAACCAGATGGCATGAAAAACATGTTTCTCCTCGGCTGCCTGCTCGTTGCCCTCACCAGCTCCTCTGCGGCGGCTGAACACTCGGCTGACCTGAAGAAGCTGCTCGGCACATGGGAGGGCGCGGCCGTGGAGGGGGACGGCTCGCGGCCCGGCAGCAGCCGCGCACGCATCAGCGAGCTGGTCATCACACCGGAGAAAATCACTGCCAAGGACGGCCAGGGGAACAGCCTCGGCGAAGGCACCTTCATCCTGGGCAAGGACGGCGCGACACTGACGATTGATGCCAGCGGCACCGGTGGCCAGACGCGCGGGAAGTTCTATCGCGGCATCCTTTCACTGACGGGCGACACTCTAAAGTGGTGCTCCGGCAATCCCGGCAAGGAGCGGCCCAAGCAGTTCCGCAGCACGCCGCCCGACGCCTTCCTCATCGTGCTGACGCGGAAAAAGTGACCGGCATGCCGGATGAATTCACCCCGGCACGTCGCGTCATTCTTTCCTCATGTTAAAGCCGCTGGTCCTCTGTGCGCTCGTCGCTGGGCCCGTGCTGCGCGGAGCGGAGCCGGACAAGGCGGCGGCGATGACCATTCTCCGCGCGCACTGCTTCGGCTGCCACAACGTCGAGAAGAAGCGCGGCCAGCTTGACCTGACTTCGCGCGAGGCGGCGTTGAAGGGCGGCGAGAACGGCCCGGTGCTCAAGCCCGGCAAAGGTTCTGACAGCCCACTGGTCAAGTCACTCGCGGCAGGCGCGGACCCGCACATGCCGCCGAAGAAGCAGCTTCCCGACAAGCTCATCGCCACGCTGCGCGGCTGGGTGGACGCCGGCGCGCCGTGGGACGCGGGCGTGCTCAAGCTCCTCACGCGCGAGACGAAGTCGGACGAACTCAAGGCCCTCCCCGCCAGCTACACGCCCGTGCTCGCCGTTGCGCTCGCGCCGGACGGCCTGCGCCTCGCCAGCGCTCGCGCGAACCAGCTACTCATCCACACGCTCGGGGCCACGAACCACACGCTCACCGCCACGCTCACCGGCGCGCGCGATGCAATCCAGTCGGTCGCGTGGAGCGCGGACGGGCGTTGGCTCGCGGCGGGCGAGTTTCGTCGCGTGCTGCTCTTCGATGCGAAGACGCTCAAACCCTTCGGCACGCTGGACAAGCCGCTGGCCGGCCGCGCCACCGCCATCGCGTTCACGCCGGACGGCAACACGCTCGCGGTCGCGGACAGTCCCGGCGGTGCGCCGGGACAAGTTCATTTGTGGAAGATGGGCGATGAAAAACCGTTCGCCTCGTGGACCGCCCACAACGACAGCATCCTTGATTTGAAAATCAGCGCGAACGGCAAGCTCCTCGCCACCGGCAGCGCGGACAAGCTCGCGCGCGTCTGGAACCTCGCGACGCAGAAGGAGGTCGCGAAGCTGGAAGGCCACACGAGTTACGTGCAGGCCGTCGCGTTCGGCAAGAACGACGCCGAGCTGGCCACCGGCGGCGCGGACAAGGATATCAAGCTCTGGGACATCGCCAGCGCCGGACGCGTCGGCTCCTTCTCAAATCGCGGCTCGGCCATCACCGCGCTGCACTGGACGCCCGAGGGCAAGACGCTCATTGCTGTGCTGGAAGACGGAGGCGCGACGCGCTTTTCAGACTTCAAGCCGCACTCCGGCGGCGAGCAGTCCTCGGCGGGTGATGAGCGCAAGCTCGGCAGCGTGAGCGAAGTCCTCTACGCCGTGACGGCCACGAGTGACGCGAAGACCGTCTTCGCCGGCTGCCACGACGGCAGCGTGTATGTGTGGGAAGGTGGCAAAACGGCGGCGAAGCTGGAGGCGAAATGAAACGAGGAAGCCAAGAGTCTTATAAGGAGAGCAGGAAGGCAGGAGGATGCTTGCTGCGCCAGGCATTCCATTCCTCCTGCCTTCCTGCCCTCCTTATTTGTTTTTTCCTCCTCACCTTCCTCGGCTGCTCGCAGCCGCAGAAGTCCGGTTCCTCCTCCGCTCCGCGGGTGTTGCGCGCGGTGACTTCGCTCTCAGCCTTTCCTGCAGAGCTTCCTTTGCTTGTCGGTTCCGCGCCGCATCGCGTTGTTGTCACAGCAACGGACAAGGATGGCTTCGAGCTGCCTGCGCCTGCGAAATTTTCCTCGGACAACCCGACCGTTGCCACGGTCGCGCCGGATGGGAAGGTGCGTCCGCTCACTGCCGGGTCCGCGACCATCACGGCGAAGTTCGCGGGCAAGTCCGCGAGCGTGAAGGTCATGGTCCTGCCTGGTGCCGGCCCGCAAGTCAGCTTCGTCAACGACGTGATGCCCGTCCTCAGCAAGGCTGGCTGCAACGCGGGCAGTTGCCACGCGAAGGCGGATGGGCAGAACGGTTTCAAGCTCACCATCTTCGCCTACGACCCGCGCGCGGACTATCTGGAGATTGTGAAGGACGCGCGCGGCCGCCGCGTGTTCCCGGCGTTTCCCGAGGAGAGTCTGCTGCTCAAGAAGGCCACGCTCGCCGTGCCGCACGACGGCGGCCTGCGCATCGAGCGCGACTCGGAGGAGTTCCACACGCTGGTGAGCTGGATTGCGCAGGGCATGCCCTACACGCGCACGAACGAGCCGTCGCTCACGGGCATCGAGGTGTTTCCGAAAGAGCGCCGTTACCGCCGCGAGGCGAAGCAACCGTTGCTCATCCAGGCGCGCTACTCGGACGGCTCCGTGCGCGACGTGACTGAGCTGGCGGAGTATCTCTCGAACGAGAAGTCCCTCGCCACCGTGGACGACGAGGGCGTGGTGAGCGTGGGCAAGTTCAGCGGCGAAGGCGCAATCGTGGCGCGCTTCCTCGGACGCGTCGCCGTGAGCACAGTGATGGTGCCGAGCGACCGCGTATTGCCGGCGGGGCAATTCGCTGCGCTGCCGACGCACAACGACATTGACCGCCTCGTCTATCAGCGGTTGCAAAAGCTCGGCCACCTGCCGTCAGCGGGTTGCACCGACGAAGAGTTTCTCCGGCGCGCATCGCTCGACACCACCGGCACGCTGCCGACGGCGGAGGAGACGATGGCGTTCCTCGAAGACAAGTCGCCCGACAAGCGCGCGAAGCTCATTGACCGCCTGCTCGACCAACCCGCGTGGGCCGACCACTGGGCCGTGAAGTGGGGCGACCTCGTGCGCGGCAACCCGTCGCGCGTCGGCGTGAAGCCGGTCTTCCTCATGGACCAATGGCTGCGCGATTCGTTCCGCCAGAACAAGCCCTACGACCAGTTTGTGCGCGAGCTGCTCACCGCGCAGGGCAGCACGCACAAGTTCGGCCCGCCCGCGCTCTTCCGCGACAAGCGCACGCCGGAGGACGCGAGCGGCTTCGTGAGCCAGGTCTTCCTCGGCGTGCGATTGGACTGCGCCAAGTGCCATCATCACCCGAACGAGAAGTGGGACCAGAAGGATTACTACCAGCTCGCTGCGTTCTTCAGCGGCACGCGGCGCAAGGGCCAGGGCATCTCCGCCCCCATCAGCGGCGAGCCGGAATACATCTGGGCCACCAGCAGCGTCGCAATGAAGCATCCTGTCACGGGCGAGGACTTGAAGCCGCGCGCGCCCGACGGCCCCGAGGTGACCATCGCGACCGGCACCGACCCGCGCGCCGCGCTCGTGGACTGGATGGTGCAGTCGGAGAACCCGCTTTTCGCCCGCGCCGCCGTGAACCGCGTCTGGAACAGCTTCTTCGGTCGCGGCATCGTGGACCCGGTGGATGATTTCCGCGCGTCGAACCCGCCGTCGAACGAGCCGCTCCTCGACTGGCTGGCGAAGGACTTCGTCGCGCACAAGTTCGACCTCAAGCACCTGATGCGGACCATTCTGCGCTCACATACGTATCAACTCAGTTCTGCTGCCAACGAGTCGAACGTCGGCGACACGAAGAACTTCTCCCGTAGCTACCGCCGCCGCCTGCCCGCCGAAGTGCTCCTCGACGCGGTGACGCAAGTGACCGGCACGCGCGACAACTTCACCGGCCTGCCCGAAGGTTCGCGCGCGCTTCAGACCTGGAACCACAAGCTGGACAGCGAGTTCATGGACGCCTTCGGCCGACCGAACAGCAGCGCTGAGTGCCCCTGCGACCGCGACGCCCGGCCCAGCATGGTGCAGGCGTTGCACCTGATGAACTCGGCTCGCCTGAACACGAAAGTCACCGCCACCGACGGCCGCGCGCGTCTGCTCGCCGCCAGCAAATCAACCGAGGAGCAAATCGTGACCGACCTCTACCTCAGCGCCTACAACCGCAAGCCCACGTCCGAGGAACTCGCCCTCGCCCTGAAAGCTTTCACCGCCAAGGACGCCACCCGCCAGTCCGCCACCGAGGACATCCTCTGGGCGCTCTTGAACTCGGCGGAGTTTGTGTTCAACCATTGAGTTCGCAGTTTCCGCAAACCAACACCACAGCCTATGAAGCCATTGTTCCTCGTCGCGCTCCTGCTCGCCACGCCGCTCCTTGCCCAGCAGAAGCCCGCGCCAAAACCTTCAGCTCCCAAGCCCGCGCCCATCGTGGTCGCGTGGCACGATGTCACGAAGTGGGGCGTGGAAGGGCGCGGCTGGGGCGATCAGGAGCGCAAACGCTGGTTCGACCGTCTCCCCGCGAAGGCCGAGGGCAAGGTCACGCCCGCCGTGTGGAGCCTGAGCCGCGACAGCTCCGGGATGATGGTGCGCTTCCAGACCGACGCGAAATCCATCCACGCGCGCTACACGCTCGCGAAGACGAACCTCGCCATGCCGCACATGCCCGCCACCGGCGTCAGCGGCCTCGACTTGTATGCTCGCAACGACAAGGGCGAATGGCGTTGGGTGAATGTGACGCGGCCCAACTCTGCGAAGGTCGAGGCCACGATCATAAGCGACCTCGCTCCAGGGCTGCGCGAATACGCCGCCTACCTGCCGCTCTACAACGGCATCGAGTCGCTCGAGATCGGCGTGCCGGCCGGCGCGAAGTTCGAGGGGCTTGCCCCGCGCTCGGCGAAGCCCGTCATCTTTTACGGCACATCGATCACCCACGGCGCGTGCGCGTCGCGACCCGGCATGGTCCACACGGCCATCCTCGGCCGCCGCCTCGACCGGCCCGTGATGAACATCGGCTTCTCCGGCAATGGCCGCATGGACACCGCTGTCGGAGACCTGCTGACGGAAATTGACGCCGCCGTGTATGTGATCGATTGCCTGCCGAACATGCAGCCCGCCGACGTGACCGCCAAGTGCGTGCCCTTGGTGAAGCAACTTCGATCCGCGCGGCCCAACACACCCATCGTGCTCGTCGAGGATCGGCGCTTCACAAACGACTGGATCACGCCGGGGAAGAAGAAATTCCACGACGACAACCACGCCGCGCTTCGTGCGGCATTCGAGCAGTTGAAGAGTGAGGGCGTCGCGAAGCTGCACTACATCGCCGGCGATCATCTTTACGGGGACGACTCTGAGGGGGCCACCGACGCATCGCACGCGAACGACCTCGGTTTCATGCGCCAGGCGGACATCTTCGAGCCGGTGCTGCGCGGGGCGCTGAAGTAGGCGATCTGCACCGGGGATTAAGAGTAAGATTACGAGTAAGAGTAAGAGGGGTATGGGTGCGCGTGGCTCGGTTTCTTCATCGCAATCTTACTCTTGCTCTTAATCCTCCCCCTCCCACGATAATACGGGTGCGTAACAAAACCCTTGTTCACCTTCCCCGCCTCGTGTCCAATTCCATCCCATGAGTTCTCCGCAGACTCCCACGCCCAAGCTCGGCCTGACACAGTGGCTGATCCTCACCGTCGCCAGCATCGGCTTTCTCTTCGACACCTACGAGCTGCTGATGACGCCGCTCGTCGCCGTGCCGGCCATCGCCGAACTGCTCCAAGTGCCGCCGAACAATCCAGTCGTCACCGAGTGGACGGGCCGGCTGCTCTGGCTCACGGCGCTGTGCGGCGGCACGTTCGGCCTGCTGGGCGGCTGGCTCATTGACCGCTTCGGGCGCAAGACCGTCATGGCGGGCAGCATCTTTCTCTACGCCTTCTCGCCGTGCGCGGCGGCCTTCGCGACGACCCTGCCGGTCTTCATTTTCTTCCGCTGCACCACGTTCATCGGCGTGTGCGTCGAGTTTATCGCAGCCATCACCTGGCTGGCCGAACTCTTCCCCGACAAGCGCTTGAAGGAGCTCGCGCTGGGCTACACGCAGGCCTTCGCCTCCGTCGGCGGGCTGCTGGTGACGGGCGTCAACGTGTGGATTATCAATCACGCAAACGAGTTGCCCGCGCTGCCCGTGCCGGAGATTTTCAACACCCACGCGACATGGCGCTACACGCTGCTCACCGGATTCCTGCCCGCAATTCCCATCGCCCTGCTACTGCCGTTTGTGCCGGAGTCAAAGGTGTGGCTGGAGCGCCGCGCGTCCGGCTCGCTCAAGCGCCCGAGCTTCGCGGAACTCTTCTCACCCGAGCTGCGGCGCATCACGCTCGTCACCGCCGCCCTCTCCGCCTGCGCTTACGGCGCTGCGTTTGGCGCGTTGCAGATGACGCCGCTGCGCGTCGCGCCCGGTCTGGCCGACATGGCCGAGCACCGCACGGCTCTCAAGCCGTTGCAAGACGAGGCGAAGGAACTGAACAAGCAGCTCGACGTCGTGATGGTCCCGTTCCGTGCGGCTACTTCTGAAGTGCCCGGCTTGCTGGAAGTCGCCGCGAACCGCGCGAAGATTCGCATCGCCCAGCGCGGGATGCGAAATGGCATGGAGAACCCCGCGACCCCGGAGGAAAAGAAGGCGGAGCTGAAAGCCCAGTTCGCCGCCTCGACCAACAAGTTCGGCGAGCTGGACGCCAGCCTGACGAAGCTCACCGAGGGCAAGCCCGACGCGAAGAAGGCCGTCATCGAGCGCGAGAAGATGCTCAAGCTGATCGGCGACAACCGCGCCAAGCAGGAGCCGTTCGACATCGCCATCAAGGCGCGCGGCAACACCGTGCAGCTCTGGCAGGAACTCGGCGGACTCGGCGGCCGCATCGCGCTGGCCGCGCTGCTCGTGGTCGCGATGAGTCGCGGGACGCTGCTGCGGCTGTTCCAAGTGCCCGGTCTGCTCGTCATCCCGGTGACTTACATCTGGCTCTTCCGCGACCAGCCGGGGCTGTTCCAGTTCGGCATGGCGGCGGCGGGCTTCCTAACCGTGGCGCAGTTCAGCTACTTCGGCGAATACCTGCCGAAGATTTTTCCGCTGCACCTGCGCGGCACCGGCGGCAGCTTCGCGACCAACGTGGGCGGCCGCATGATTGGCACCTCGGCGGCGTTCCTCACCGCGAACATCATCGCGCCGCAGCTCCCCGGAAACACCTTCGAGCAAGTCGCGCTCGCCGCCGCCATCACCGGCACGGGCGTGTATGCCATCGGCCTCGGCCTCAGCTTCCTGCTGCCCGAGCCGCCCGCTGAGGAGAAGCACTGACCCCGTAGCCGCCGAGGTCAGGAGGCGGAACTCATCGTGAACCCACCGCTTCCCACCACCCGCGCCGACTGGCACGCGCGCCTTTTACCGCGCGGCATCCAGCCGCTCTGGTGCCCGCTGCTCACTCACTACCGCGACGACGGTTCACTCGACCACGCCCGCATCACCGCGCACCTGCGCCACCTCGCACCGCATGTGAAGGGCTTCCTCATCCCCGGCTCGACCGGCGATGGCTGGGAAATGTCCGACGGCGAAATCCGTGAACTGCTCGGGCTTGCGAAGGAGCAGACGGCGAAGCTCGAACTTCATTTGCTCATTGGCGTGCTGAAGACGGAGGCGCGTGATGCGTGCTCCGTGATGCGTGAGTATGGCCGAGAGTTTTCAGCCGTAATCACGGAACACGGAACACGGAACACGCCCGCCTTCACCGTCTGCCCGCCGAAGGGCGCGGACTTGCCTCAGCAAACCATCCGCGACGCGATGGCTGGCATTCTCGAACTCGGCTTCCCCACCGCGCTCTACCAGCTCCCGCAGGTTACGCAGAACGAGATGTCGCCGGAGACGTTGGCGGAACTCGCCGCGCGGTTCCCGAACTTCATTCTCTTCAAGGACACCAGCGGCGCGGACCGCGTGGCGAACTCGGGGCAGGACTTCGGCGGCGTCTTCCTCGTGCGCGGCGCGGAGGGCGATTACGCGCGCTGGCTCAAGTCCGGCGGCGGGCCTTACGACGGCTTCCTTCTCAGCACCGCGAACTGCTTTGGTCGCGAGCTGCACCAAGTCATCGAGTTGCTCAAGTCCGGGCGTCGCGACGAAGCCCAACACCTCTCCGTCCGCCTCTCCGCCGTGGTGAAGGAAGTCTTCGCGCTCGTCGCCGGGCTGCCGGATGGCAACGCCTTTGCCAACGCGAACAAGGCGATGGACCACTTCTTCGCGCATGGGCCGACGGCGGCCAACGTGACGCCGCCGCGTTTGCACGCTGGGAGCCGATTGCCAGCGGAAGTCATCCGCCAGGCTGGCGCGGCCTTGGAGCGACATGGCTTCCTGCCACAGCGCGGTTATCTGGATTGATTCACGCCGGGTCGGAGACTGGTGCTACGCAACTTCCGCGTTGAGCCAGCGTGCCGCGTTCGCCAAGCTGCCTTCACCATGCGCACTGCCAAAGCCTCTGTCCTCGAAGCGTTCAACGCGCCGCTGCGACTGCACACGTATGAAGTGCCCTCGCCGGTCGAGCCGGGCGCGGTGCTGGTGCGCACGGAGATGGCCGGCATCTGCGGCACGGACGTGCATCTGTGGCAGGGACAGTTGCCCATCAAGCTGCCGGTCATCCTCGGGCACGAGACGGTCGGGCGCATCGCGGAGCTGGGCGAGGGCGTCGAGAAGGACTGGTCCGGCCAGCCGCTCGCCGTCGGCGACCGTGTGACGTGGAACTCCGCCGTCTCCTGCGGCCAGTGCTACTACTGCGCGGTGAAGAAGCAGCCGACGCGTTGCGCGCAACGGCGGGCTTACGGCATCGGCTACCCGTGCGATTGCTCGCCGCACTTCCTCGGCGGCTACGCGGAGTTCCACTATCTGCGCCCGCGCACGACCATCTTCAAACTGCCCGACGATCTGCCGACCGAGTCCGTCATCGGCGCGGGCTGCGCGCTCATCACGGCGATCCACGGCGTCGAGCGCACGGGCATCGCGTGGCAGGACAATGTGGTGGTGCAGGGCGCGGGGCCGGTGGGCATCGCGGCGCTGGCGGTGGCGAAGAGCGCGGGCGCGGGCAAGGTCATCGTCATTGGCGCGCCGAAGCACCGGCTGGAAATGGCGCTGCGCTTCGGCGCGGACGACGTGATTGATTTGGAGGAAGTCCCCACGCCCGCCGCGCGGCTCGCCCGCGTGCGCGAGCTGACCGGCGGCTACGGCGCAGACGTGGTGCTGGAGTGCGTGGGCCACCCGAGCGCGGTGGTCGAGGGCATGGAGTTGTGCCGCGACGGCGGAAAGTATCTCGTGCTCGGCCACTATTGCGACGCTGGCACGGTGGCGTTCAACCCGCACGTCATCACACGGAAGCAGCTTTCGGTGTTCGGCTCATGGTCCAGCGAGCCGCGACACTTGCAGGCGGGGATTGAATTTCTCCGCCGGCATCAGCGGGAGTTTCCCTTTCACGAAATGGTGACGCACCGATTCACCATCGAGCAGGCGGACGAGGCATTGCGCACGACGGCGAAGTGGCAATCAGCGAAGAGCGTGATTGTGCCGGGTTGAGCGAGAGCCTCGGAGTCGGCGGAGATTTCCAAGGCGCGGCAGAACACCGCGCGCCGCGCTCAGCGGCGGGGGTTGAACTGCGCGGTGATTTTCGCGACGAAGATGTCGGTCTCGCCCAGGCTTTTCAGGACGTGGTCGCCGAAGGTCATGTTGCCGCGAAAGTATCCGATGACGTAGCTGTTGCCGCCGCGGTCCACGGCGATGCCGTGCCCGGCCATCGGCTCGGAGAATTGGGCGCCTGCCTGCCTCGCCCAGATGACGCGGCCTTCGCGGTCGAGTTCCGCGACGAAGATGTCGCCGATGCCCATGCTGAAGAGAGTGTTGTTCCCGAACTGCACCCTGCCGGCAAAGGTGCCAGTCACGTGTGAGTGGCCGCTGGCGTCCACGGCGATGCTGTAGCCGGCTTCCGGCGCGCCGAGCTTGTTGCCGCCGAATGTGCGGGCCCAGAGCAGCCGGCTGCGCTGGTCATACTTGGAGACAAACACATCCGAGCCGCCCTCGCTCTTGAGGCCCTTGCCGTTGAACGAGCCGGTGTGCGTGCCCTTGCGCGAGCGGAAGGCTGCGTGCAGGCGCATCTCCGAGGCGAAGGACTCGGTGCCATTGAAGCCACCGGAGACGATGACGTTGCCGTGGGGGTCGAGCGCGATGCCGTATCCGATGTCGGTGTTCGGTCCGCCCGCGCGCTGCGCCCAGACCGTGCGCCCGGTGTTGTCGAGTTTTGCCACGAAGCTGTCCACCAACCCGGCGCTGTCGAGGGTGATGGCGCGGGAGAAGCGGACGCTGTCCTCGAAGCCGCCGGTGATGTAGGAGTTGCCCTGCGCGTCCACGGCCACGGCCACGGCGACATCGTCGCCCGGGCCACCGATCTGGCGGACCCAGTCGAGCTCGCCGTTGGTGTCGTAGCGGGCGACGAACATGTCGTTGAAGCCGGAGTTTTTGAGAGTCAGGTCGCTGAAGGTGGTGTCGCCGGAGAAGTAGCCGCAGACATACACGTAGCCATCCGCGCCGACGGTGATGCCGTTGCCGCTGCCGCCGCCGGTGCCGCCGGCCTGCCGGACCCATAGCACCTTGCCGTTGCCGTCGAACTTGGCGACGAAGATTTCCGTGTCAGAGTTGCGCTTCACGGATTCGCCGCCGAAATCCACCGTCGGCGACTGGAATGAGCCGGTGAGGTAGCAGTTGCCCTCTGCGTCTATGGCCACCGCGCGTGCGAAGTCATCGGCGCTGCCGCCGGCCTGGCGGACCCAGGCCAGCTTGCCGGTGCGGTCATACTTGGCTAGAAAGATGTCGGCCTCGCCTTTGCCGGCGAGCGAGTATTCCTCGAAGCGGGCCTGGCTGCGGAAGTAGCCGCAGACGTAGGTATTGCCCTCGTTGTCCACCGTGATGCCAGTGCCGTAGTCGTGTCCGGTGCCGCCTGCGCGGGAAGCCCAGCGGAAAGCCGGCATCTCGGCCAGCGCGGCGGTAAGAAGCGATGTGACGACGAGCAAGGTCAGGCCGCAGGCCCGGGCTGTGCGGGCCAGAAGGGTGGTGACCGGGAGGCGCAAGGAGGAGATGGACACGGGAGAGGTGGGTGGAACCGGCGAACGTGCGATGCTGGGGTGCACAGGGTTTGGAGTGGTTGTCACGTTGCGGTCAGCCACGGTTCAAAGGGCCGAATGCCCGGGTTTATGGGGGCATTGCGGCGGGGATTCAAGCGCAAAGTCCCGGGTTCTCTTGTCTTAGTTTCTCGCAGGGACGCTGCCGGGTGTGTGTGGGAAGAGCAGGTGCGGCCGATTGTCCCGCCAGAACATCGCTAGACGCAGGAGCACTTCATCGCTGCGCTGACTCGGGAACTGACCGGGCGGTTTGGGCAGAGTGGGCAGGTGCGCTGAGCCGGGCGATGACACTTGCGGTCGCCATCGGGAGCTTCGCGCGGGGGCGAGAGTCAGGCCGGCTCAACCGGGTCCGCCGGGGCCGGGTCATCCACGGCAGGTGAGGCGGCTGCGGAGCGACTGGCTTCGAGCTTCAGCCGGCGCTTCTCGTCCTTCTTGGCTTTCTTCTCCATTTCCTTGCGGCGCTTCTCGAACTGATAATTTGGCTTTTGCATTCTGTTGCCCGGACCCTGCCAGCCGGAAGCCCGGCTAGCGAGCGGCGAATTTCAGCAGATGCGCGCCAAGCGTGCAGTTGAGTCCCGGCGCTCAGAGGGGCTACCATTTTCCCCATGAGCAAACCTGCCTGTCCGATGTGCGAAATGGCCGAAGTCCTGGACCACCCTGACCGCTGGGAATGTGTCACCTGCGGCCACGAGTGGGCGCGCCCGCCCGAGCCGGAAGCAGCGCCCGCCGCCCGCGTCGTCAAGGATGCCCACGGCAACGTGCTCGTGGACGGCGACTGCGTCACCCTGATCAAGGATTTGCCGCTGAAAGGCTCCTCGCAGGTGCTCAAGGGCGGGACGAAGTCCAAGCCCATCCGCCTGGTGGACGGCGATCACGAAATCTCCTGCAAGATGGACGGAACCTCCATCGGCCTGAAAGCCTGCTTCGTGAAGAAAGCCTGAAGCGCGCGGCTTCAACCCGAACTCCTCGCGCCCGATGAGGGCAGGGGGAAGTGATTAGTAATTAGTGCTTGGTCGGAACGCCGGCGCGGCTCCGTGCTGGCCGCGCGACTCCTCACTAATTACGAATCACTTTCCCCTCCCCCAATTTCCTTGCCCCCCGCCCCCACTTCTCCCGACACTCCGCGCCAGCAAACAACCACTCAACCAAAGGCCACACCATGTCCGTCCGCCGCCTCCCCGTCTACATCCTCGCCGACTGCTCCGGTTCCATGAACGGCGCCCCCATCGAGTCCGTGAAGTCCGGCATCCGCTCCCTCCACAGCGAGCTGATGGGCGACCCCTCCGCCGTCGAGTGCGCCTACCTCAGCGTCATCACCTTCGACGCCAACGCCCAGCAAGTCGTCCCCCTCACCGAGCTGACCAGCTTCGTCCCGCCCGACATCCGGGCCGGCGGCACCACCTCCTTCGGCGCGGCCCTCAAGCTCCTCATGGACTGCATTGACCGCGAAGTCCAGAAGACGACGCCCGAGAAGAAGGGCGACTGGAAACCCCTCATCTTCATCTTCACCGACGGCGAGCCGACCGACGACTGGGAAGCCCACGCCGCCACCGTCAAGCAGCGCCGCCCCGGCAACCTCATCGCCGTGGCCTGCGGCGAAAAGGCCGACCCCGACGTGCTCAAGCACTGCACCGAGACCGTCCTCGTGATGAAGGAAATGACCCCGGATGCCTTCAAGCAGTTCTTCAAGTGGGTGAGCGCCTCCATCAAGCAGACCAGCCAGAAAATCGGCGCGCCCGCCCCGTCCCCCGGCGCGATGCCGCCCGTGCCCGGAGCACCGGCTGCGCCCACGGTGCCCGCCGAAGGCATCGCCCTCCCGCCGCCCCCGCCGCAGATTGTGATTCATCCGTGAGACCGTTCCACTGCTTCGGGAACACAAGGCACGGAGCCGTCCGCTGGCCTTTCCCCGCCTGAGCCATGCTCGACTGGTTCCGCAAACCCAAGGCCGACAAGCCCGCCGACGGCAAAGATGCCGCTCCCAAGGCTCCGGGGGCTGCCGGCCAGCCGCCTTCCGGTGCTGGCAATGAACAATCCGCATCCACAAAGGCCGGTTCCGCTGTCCAAAACCCATCTTCCGGTGTTGGAAATGAAGTTTCCGCTGAAGTAAAACCATCTTCCGGTGTCCTGAAAGTTGTTTCCGGTGTCGGCGAGGCCTCTTCCGCTGTAGTAATGTCATCTTCCGCTGCGGAAACCTCTGTTCCGACAGCGGAAACCACTTTTCCGACAGCGGAAACAGCTTTCAATGGTTCGGAAACAACTTCCAGGAAAGCGGAAACCGCCTTGCAGACACCGGAAACCACTTTCAAGACACCGGAAAGCACCTGGAAGACACATTCAGACCATTCTAAGGCAGCGGAAACGCCAAAACAGAGACCGGAAACCCACGCCCCTGCCGCCGCCGCCGCCCCAGACCGCCCCGCCAAGCTCCCGCCGAACATCGCCGAGTCCGGGGCCACTGTGTTCATCCCGCGCGAGGAGGTCAAACTCCAGCCTCCGACCATCGCCGTGACCGTCCCGGCCTCCGCCGTGATCTCCGCCCCGGCGGACAAGGTCAAAACCGCGCCGCCCGCAGTTGATTCGGGCAAATCCGAACCGCCCCCGAAGGACGACGCGCGTCTTGGGACTGCGATGGCAGAGCGCAGCGGCGACACCGCTTTGGCTTCCCGCGGAGCGGAACCGGCGGCCACACCCGACCGCTCCGCTGGAGGTGAAAGCGGCGTGGCGCTCCGCTTCCCGCCGCAGTCCAAGACGCCATCGGCCCCCGCCACCACGCCTCCCAAGCCCGCCACTTGGAAAAACCTCCCGGCCAAGGAGCCGTGGTGCCCGCCCGCCATTGCGGCCCACGCACCGGAGCTGCGGAAGGTCGCGGCGGCGGATGCGGTCGCCTTCGAGCGCGTCCTCCCCGGCTGGCGCGCAGCCGGCGCATCGCGGCGCGGACGCATGCACGCGAATGGCGGCACCCACCGTGAAGATTCCCTCGCCTTCGATGCCCATGACCGCGCCACCGTCCTCTGCGTCTCCGACGGCGCGGGCAGTTGTCAGCATAGCCGCATCGGGAGCCATGTGGCCGCGCACCGCGTGGTGGAGGTGTTGCTCGCCGTCACCGAGAAGGTGGACCCCGCCATCGCCGCCGACGCAGCGAAGTTGCGGGAACATCTCTCCG
>JACRKB010000268.1 GCA_016235545.1 Verrucomicrobiota bacterium | reverse complement strand
CAGGCGCCGGCAGTCTTCACCCAATGGGTGAGAGGTCGCGGTTTCAAAAGCCTTTTCCTTTGCGCCCTTTGCGCCCTTTGCGTGAGGTTCAACTGCGGAATCTAGGTTCAGCCTGATTGCCGAAGTTGGCCGCAAAGAGCGCAAAGGAGCCGAGTCTGGGATGACTGGAGCTGGGACTGTTATTAACCCGAACTCCGAAGTCTGCGCTCCGAAGGAGCACAACAAACCAGCCCGGGCCAACGCCCCGGGACATACGACCACGAGCGGCTAAGCCCTGAAAGGGCGGCACAAAAATGTTCCGCCCCTTCAGGGCGGCGAGGCTTCGTTCCTTTCACCCAAGGCGTTGCCCTGGGCTGTTATGTGGCAGGCCTTCAGCCTGTGACTTCGGAATTCGGGATTAACCGCCCCGTTCTTCTGTAAGAAACTTGCCTTTGCGCTCCTTGCGCCCTTTCGCGGCCAATCCATTTCGGAGTTCGGGTTCAGTCCGTGCTGGACACGCCCAGCGGCGGCGGCGGGCTACAGGCAGCGTTGGGAGCGGGCAAGTCGGTGGACGACATTGACCTCTACGTTGATTCCACTCAATGTCCGTGGCGCACCACACACTCGGAAGCCTTGCCGAGCTTGGGCGAGGATGCTTCCCAAGCAGCGGGCTATTTCACGTCTTCCACTGGCTCCAGCTTCGCAATCGCTGCCATGAGTTCGTCGGCGATTTCCTGGTAAATCACTTTCAAGCGCGGCTTGGTGCAGGTTTTGGCCTCCTCGCGCAGCGCCTTGAAATCCAGCGGCTCGCCATACTTCACTTGCACACGGAGTGGGCGGGGGAACTTCTGGTGCCGGGGCCACGCCTCGAAGGTGCCGAAGACTCGCACGGGCACCACGGGCGCGTCGGACTTGATGACGGTCAGGCCGATGCCGGCGCGCGCGGGCTGCAAGTGGCCGTCGCTCGTGCGCGTGCCTTCGGGGAAGAGGATGACCGCGCCACCGGCGTGCAGCCGATCCAGAATGCCCTTCAAGCCCGCCGCACCGCCGCCATCGCGGTCCACGGGCACGACGTTGAGCTGGCGCAGATACCAGCCGAAGCCGGGGAAGCGGAAGAGCGACTCCCGAGCGAGGTAGTTGATGGGGCGCGGCACGCCGCTGCCGATGAGCGGCGGGTCGAGGTAGCTGCCGTGATTCGCTGCGAGGATGACCGGGCCGGTGAGCGGGACGCGTCCGGCGTTGAAGACTCGCCAGCGATGCCAGAGCGCATAGCAGGCGCGCGCGGCGAGCCAGGTGAGGCGATAGACGGGCTTCACCGGGAGGGAACGGAGTAATGGAGTGATGGAGTAATGGAGCGTTGGAAAGCAGCACTCCAACACTCCAACACTCCAACACTCCGTTGGTTCGCACTCATCACGCCACGGGCTTGAGCGGTGCGAGCCGGTTCGCCTTCCGCCGCACGTTGAGTTCCTCCAGCATGATGTCGCACGTCTCCTGCACGACCTGGTGCGAGTTGTCTATGAGCATCGCGCCGAGCGAGGGCATGAGCGGCGAGTGCGCGCGCGAACTGTCGCGCTTGTCACGCGCGTGGACGTCTTCCTTCACGCCGTCGCGCTCGCGGCGGAACTTGCGGACCTCGGGGCTGGCGTCGAGGAAGAACTTGTAGTCCGTCTCCGGGAAGATGTTCGAGCCGATGTCGCGGCCCTCCATGACGAGGCTGCCGAACTGGATGCACTCGCGCTGCTTGGCCTTCATCCAGTCTCGGACGGCGCGAATCTGCGCGACGTGGGCAACGGCGGCGCTGGCCTCGGAAGTGCGGATTTCCTGCGCGGGATAATAGCCGTCCACCAGCAGGCGCACGTGGGCATCGGCAACGACGAGCGAGGTCTTCCACTTGCGGCAGAGCGCGGCGACTTTCTTGTCGTCGTTCACGTCCACCTTCATGCGGAGGCAATGCCACGCGAGCGTGCGATACATCGCGCCGGTGTCCACGGTGAGCAGGCCGAGCATCTGCGCGAGGCGGCGGGAGGTGACGCCCTTGCCGCTGGCGCTGGGCCCGTCAATGGCGATGACGAAGGGTTTGGTCAAAATGGGGTTTCGGGTTTCGGGTTTTGAGTTTCGGGTTGAAGCCCCCGCCCGGAGGGCGAACGGAACTTAGCCGGGGGCAAGGCTGAAAGCCGACGCCCCCGGTCAACGCAACGGAGAACAATGCACCCTGAAGGGGTGCGGGAGAATTTCCGGCACCCCTTCAGGGTGCAATAATAATTGGGGCGCGAACCGGGGGCGGCGCTCGCCTTGGCTCGCTTGCCCCCGGCTAAGTTCCGGCACGCCTCCGGCGTGGCTTCGGACACAGCCGGTTGGGCGCGTGAGGGGAGGCCGATGCTCATGGGGACATCAGTCGGCAAACAACTCCTCCACCGCGAGCTTGCGCCCGGTGGCGGCGTCGCGGATTTCGGCGCCGAGGCCGTGGGGGGGCGGGGTGGCGAGCTTCTGGAAAAAGTTGGGGAAGGTCTTCTTCACGCAGGCGGGATTCTTGATTTTGATGCCGGGCACTTTCAAGCCGAGAACCGCGAAGCACATCGCCATGCGATGGTCGTCGTAAGTTTCGATTTCCGCGCCGTGGAGCGCGGAGGGGAAAACCGTCAGCGTGTCGCCCTCCTCGGTGACCTTCGCGCCGCACTTGGTCAGCTCCGTCCGTAACGCGACGACGCGCTCGCACTCCTGCACGCGCAGGCGGCCGAGGTCGGTGAAGGTCGTCTTCAGTTGGGACCTTGGCGAAAGGACTATCGCGGTCATGATGCTGTCGCCCAAGTCGGTTCGGCGAGAAATGGTCGGGGTGCCGAACTCCTTCTCGAACCGCTCAAGATACTCTTTGTATTCTCGCGCTTGTTGCTCACTGCAGACCAGAGCCTGAACCTCTGCCGTGCTCTGTTCAGGGCTCGGTATCACGGAGCCATCATCGTGCGTCAGGAATTCCGGAAACTTGGCATCAATTTGCCAGCCAGACTGCGGCCAGTTACGGACCGAAATGGTCCGGGCGTAGGTTGTTTCCCAGATGAACGTGAGGTCGTCCGGAGAATCGTGCTCAGTTTGATTGAGCACTTCGTAACTCGTCGCCGCAAAAAAATAACTCCCGCTCGAAGCGTCCGGCTCGATTTGGAACTCGCCGCCCTTGGCCGGGAAGACCTTCACCAGCTCGCGGGTCATGTCCACGTAGGGCAGTTCGTCCTCGTTCGCGCCGGTGATTTCCACCTGCCACCCGCCCACGCCGCCGGCCAGCAGCAGCGCGGAGGCGAACTGTGAGCTCTCCGTGACGCTGACGGAACACTTCCCCGTAGGAGACGAGGTGAGGAGTCTCTGATTAGGGTCTTGGGTCTTGGGTTTGGGCTCTGGGGAACTAGTTAGAGACTCCTCACGTCGTCTCCTACCGAAGAGGGTGGCGGGCAGCTTGTCGTTCGGGGAGTCCACGCGGTAGCCCAGCTCGCGCAGGGCGGCGAAGAGCGCGGCTTGCGGGCGCTCGTGCATCCGGGGCACGCCGCTGAGGCGATACACGCCGTCGCCGAGGCAGACCATCGCCGCGAGGAAGCGCGCCGCCGTGCCCGCGTTGCCCACGAACAACTCCAGCGGCTGCGCTACCGTGCCCGCGCGCGGGAGGCGTCCGCCGAGGCCGTCCACGGTGATGGTGCGGTTGCAGGACTCGGCGGGGTCGGGCTGCACGTCCACGGTGAAGCCGAGCGCGCGCAGGCAATCGGCCATCACCTGCGTGTCCTCGCTCCAGAGCGCGCCGCGCAGAGTGGTGCGCCCGTCGGCCAGCGCGGCGAGTATGAGAGCGCGGTTGGTGATGCTCTTGGAGCCGGGCACGGTGATCTCCGCGCGCACGGGGGACGTGAGCGGGATGATCTCGATGAGCGGCGGAAGCGGCACGGGAAAGGAAAGTGATTAGTGAGGAGTGATTAGTAAATAGTGAAGAGGCGATGGGGGCGCAACTCGACCCCGATAGCTCCCTCTCCCCGCGAGGCACGAGTGGGGAGAGGGCCGGGGAGAGGGGCAGTTCCGGCGCTCTACGGCCCTCCTCTCCCCAACCCTCTCCTTCCTCTGAGGGAAGAGAGGGAGTCCACCCGCCCTCGCTCCGGCTAACCCACGAAGCGCTTGGCGATGACGGTGGCGTTGTGGCCACCGAAGCCGAAGGAGTTGTTCGCAATGGCCTCGATCTTCATCTCGCGCGAGGTGTGCGGCACGTAGTCGAGGTCGCACTGCGGATCGGGGTTGTCGAGGTTCAGCGTGGGCGGGGCGATCTGCATCTGGAGTGCCTTCGCGCAGAGAGCCATTTCCGCCGCGCCGGCGGCTCCGAGCAGGTGGCCGGTCGCGCCCTTGGTGGAGCTGACGGCGAGCTTCTTCGCGTGCTCGCCGAAGACGGTCTTGATCGCCTGCGTTTCGCAGACGTCGCCCTGCGGGGTGCTGGTGCCGTGGGCGTTGATGTAGTTGATGTCCTCGGGGCGGAGGCCGGCGCTGCGGAGGGCCATCTTCATGCAGCGGGCCGCGCCTTCGCCCTCGGGGGCGGGGGCAGTGAGGTGGTTGGCGTCGGCGGTGTTGCCGTAGCCGACGATTTCGCAGTAGATGCGAGCGCCACGGGCCTTGGCGTGCTCGAGTTCCTCGACAACGAGGACGGCTGCGCCTTCGCCCATGACGAAGCCGTCGCGGTCCTTGTCGAACGGACGGGAGGCGCGCTTGGGTTCAGCGTTGCGGGTGGAGAGGGCGCGCATGGCGGCGAATCCGCCGATGCCCATCTCGCAGACGGCGGCCTCGGTGCCGCCGGCGAAGATGGCGTTCGCATCGCCCATCTTGACATAGCGCCAGGCCTCGCCGAGGGCGTGGGTGCTGGAGGCGCAGGCGGAGCAGGTGGCGAGGTTGGGGCCGCGCAGCTTGTAATACATGCTGAACACGCCGGAGGCCATGTTCAGGATCATCATCGGGATGAGGAAGGGGGAGATGCGGCCCGGGCCTTTGTTCATCAGCACGGTGTGCTGCACATCGTGGGTCTGGAGTCCCCCGATGCCCGAGCCGATGAACGCGCCGATCTGGTCGCGGTCGAGCTTGTCGAGGTCCATGCCGGAGTCCTGAAGGGCGCGCCAGCCGGCGTAGATGCCGAACTGGGCAAAGCGGTCGGTGCGGCGGACTTCCTTGGGCGAGGGAAAGGCGGGAGTGGGGTCGAAGTCCTTCACCTCGGCAGCGATTTGACAGTCGTAGGCTGCGGGGTCGAAGGACGCGATGCGATCAATGCCGCACTGGCCCTCGATGATGTTCTTCCAGAACGTGTCAATGTCGTGCCCCAGCGCAGTGACTGTGCCAAGGCCCGTGATGACGACTCTGCGGTCCGACCCGTTGCTTGCCATAAAACAAAAAGGGGCAGCGCGCTGGTGTCAGCCCGGCTGCCCCGGAGAAAGCGCTGCCGCCTACTTCTTGGAGTCCTCGATGTAGCGGGTGACGTCACCGACGCTGACGAGCTTCTCGGCCTCCTCGTCGGGCACTTCGATGCCAAACTCCTCTTCGAGAGCCATGATCAACTCGACGGTGTCGAGGGAGTCCGCGCCGAGATCCTCGATGAACTTGGCCTCCTGGACTACCTGATCGGCGTTGACGCCGAGCTGCTCGACGATGATGTCCTTGACCTTCTGCTCAATGGTTTTGTCAGCCATGTTTGTGTTCGTTTAGTTGGTTGTCTTTAGGCAACGTGCCGGAGGGCGTCAAGCCCTGTTTCCGGCAGCCGCCGGCGCGCTGTTGGGGCTGGCCGATTTGCGCCGCCGCACCGAAGTTCCCAGCGACGCGGCGGACTGTCTAACGGCTCGCACGCGGGGCGTCGAGAGGAATAATTCCATCGCTTGATGCCACGGGACACCACTCAGCTTCATGCAGCCCAGGTGTCCAGTTCCGCAAGCCGGAGGCTTGCCAGCCATTGGCCGGGGGTTGAGTGAAGCGACACCCCCCGGTGGCGTCGGTTGGGCTCCTGCACCCCAGCGGGGTGCCAGCACGGGGATCCCACCAGCCGCTCTGCGCCCCCTTTTGGGGTCGTGACCATCCATCGCCTGCTCCGGGGGGTGTCGGTCGCCGACTCGATCAACCCCCGGCTACTGAGACTCGACTGACTACTTTTTCGCCGCGACCGTGACGAGTGACAAGCCGTGTTGCCGCACAAGCCTCTCCATCACGTCTTGCTCCAGGAGGAGCGTGCGGCCTGCTTCGAAGGCCAGCACACGGACGCCGCTGGCGGCGCAGACTTCGAGCGTTTGCGGGCCGACGCAGGGGATGTCGAAGCGCAAGTCGTGTTGTTCCTTCGCCACTTTCACGGCGACGGCTCCACCGCTCTTGCCAGCGAGTTCGCCGCCGCGAGCAAGCGCCTTGTCCGTCCCCTCGAAGCCTTCGACCGCGAGCACGGTGCCGCCTTTGACCACGACGGTCTGGCCGATTTCCAGCCGGGAAATTTCCTTCGCGATGCGGAAGCCGAACTGCACATCGGCGGACTCGTCGTCGCTCAACTGCTTGCCCAGCGCGAAGCCGGGGCCGGCCATGAGCGGTTGCAGCCAAGGCATGGCGGGGATGAGTTCCACGCCTTCCTTCATCAACTCGTCGGCGATGCCGCCGAAGATCGTGTGCGCGTTTTTCTCCTTCAGCCTCATGAGCAGAGCGACGGCCCGCAAGTCAGGGCGGAGGTCGAAGAGGTTCTTCGGCGCGATTTGCCCGGCCATGACGCAGTGTTTCACGCCGCGCTCGGTGAAGGCGGAGATCAGCTTGCCGAGCTGGCCCACGCGCAGCCAGACGAGGTCGTCCACGAGCTCGGCGAGCGCCGGGTCGGTCTCGCCCTCAAACGCGACGGCGACGACGCGCGTGATGCCCATCGCACGGGCTTGCTTTGCGAGCAGCAGCGGCAGGGTGCGGGTGCCGGCGATGATGCCGAGCGTCTGGATTGCGGCGGACACGGGCGGGAGCGTAGCGGGCGGGCTGGCGGTTGTCAGGGAGGGAAAATGGGAGGAGCAGGATTAAGATTAGGATTAGGATTACGAGGGGAAGTGGCTGCGCAGGGCGCCGGCTTTTCTTACTCTTGCTCGTAATCCTAATCTTAATCCTGCTCTGCGGTCTGCCTTGCCGCTCGACAGTTCGCTGTCCCGCGCCTATCAAAGCCCCACCATGAAAGCTGCGTTCCGATCTGTTGTCAGCCTGTCACTGCTCGGGCTGCTGTGCCTCCAGGTTCACGCCGCCACGACAGCCAAGCCGCCGAGCATCGTGCTTATCAGCGGCGAGTTCGAATACAAGTCCGCCGAGTCGCTGCCGCTGCTTCAGAAGCAGCTGGAGTCCAAGCTCGGTGCGAGGTGCGTTTTGCTCCGGCGGCCCGCTGACCCGAAGGCGCAGACGATCGCCGGGCTGGAGGTTCTCGACACCGCCGACCTCGCGATTCTTTTCATTCGGCGCATGACGCTGCCGGAGGAGCAGCTTGCGCAGTTCAGAAAATACGCCGCGTCCGGGCGGCCCATCATCGGCTTGCGCACGGCGAGCCACGCGTTCGAGAACTGGAAGGAGTGGGACCGCGAGGTGCTCGGTGGCAACTATCAAAACCATCACAACAACCAGCTCGCGACGACCGTGCGCGTGTTGCCGGGGGCGGCGGGGCACCCGATCCTCGCAGGTGTGGCGGGGGAGTTTGCCACGCCCGGCTCGCTCTACCGGAACACTCCGTTGTCAGCGGACGCCAAGGTGCTGCTGATGGGTTCCATCGAAGGCAGGCCGGCCGAGCCGGTCGCGTGGACGCACAGCTTCAAGGGCACGCCGGTCTTTTACACCTCGCTCGGGCACGCGAAGGATTTTGAAAACGAGTCGTTCAACCGGCTGCTCTTGAATGCCGTGCAGTGGGCGCTTGCGCAGCCAAGGCCGGCGTCTGCAAGCGAGCCGACCGGCTTCCGCCGCGTGGGCGTGGCGGACTTCGAGCAGCTTTGGCTGGGGAAGAAACACGCAGTCCTCGACGTGCGGACGGAGGATGAGTTCAAGGCTGGCCACATCCCCGGCGCGGTGAATCTCGATGTGCTGGACGCGGATTTCGAGAAGCAGCTCGCCGCGCTGGACAAGTCGAAGACCTACCTCGTCCATTGCGCCTCGGGACGCCGGAGCGCGAACGCGGCGGGCCAGATGAAGACGCTGGGATTCAAGTCTGTGGTGGACCTCGCGCCGGGCTTCAACGGCTGGAAGGCAGCGGGCAAGCCGGTCGAGAAGTGAGCGACGGAGAGCCGCAAGAAAGTTTCCGCCACTCCGAGGCAAACGCCCCCAGCGGCCCTACTCCGCGCTGGCGTATTTCTGGATGAGCAGGTGGCTGCGCGCAGCGGTGAGTTCCATGATGAACTGGTCGTAGCTTTGGTAGCGGTCGTCCGGGTTCTTCGCCATCGCACAACAGATGACTTCGTTGGTCTTCTCCTGGATTTCAGGCAGTTCCTCGATGGGCGGCTTGAGCGGCTGCTCGACATGAGCCATCGCGACGTCGTTGACCGTGGGCGCCTCGAAGGGCACGTGTCCGGTGAGCGCGTGATAGAGGGTGCCTGCCAGCGAATACATGTCGGACCGAAAATCCTCGGTCTGGAGCGAGATGCGCTCCGGCGCGATGTAATAGGGTGTGCCGAAGACGCCAGCGTCCGGGTCGCGCCCGCCTTCGGAGCTTTGGGCCAGGCCGAAGTCCACGAGCTTTGGCTCCGGCGGCTCGTCGTTGTTGAAGAGGATGTTTCCCGGCTTGATGTCGAGGTGCAGCAGGCCGTGGCGGTTCGCGCAGTCGAGTGCGGAGGCGATCTTGATGCCCACATCGAGCACAAGCAGTTCGTCCACGCGGCCCTGTGATTCGATGCGCCCGTCGAACGTGCCGTTGTCGGCCAGCTCCATGACGAGATACTTCTGCCCATCGGCCTCGTCGAACGCGTAGATGTGGATGATGTTCGAGTGGTTCAGCCCGGCGCAGGCGCGCGCCTCGCGCTTGAAGGCCTCGACCTGGATGGGGTCCACGGCGATCTCGGGCTTCATCAGCTTCACCGCGACCTGGCGGTTGAGGTGCAAGTCGTAGGAGCGGAAGACCGTGCCCATGCCGCCGGAGGCGATGACTCCGCGCAGCTCGAACTGCCGCAGCTTCACGGTGATCATCACCGGGCCGCCGCACTTGTTGCAGGGCTGCGTCTCAAAGGAGGGCAGGTCGCTGGGGATGAAGTTCTTCGCGCTGCATCGGCCGCACGACACCATCTTCAGTGATTTTTTGCCTTCGCTCATTCCAGTGGACTTCGCGAGCGAGGCTAGCACCCGAGCCGTTTTGCTCAAGACTTCATTCCGGCGGGCGCTCCGGCTCGTTACGCGCCTGCTTTTAAGCTTGGTAACGACACCGCGTTTTGTTCCAACCTGCGGCCCATGCGGCTGCTCTACAACCTGCTCTTCCCGGTCTTCTTCCTGTTGAGCGCGCCGTATTATTTCTGGAAAATGTGGCGGCGCGGCGGCTGGCAGCGCGGGTTCGGCGAGCGCTTTGGCCGGATCGAGCCGGGCAAACTGCAGCCTCTCGCCGGCGCGCAACTCCTCTGGCTCCACGCCGTGAGCGTCGGCGAGGTGAACGTCTGCCTCCAGCTCATCGCCGCGCTGCGGCCCCGTCTGGCTGGCTGGAAATTTCTCGTGTCCACGACCACGTCCACCGGCATGGGCGAACTGGAGAAGAAACTTCCCGCCGATGTGCAGCGCATCTACTACCCCGTGGACTTCCCGTGGTCCGTGCGCCGCACGCTGGAGGCGATCCGTCCCGCCGCCCTCGTGCTCGTCGAGGCGGAGTTCTGGCCGAACTTCCTGTGGCAAGTGCGGGAGCGCGGACTGCCCGTCTTCCTCGCCAACGCACGCGTCTCGGACAAATCCTTCCGCGGCTACCGGCGCGGCGCATTTCTCTTCCGCGAACTCTTCGGCAACTTCACCGCCGTCGGCGCGCAGAACGACGCAGACGCCGCCCGCCTCCGCGATCTCGGCTGCCGCGCCGAAGCCATCCACGTCACCGGCAACGCGAAGTTCGACGCCGCAGCACCCACCGGCGGCGCATCGCTCGACGTGCCCGCGCTGCTGCACCTGCTCGGCGTGCCCGGCGACGCGCAGCTCCTCGTCGCCGGCAGCACGCATGCAGGCGAGGAAGTCCTGCTCGCGCGGATGTTCCTCCGCCTCCGCCAGCGCTTCCCGAAGCTCTTCCTCGTGCTCGTCCCGCGCCACTTCGAGCGCACACAGGCCGTCGTCGAATCACTCCGCCCCACCGGCCTCCGCCTCGCACTGCGCACGGAACTGACAGCAGGCAAAACCTTCCCGCCCGCCACCGTGGAGTGCCTGCTCGTCAACACCACCGGCGAGCTGCGCCACTTCTACCGGCACGCCACACTTGTCTTCGTCGGCAAGAGCCTCACCGCGAAGGGCGGCCAAAACCCCATCGAGCCGGGCGCGCTGGGCAAGGCCATGCTCTTCGGCCCGCACATGGAAAACTTCCGCCCCATCGCCGCCGAGTTCATCGCGAACGACGGAGCCGTGCAGGTGTCCGACGCCGACGCGTTGGAAGCAGCCTTCGCCACGCTGCTCTCGGACTCCGGCCGCCGCGAAGAGCTTGGCGCAAACGCGCTGCGCGTGGTGCAGCGCAACCAGGGCGCCGCAGATCGCACGGCGGAAATGATCGCGTCCAAGCTGCGGTGAACGGTGGGACGCCATCCCAGCGCATCTCGATTTCTTGCAAGCAGGGGAATCGGGCCAACCTGGAAGGTTGCCAGCCATTGGCCCGAACTCCGAGGTTGAGGCTGAAAGCCTCAGACATGACAGCCCCGGGCAGCCCTCGTGTCGCGGCGTGGTAACATCGCCGCCCTGAAGGGGCGGAACGTTTTGTGTCGCCCTTTCAGAGCTTTGCCAATAGCGGCCCAGCACCCCGGCGGGGCGAGGCCATGTTCGGCTGTCAGAAGCCCGTCGCCTCTCTGGCCATCACGTCAGCAGCACGCCTTCCAGTTCTAGCAGCCGGCGCTTCCATTCCAAGCCGCCGGAGAAGCCGCCCAGCCCGCCATTCGCGGCGAGCACGCGGTGACAGGGGATGAGCACTGGGATCGGGTTCGCACCGCAGGCTCCCCCCACGGCACGGGCGGCGCGGCGCTTGCCGAGCTCTTCGGCGATTTCGCCGTAGCTGCGCGTCTCGCCGCGCGGGATGCGCAGCAGCTCCGGCCAGACGCGGAGGCGGAACTTGGTTCCCTGTGACAAATCCAGCGGCGGCAGCGTGAGCTTGGGTGCGCGGCGCGGCGGGGAGGTCAATGCGGTTTGCAGGACGGACTGAGTTTGATCCGCCCAGTCGCGGAACGGCTCGGGGAGTTCATCCGCTGGTTTGGCGTCGCTGATGGCGCGCTTCACCGGGAAGTCGAGCCGCGCCAGTCCTTCCGCCGAGAAGTGCGCGAGGAAATCGCCGAACGGCGTCGGGAGAAGCGCGGCGTGGAGGATTTCGGGCGGGCGCGGCATGGGGGAAGGATTGGGCGGAACGAGTTGTCAGCCACGGATGGAACACAGATGAAACACGGGCAGGGATGCGGAAAAGGCAACTTTCCAAGGAGACGAACGCTCACACCAAACGGTCGTGGTAAATACGGCAGGCATCGTCAAGAAAGCCGCCTGCCGCTTCGCGTGTAA
The DNA here is from genome assembly GCA_016235545.1 of Verrucomicrobiota bacterium. Lineage (GTDB taxonomy): Bacteria > Verrucomicrobiota > Verrucomicrobiia > Limisphaerales > SXTU01 > SXTU01. The sequence goes on along the minus strand of JACRKB010000268.1, from coordinate 4,051 downwards.
TCGGTGTTCCATCCGTGGGTCAACTAATTGGTTCCGTTCTGGATATTGTTCTCAATCTTCATCTTGCCCGTAATCAAAATTCCGCCCCTCGCTCACCGCCCGCCCACGATGGCCTTGAACAATCCGTAGAGCACCCCCAGCAGCAGCGCGGAGAGGAGGAAGAAGCGGTTGCGGGCGACGCGCCTCTCATAACGGAGCGGGCGCAGTCCCTGAATCTGTCCGGAGTCGAGGAGTTTCACGAGTTTGGGGTTGCTGGCCGGCGTGAGGCCAAAACGGCGCTTGAGGTTTTGGACGGTGGAGGAAAGGTCGCGTGGTCGGGGGCCGAGTTCGGGGTGCGGTCCGGCAGGTGGAGTGAATGGTGCGGATGCCTTGAGTCGCTTCTGATCCACGTCCTCGAAGACCGGCGCGGCAGGCACGGGCGAGGACACGGTTTTCTGACCTGTCGGCATCGCGGGGGAACGGAGCCTGGGTGTGCCGGGCCAGAGCGGCTGGCCGGACTCGGCCTGTTTGATCTGCACCTGGAGCGCGGCTATTTCGGCTTCGAGGGCGCGGGCGCGATCCGAAAGCGGATCGGGCTTTTTTCGGAACAAGGACATGGCCGGAGCCCTCAGCGGCGCAGCAGCACCATCAGCGCGGCGCCCAGCAGCACGGCCACCGCCACGGGCCAGGTGAGGGCGAAGCCCAGACGGCACAGCTCGCCGAAGCTTTGTGCGCCGAGGAAATGGCCCTGGATTTTGGTGGGGCCGGCGGCGGCGTTCATGGCTGAAGTCAGCGCACCGTCGAGCACCGGCCATTTGAGTCGCGCTCCATTCCACTCCATGCGGGCGTTCTCGATGGCGGTGAGGGCTCGGGTGAGCTCCACGTTGTAGGCTTCCGCGCTCCACGATTCCTCGTTCACGGCCTGAACCTTCGCGAGCGATTCGCGCAGGCCGGCCAGGCTTTTCGCCATCTGCTCGGCGTCGCGGCGGGACTTGAGTTCTGATTCCTCCAGCAGCACGAGGCCGCGCGCGAGGTGGTGCAGCATTTCCTCGCGGCCCGTCTGCAATTCGACGCGGCGGCGGCGCGCCTCCTCCAGCCCGGCGCGCTCGCGCTCCAGCTCGTCCTGCTTGCGCTTCAGCTCGGCGAGCTGGTGCTGTGCGTCGGAGACCCGCAGGTCCAGCTCCTCGCGGCTGGGCGGACGGCTGGCGGAGCTGGCTGTGGGTTCGCTCATGGTGGTGGCGCGGACGGCGGGACGGGCGCTGGTGAGGACATCGCTGTCCACAAACTCGGATTGGTCAAAGTCCGAAGGCATGGCGGACTCTAATCCCGGCGCGCGGGGTGGAAAGGGAAAATTGAAATTTCGGAGAGATGTGGGCGCAAGCCAGCTTTTGAACGGTCGCGTAGCGACCCCTGATGGTAGCCGTGGGTTTCAACCCACGGATCGGCGTGCGATAGTTTTGCGTCGCGTAGCGACGCCGGAACGCCGGCCACGAAAGGGTGGAGAAGGCGGGTGGTTCAAGCGTCGCTACGCGACGCGGGTTGGCGTTGGACCGAACCGTGGGTTGAAACCCACGGCTACCTTCAAACCCTCGCTACGCGAGGAGAACGAACATCTCTCGCTTTTGCTCAAAACCTGATTTGCGCCCGTCACCTGCTGTTCCGTGTTCCATCCGTGGCTCAACTGCATGGCTCCGTTTCATCCACGCGCTGCGGCTGGTCTGCGACAGTGCCGCGCTCCTCCCACCTCACCAGCTCATGATGGGCAGCAGGCTGGCGTAGTCGTCTGTCCAGAGCGGGACAACTTTCTTGGAGGGTTCCTTGTCCGCCGTCTCGCTGCGGCTGGCGATGAGAGTCATCAAATCCTTGTTCTTGCTCAACAGCACCCACGTCGAGCTGTATATCCACCAGTCCTTCTCGCCCTCGCCGTCGGAGATGGAGAGACGCTGGTAGCCGAATTCCTTCGCGAGGTTTTCCACGACCGGCTCGAGGTCGAGGTAGCGGTTGGAGATGTGGATGGCGAGCACGCCGTCGGGGGCGAGGTGCTTGCCGTAGATGGCCACGGCTTCCTTCGTCAGCAGATGCACGGGGATGGCGTCGCTGCTGAAGGCGTCGAGGGCGAGGACATCGAAGCGCTGGGCTTCCTCGCGTTCCATCGAGAGGCGGGCGTCGCCCAGGATGATGTCCACCTTGCCGCCGAGGGCGATGGTGTCGTGGACGAAGGTGAAGCGGTTGGTGCCTGTGGCGAGGCGTCTGACTTCGGAGTTGATCTCGTAGATGCGGACGTAATCCCCCTTCTCGCCGAACGCCGCGGTTGTGCCGGTGCCCAGGCCCACGACGCCGATGCGCTTCTGCGGGCGCGGAAAGTTGCGGATGGCGAGCGCGATGCCGCTCTGCTCACCGTAGTAGCTGGTGATGCGGCGGCGCTGGTCGGGGTCGGTGAGCTGGAAGCCGTGAGTGATGCGGCCGTGCTGGAGGAGGAGGTAACGGGAGCCGGGCGTCTCGGAGCCGTATTCGAGCACGGACATCGCGCCGTAGAAGTTGCGCGTGCTCTCGACGACGTTGTCCTTCTCATGGCTCTGGATGAAGAACGCGAGGCACACGGCCATCGCCACGAGCGAGCCGGCCATCCACGCGTGGAAGCGCCACCATTGGAAGTTCGGCACGCGCCAGTCCGGCAGGCAGACGAGCCACACCAGCACGGCGCAGGCGGCGCAGGACCACGCCAGTTCCGCGTAAGTGGTGAAGACGTGCGGCGCAACCACGGCCACGAGGAAGCCGCCCAGCGCGCCGCCGACGGAAATCATCAGGTAAAAGGTCGTGAGCCAGCGCGGGTGCGGCTTGAGCGCATACAACTCGCCGTGGCACACCATGCACGCGACAAACATCGTCATGCAGAAGGCCGGCACCTGCCACGCGATGCGCACCTCGTTGATGTTTGCCAGCACGTAAATGAGCCAGCCGAAGCAGGCGAGCATTGCCGGCAGAAAGAGAGGCCGCCAATACCAGCGCTGCGCATCGAAGCACAGGATGAAGGTCAGCAGATACAGGCTCAACGGAAGTATCCACAGGAACGGAATCACCGCCACGTCCTGGCAGAGCTTGTTCGTCGTCGCCAGCAGCAGCGCCGACGCGCACGCCGGCAGCGCGAGCCAGAGGAATTTTTGGCGGAGCGAGGGAGCATTCGCCGGCTCCTCCTCTGCCGCTCGGGTCGCGGGGGTTTCCTCCGCCGGGTTGCGTGTCCAGAGCAGCCACACGCACCACGCCGCGCTGGAGACGTAGGCCACCAACCCCCAGCCCCAAGACACGGCCTGCATCTTGCGCGCGATGTTCGGCTCGATGAGGAACGGATACGCCAGCAGCGCGAGCAGCGAGCCGATGTTCGAGAGCGCGTAGAGGCGGTAGGGAGATTTGCCGGGGTTCAGACGCGAGAACCACGACTGCATCAGCGGGCCGGTCGTGGATACGACGAAGTAGGGCAGGCCGATGGTCGCGCCGAGGAGCAGCAGGATGTGCGTGATGGGCGCTTCGCCGGAGGTGGGCTTCCATGCGTCGGCGGGGACGATGGGCAGCACCGCGAGCGAGACGAGCAGCAGCGCCAGATGCACCACGGCCTGGCCGCGCGGCTTGAGCCAGCGGCTGAGGAAATGCGCGTAGGCATAGCCCCCGAGCAGCACGAGCTGGAAGAAGAGCATGCACGTCGTCCACACTCCTGGCGTGCCGCCGAACCACGGGAGGATGTATTTTCCGATGAGGGGTTGAACGAGGAAGAGCAGGAAGGCACCGGTGAAAATCGTCAGCGCAAATGGCAGCATGGTGATGGCCCGCCGGCCAAGCAGGCCGGGCGGAAAGTTCGGCGGAGGATGCGGTTTCCGCCCCGGTTGGAAAGGAGAATGTGGCGGCCGACCTGCTCTTGGGCGCATCTCGGTTTCTTGCAACCCGGGTCGGCAGGGCTGAAAGCCCGTCATTCGTCAGCCTGGGGTGGAGTGAACGTAGTGAACGCAGACCCAGGTGGCCCCGCCAGGCCGTGCCGAGGGCTGTAAGCCCGCCACGCCGCCGCCCGGTTGCCAAGGTG